>NZ_JBXYJH010000006.1:0-145125 GCF_057396215.1 Psychrobacter sp. CX18 | reverse complement strand
TTTTGAAGGTATTGTTAGGTAATTCCATACTATGAATAAGTAATAATAGAGGAAGCAACACATGAGTGATTCGCCACATTTTATATATCCAGATTTGCATATCGAGCGCTCACACTCATTAGGCCTAGAAAAAGCTCGCAGAATTACGGATGACTGGATAGCATCTGCAGAAACTGACTATCGCATGAGGTGCAGACTAGAACGATCTGAGACTGGGGATGTGGTAACTTTTAGCCGTAAGGGTGTGTCGGGTCAGTGTATCAGCACATCCGAAAAATTTGAGTTATACGCGAAGCTAGGTTTTTTATTCAAAAGCTTTAAAGTTAAAATAATAGACCAGATCGAAAGTAAACTAGATCATGCTATAAGTGAGTTTAGTAGTGATAGTATTGAATAATAAACTAGCTAAACGGTTATTACTTATCCAGACATTAAAAAGCAAGACAATAAAAAAGCCCCTAAAAGAGGGGCTTAATTATTTTAAATGGTACCGGTGGTCGGACTTGAACCGACACGCTTTTAAAGGCAACGGATTTTGAATCCGTCGTGTCTACCAATTCCACCACACCGGCATGTAGGGTAGCAACATTTAATATGTGCTTGATAGGAGGCGTATTATATCAATTTATCAAATGTGGTCAAGTGTTTTATTAATCACATACGCCCCACAATAGATTTATTAACCAACAAACGCACGCTCAACCACGTAATCCGCGGGCACGCCCATTCGTGGAGAAACAGTCAAACCATAGCCGTCAAGGATTTCAGAAATATCGGCGTTGAAGGGCATGCTGCCACAAATCATTACCCGATCATCTTCTTTATTAATAGGCGGTAATCCAATGTCTTCGTAGAGCTTACCAGACTTCATAAGATCTGTGATACGACCTGTATTACGGAAGTCTTCGCGGGTCACGGTTGGGTAGTAGATAAACTTTTCACGATACCATTCACCAAAGAGCTCATCATTTGGCAGGGTCTCTTCAAACATCTCACGGTAAGCTAGATCTTCGACACGGCGCACCCCATGACATAGAATGATTTTATCGAAGTTCTCGTAAACTTCAGGGTCACGAGACAGGGATAAAAAAGGCGCTAGACCAGTACCTGTCGCTAACATATATAAATTTTTGCCCGGCAGTAAGTCATCAATGACCAAAGTGCCCGTCGGTTTTTTACTAATAATTAGCTCATCACCCACTTTGATATGCTGTAAGCGTGAGGTCAAAGGCCCATCTTGCACTTTGATTGAGAAAAACTCTAAATGGTCTTCATAGTTTGGACTGGCAATCGAATACGCACGCATCAATGGCTTGCCATCTACCATAATGCCAATCATGGCGAACTCACCATTACGGAAGCGTAAACCAGCATCACGAGTGGTTTTGATGGTAAATAAAGAATCATTCCAGTGGTGTACATAGGTCACTGTTTCGGTGTGGAATTTTGACATACAAGCCTCAGTAAAATGGATATCAGAAATGTCGATTATCGATTTAAAATGGTGATTTATTTTAACAAAACTGTGTGAAATAGAGGAGAACCAGATTTTTTGATACTCTTAAACGGTCATTTGATGTTAAACGATTATTTGTTACTGTAAAACGATTGCTTAACGATTAAAATATGAATCGGGCAAACCAGTCAGTAGGGTATTGACCAAATACGAATTACCATTTCAATATGAATCATTACGCCTGACAGAGAGACAAATACTTTATCAAATGAACTAATTAAATGATAAAAGTTCTCACTATGCTAATCGGCATATAATAACAAATTTTTCACTATCATAACGTCAATCTCGGCAAAAATTGATAAAAGCATCATAATAAAATGGAATAACAGATGTTAAAATCAATATAAGCCGCTTATTCACTGCTAATAGCGTACTGAATAGCTTACAATATTGAATTCATCACACAAGCCAAGCAAACGATTTATGCCTAACGCTGAAAACAACCTGTCTATTCCTATCATTGGATATCACCGTTCACCGCTATCGCAAAAGTTCGGTATACCGCGTCAGCCGAATTTAGTGGCTTATAGTAGCTATATAGAGCTGTTAGACCCTTATGACACACCTGAAGCCTTTGAAGGCATTGAGCAGTTTAGCCATCTTTGGATCACGTGGCAGGCACACCACAATTATTTGAAGTCGAAGAATGAGGTTCAGCCCTTTAAACCCAAAGTAAGACCTCCTAGACTGGGGGGTAATGTTAAACTAGGTGTCTTTGCTACACGCAGTACCTACCGTCCTTCGCAGCTAGGCTTATCAGTGGTGAGGTTGATACGGGTAGACGTGGTAGAGGGTAGAGTGCAGCTTCACATTACCGGATCTGATATGGTAGATGGCACGCCCATTATCGATATCAAACCTTATATTGCTTATAGTGATGCCATTACGGAAGCAGTGAGTGGGTATGCGTCACAAAAGCCTGTGTTAATGCCGGTGTCGATTAGTGAGTCAGCAAGGGTTCAGTTTGATCGTTTAATGAATATGAACTGCGAGAGTAATCGTGTCATGTGTAACGGCCATGACGAGAGTAACGAAAAAAGGCTTGAAACTCAATCAGCCTCTGAAGTTTTTGAGGCCCAGCTAACGATAGACGATAGGGATATAATATGTCAATTAATCTCTCAAGACCCGCGTCCAGCTTATCGTCAAAGCGATAGCAACCGGGTGTACTATATACGTTATAAACAGTATGATGTGGGCTTTCAATCATTACAACAAACTAAGGGCGAAAGAGCTTTGCAGATTGTCTCCATCCATAAAATTTAAACTATAAAGCTATAAAACTAGGATGTCATACATTCAGCGGCTTGATTTTAAGTAATTGATACCGATATTAAAAATAAATCTATTGTTAACAGACAGTCATTACCATCCATTTTAAATTTAGAAGAGTATTTATGTATACAGATAGCCACTGCCACCTTAACCGTCTAGATTTAAGCAACCACGATGGCAAACTTGACGGTGTTATTCATGCCATGAAAGAAGCCAATGTGAGTCGCGCCATGGCGATTATGTGCGACTTTGCAGAGTATGATGAGATATATGGCATTATTAGCAAATATGGCGATGATGATCTTAATCTTGGTATGAGCGTGGGTATTCACCCTTGTGAAGATCTACAGGTTCTAAAGTCTGCTAGCACAGAGCGCTTAGTTGATATGGCTTCTGCTGACCATGTCTGGGCGATTGGTGAGACAGGTCTAGACTATTATTGGAGTGATGAGAATAAGCAGGAGCAAAAGGCGAGTTTAGCACGTCATATCCATGCCAGCCAAACGTTAAAAAAGCCATTAATCATTCATACTCGAGAAGCCAAACAGGACACCATTGATATTTTAAAAGCTGAAAAGGCAGACCATGGCATTATTCATTGCTTTACCGAAGACTGGGATACCGCTAAGAAAGCGCTTGATTTAGGGTTTTATATTTCATTTTCGGGAATAGTCAGCTTTAAAAACGCACAAAGTCTGCGTGATGTTGCCTTAAAGGTGCCTAAAGATAGACTGCTTATCGAAACGGACAGTCCTTATCTAGCCCCTGTCCCCAAACGAGGGAAATCTAACGAACCGGCATATGTGACTTACGTGGCTAGCTGCTTGGGAGATTTATTTGGGATAAGCTCAGAGGAAGTTGGTCAACTCACTGCAAAAAATTTCGAGGAACTACTGGCACATTGTTAATAAAATGGGTATCCTATTCAGGTTATGACCAATCAGTCATAACGCTTATTGTTGTAGGGTGACTTTCAATGTGCTCTAAACAGCATTTTCTTTGATATAACAACGACAAGGTTAGGAGTTTGCATGAGCAGGCAGCAGCAATTCAAGAACCGCGAAGAGAACATTTTAGCCACAGCTGAGCAGCTCTTACTTGAAGCAGGAAGTGGTGATATCACTTTAGACAGTTTGGCCGATCAACTCGATCTGGCTAAAGGCACCTTATATAAGCATTTCTCAAGTAAAGACGAGTTATATCTGCGTATCATTATTCGTTACGAAGAGCAGTTGTTCGAAATCAATAGAATTGATGACTGTGTGTCAGCTTGCGTATCGCGTATGATACTCCAGCAATTGATGAATCCGCAAAAAGCATTATTATTTAACCAAATTGAGGAGCGTTTGGCTGCGTCTGCTCAAGGTCTTAATAGAATGTTTGGTGAGCTATATGAGATCAGACGGGCACGTATGAAACGGTTGATTGACATTAGCAGTCAGTATTTGCAAAGTCAAAATAGTGGTCTAAGCACCCGTGATTATCTATCGACTATCTGGTCGATAGGTCAAGGGGGAGCAAGCTTACTAAATTCTAGCTTCTATCAACGCTATTTGGGACGTCGAGATACATTGCGTATTGCATTGGTTCAGCAGATGTTGGATTTACCTAAACAGTATCCGAGTCAAAATGTTGATGACGACGATATGGTAGAATTGGTTAATCAAATTGATTCAGAAAGTGAAGCCCATCAACAATCGCAAAGCTCGTAACATGTTGCCTTTGAGATAATCGACTACTATAGTAAAACGTATTGATAAATTCGCTAAAGCTATATTTCCTAAAGCTATAAGGTGCAGTCTTTTATAAAGATTATGAAGATGCTTCCCACATTTTATTACTTTTCAGGCCTGCCATATCTTATTCGCATAAACCTAAAAATTAGCATCAATAAAAAAACTGCCCTTTCAGTGAATATGAAAGGGCAGTTTTTTTAGTCATCCATTAACAGCGTTTGTTCATTTGAACGCCAGTTCTCAGCCCCGTAAAACAACATTTGAGCTTGACGGGTACACTGTCTAAGCATGTGCTCTTTTTTAGCTTTTAGATTGTCATTATCCACGTCTTCATCATGTGTCTGGCTATAAGTCAGGTCCAACCAATCAATAATCCAGGTTAAAAATAAATTAAGACCGGCCTCTGCCAGTAATCGTCTGTCTTCGGCATTAATATGATTAAAGGCTGGTTGTAATCCTAAATCCTCACCCATAATTTGCGCAAAGAGTTTGATTTGGGCGTCGATGGCGTTACGTACCGACTCTGAACCACCAAAGCGTTCACTCACTAAAAACTGCCAATAGCGAGGATGCTCATCAACGGATGCAAAAAACAACTGAATACTTTTGGCAATCTGCCGATCATAGCTACGGGTGCGCCCCATTTGTAGACCACTTCGTAGCGTAGATAGCGCTTGTCCAAGCTCTTCTTCAACCAAGCTGCGACCCAAGTTTTCCATATCATCAAAATGTCGATAAAAGGCAGTGGGTACGACACCAACTTCGCGGGTAACTTGCCGCAAGCTGATGGAGCCAAAAGACTGTCCTAACATACACAGATCAAGAACCGCATTGAAAAATGCTTGACGCGTTTGTAATTTCTTCTGCTCGCGGGTGTTTAAATTGGAGGTGTTTGTCATGGTCATGTTAGCGTATCTCAGTGGTAATGAAGGTTGGGGCAGGCGTCAGCAAACGCCTTAATTTTTTTAGACTAACGCAAAGTTGGGTTGGGTGGCAACTGGTATTATTCGATTGCGCTGAATGAAAAGTAGTTCTATAGGTGCAATGCATAATACCCAGTCACATTAGATTCAATAAAAAAGAACGTATAAGCAAACTTTTTTGTTGAAAAAGTATTAGATTACCATACCTTATCACCAATACCATTTAAATCTTGCGCCAAGCGATAGGCCTCATGGTCATTCATACCCGTTATATAATCCAAGATATTTAAGGCATTATCATAGACATCGAGGCCCAGTTGACGATTAAGAGTATGCAAATGTAGATTTAGTAATTGGATAAGGTGCTTTTGTTCAAAATGTGGTGGGTGCTGAGTAAGTGGTAACAACGCCAAGGGCATAAAAGCATCAAGCAGTGTTTGTAAGCAGCGATTGGCCATCAGCTCCATACGTACTTTACTTGGATGGGCGAAAATTTGAGAGGAGGCTAGGCTTTTTGCTTTGGCAATACCCTCACTGACACTACGCTCACAGTGGTCAAATAGACTGCCTTGCATTTCGCCGGCAAGCATCTCATCGGCATGGATGACAAATGCCTGCGTCACCTTATCGACCAGTCGCATCATCGCGCGACCCCTTAGCGCAGCAAGCTTTTGCACAATAGGGGCATTATTGGTTACTTCAGGTGGTGCCCCGCGAGAGCCCATCAATCCTAGCATCAAGGGTTCAACTTCTCGGTAGTCAATCATATTAAGAAGGATGCCATCTTCAAGATCAATAAGCGCATAGCAAATGTCATCGGCAGCTTCCAAAAGATAGGCTAACGGATGACGGGCATAGCCATCATGATCTGGTGCATAAGGCAGTCGTAATTGACTTGCAAGCTTATCTAATAGATTTCCATCATTAAAGAAGCAGCCGTATTTATGTATACTTAGTCCACTGATAGGTGTATTCGCTTGAGTACAAGGAGTGGTTGAATTGGTTTTTTTAGAATCAGTAGGATGCTTAGAAGGCGGAGTGTCATTGTAGTGCTGATCAAAGTTTGGTTGTGCAGATAGTTGCGCTGACTGGGATTGGTTTGAACTTAGCGTGAGATCCTCTTTGACCAGATTACTGTGCTTGGCAAGCCAAGGATATTTCATAAAGGCACCCAATGTGGCGCAGGTAAGACGCATCCCGCCTCGATCAGGGTGATGCTCATTACGGGTTAATAGTCTAAAGCCTTGAGCATTGCCTTCATAGCCCTGCAAGTCTAAACGCTGCGCTGGTGTCATGTGACTCAGAAAGCCTTGCTGACTAGGCTGATTAAACCAGTCACGAATGGCGTATTCACCAGCATGACCAAACGGTGGGTTGCCAATATCATGAGCCAGACAAGCGGCCTGTACGATTACGCCAATATCACCGACACTGATGCCACGTGGTAGACCATTTGACAGGCTATCTTGTAGCTTCTCTGCTGCCATCATTCCTAAGGAGCGGCCTATACAAGAGACTTCAAGCGAGTGGGTGAGTCGAGTGTGAATACCCATTTGATTGGTTAAGGGATGTACTTGTGTCTTTTGGTTTAATTGACGAAACGACTGGGAAAAAATAAGCCTATCGTAGTCTTTATGAAAAGGAGTGCGGGATTTTTCTTGGGCGCGGTCTTTTTTTATACTGCCTAAGCGGCGATCCGTCAGTAAATAAGACCAATGCTTGCTGGGGGTTAATTTTTTTAAATCAGTATTGTTTAAATGGCGGTTCAGGTTAAGGTTTTGCTGAGTCATAGGACACCAATTGACCAAATCAAAAAAGAAATGCAGTTGCCAATAAGCATAACAGAAAAATTTCGAATTGACCTAGGGCGTATTGTCATTAATGAGCTTATGTTCTAATTTTACTTATGTACTCATTTAATGATACGCCCTGCTTGGTACTTGGTACTTGGTACTTGGTACTTGGTGCTTGGAGTTTGGGTCGGTTAACTAATGATAGGTGAATTGGTCAGCCTACGCGACTGTAGCTGGTTGACACTGATAAAGCGGTTTTTTATGTTCAACACGCTTTGTTTCTTGAACGGCATCAGACTTTGTATGATCAACAGAAATTTCATATAAAGTAGCGTTATTATCGTTTACTTGCCAGAGTAGACCATGATGCTCGTCAAGACCTACATTGCCGATATAGACGTCACCTGAATGGATGTCATCTGGCAATGAGTTGGTTTTGGTTAAATCATATTCTATGCCATCGATTAGCAAGTGTGCCGTTTTAGGCTGAATATCGTCATGATAATAGACACTTAAACTTGTGTCTGGTGTACAGTTGAACGTGGTGTAAATTTTGTCATGATCATGATCATGCTCATGCTCGTCTGCATGAGCGACATTGTCATGACCTTCATCGTCATGATGGTCACTATGGTCTGCATGATCTTCGTGATGCACACCATTTTCTTCGCTATGTTCTTCGTTATGTTGAGGAGTCTCTTCTGCCTTTTCGACAGTTTCAATAGAGTCGTTGGGTTGACAGCCTGTTAGGACAGTAGCGGTAGGCAAACAGATCAGCGTGAATAATGTCGTGCTTTTGGGTAGAGTCACAATGGTTTCCTTTGATGGGACAAGTTTAATTAAAAGGGTTAGGTCTTACGTCATAATTTAGAGCAAAGCAAGTTAGAGGTATAAGACAGGGGTCTATTTAAATTTAAACGCTGCATAAACCTCAGGCTTTAGCATCATTAGAGAAATAAAAATAGACGCTTAATAAGTTATGTTATACTATAACAATAAAGTCATAAAATAAAGCCGATAGTGTATATCGGCTTTGATTAAATTGACTTTGTTAAAACGAGATTTATTTAAAATTAAACTTAAACAAAATTAAGTACTAATTCTTGAATACAAACCTAAAATTTAGTGTTCTATTAAACGGTCAGTGCTAACGTCAGCTCTACACATTAAATCTAAAGTGCATGACATCGCCGTCTTGAACGATATAGGTTTTACCCTCTAGTCGGGCTTTACCCGCGGCAGCCGCCCCTTTTTCACCGTTATACTCAATAAAGTCTTCATAAGCGATGACTTCTGCACGAATAAATCCACGCTCAAAGTCAGTATGGATGACACCAGCAGCCTCTGGCGCAGTCGCACCGACTTTGACAGTCCAAGCACGTACTTCTTTAACCCCAGCGGTAAAATAAGTCTGCATATCAAGCATTTTATAGCCTAAGCGAATAACTTGATCAAGACCTGCTTCTTCCATATCCATGGCTTCTAAGAAATCAGCTTTATCATCGTCTTCTAACTGTGAAATTTCAGCTTCAATTTGATTACACAGTGGCAAGACAATGGCATCTTCTTTAGCAGCATATTCACGAACAGCATCTAAATAAGGGTTATTCTCGAACCCATCTTCACTGACGTTGGCAATATACATGGTTGGCTTTAGGGTGATAAGACCATAGCTTTTAATAAGTTTTTTCTCATCATCATCAAGATTGGCAGCACGGGCCGCTTTACCCTCTACCACAAAGGGCTCAATCTTTTTAAACACGTCTAAGGTAGCTTGTGCGTCTTTATCGTTACCCTTGGCTTTTTTGGTTAGATTGGTAATGGCACGCTCAACTGCTTCTAAGTCAGCAAGAGCAAGCTCAGTATTGATGGTTTCGATATCATCAATGGGGCTCACGCGACCATCAACATGAATCACGTTGTCATCATCGAAGCAACGTACCACATGAGCAATTGCATCAGTTTCACGGATATTTGCTAAAAACTGATTACCCATTCCTTCACCTTGCGAGGCACCTGCCACTAGACCTGCGATGTCAACGAATTCCATCGTTGTTGGCAATACTCGCTCAGGATTGACAATGGCGGCAAGTTTTTGCAGACGAGGATCTGGAACGGGTACGATACCGACGTTAGGATCTTTGGTACAAAAGGGGAAGTTTTCAGCTGCGATACCTGCTTTGGTCAAGGCGTTGAATAAAGTCGATTTTCCGACATTTGGTAAGCCCACGATGCCACAATTAAAGCCCATGATGTGTCTCTCTTAATTTAAATAGATTGTCATACAAGCGTTGAGTTAAAGATAAAACGTTGATTTAAAGATATAAACAGGATAGATAGAATAGTTTTTATATCGTTAATATTCATTTTAAATAGCGCGTATTGTAGCAAAAATTAGATAGAGTGGGGGTCGTATTATCCTGCCTACTGATAATGACGGTCAATTATTTTGTAATTATTTTACAATAGCTTTGACCATTAAGTCCTAGTTTACACCGGTTGCTTCAGCAGTATTCTTCATGTCGACTTTAGTTGGAGTAACCTTTTTTAAGTCATTGTCTTTAATCAGTCCTACCATGACCCCCATATTCTTCTCATCTTTATGTTCGGTATCAGGAGAATATAACGCCGAGGCAATACCCCCATCTAAAAATAAGGCGTTGGGGCAGTGTAGATCTTTTTCAAAAAAACGGGCAAATTGATAAAAGTTAACAGGATTATGACTGGTGACAAATTTAATGTTGCCATCATCGCACACACCAACCCCATTGCGTATCTTGACAGAAGTACTCTCTGGGTTAAACTTAGGATGAATGTTGCCATCGATGACCAGCATGGGTCCAGATTGAGTAGCATACCAAGGCTTAGCGTCGCCGCTTTTTTGAAGCTCTGCCAACTTATGACTTTCAGTGATGTTAATGTGATTGTTTTTATCCCACCACAGTACCCCATTTGGCATTAGATGGAAGTTGCCTGCACCCTCATTAAGGTTTAATGACAATATTTGCGTGCCCTGTATGACGGTATAGCCGATAGGGGCAAATTCGTTGTTATACATGCCAGCATTGGCAGCAAACTTAAGCGTACTCGATGGGGGTAGGTCGTCTATTAAGGCATCAAAATTATAAAGCGGCAGGCGAGAGGTTTTTTGATCCAAAGACCCTTCCTTGTTTTGCCATTGTCCAGACTTCCAGAATAAATGAAGGGATAATGCGCTGTTTGGGTCGGACAAGCTGTCTTGAGAGACCTCACACAGGGTATAAGCAAAAGGGGATACACCTGCCTGACAGAAGTTAGCGTCTGTATCTTTGGAGTCGGTAGCCTTTACCTTATCTATCAGACCACTAAGCTCATCCTCATTACAGCCACTGAGTATCAACATAGCACCTATTGCTAAACAGCTTAGGGGCAAACAAGGGCTAAATTTTCCTAGGTTTTGAAATGCTTTAATCATATATTGCTCAATAAGTTATTCTCAGAACCTGTGTTCATGTATTCGAACATATCTTAGCGTTAGCCTAAGAATAGCATTATTTTATGAATACGAGTGCTGATAGCTTTTGCAAAAAACCGGCTTCTCTAAAAATAGCTTACTTTAGAAGCAGTCTAATTCTAGCGCGTCATGTCACTTTTATAATTTGTCATAAATCAGACCCTAAGACACTACTTCATTGTTCTGAGCCAGTCTGTGCAAATCTCGTGAATCAGAGTTATAAGCCACAAAAGCCTCATTATCCGCTTTGAAGCTATCCGGATCAGCCATTACCCACATCTGATTATAAATATCTGAACGAGCACTCATGTCGAGTAGCGCGCCTTCATCAATAAAGTAAAAACAGCGTGATAATAATTTGATAGAGCCATCATTCATACGTCGTGCAATATGATAGGGATGCAAGTCGTAAGGATGTGACAGACCCACTGCACCCACAAAGTTGGCCAAGGACTTAAGGGTATTTTTATGGAAACTTGCGACGCGATGAGATTTACTGGGCACGTCCAACGCCTTTTCGCGAAACGGATCTTGAGTCGCGACTCCAGTAGGACACGTATTGGTGTGACAAGAGCGAGATTGAATACAGCCTACTGCAAACATAAACCCACGAGCTGAGTTACACCAATCAGCGCCTAGCGCGAGCATTTTGGCAATATCAAAGGCAGAGACTATTTTACCACTGACGCCAATTTTTATCTTGTCGCGGATACCCGCACCGACTAACGTATTGTGAACCAATAAAAAGCCATCAATGAGTGGCATACCCACACTATCCATAAACTCTACAGGCGCAGCGCCTGTTCCGCCTTCAGCACCATCCACTACAATAAAGTCTGGATAGTTATCCTCCTCAATCATGGCTTTAACGATGGCCATAAACTGCCAGGGCTGACCGATACACAGCTTAAAACCGACGGGCTTACCACCAGATAGGTCGCGCAGCTCCTGCCAAAAGTGAACCAACTCCCTTGGGGTTGAAAAGGCCGAATGGGTAGCGGGAGAAACACAGTCTTCTCCCATTGGTATGCGTCGAGTTTCGGCAATTTCTTCAGTGATTTTTTCTGCAGGCAAGACGCCACCTTTACCAGGCTTTGCACCTTGAGATATTTTAATCTCGATCATTTTGACTTGGTCTTCTTTGGCGTGTGTCTCAAACAACTCAGCGTTGAAATTGCCTTGTGCATCTCGGCAGCCAAAATAGCCCGTACCGATCTCCCAAATTAAGTCGCCACCATATTTACGATGATAGGGACTAATTGAACCCTCCCCAGTATCGTGTGCAAATCCGCCTAGTTTCGCCCCGTGATTTAGTGCCATAATGGCATTACCTGACAAGCTACCAAAGCTCATGGCAGATATATTGAACACTGACATCGAGTAAGGGTGTTTGCAGTGGTCATTACCTACGACGATTCGAAAGTCTTCAACATTCAGCGGATGACTATTTTGAGATTGTAAAAACCACTCTTTGTCTTTTGAATATAGATCATCCAGTGTGCCAAAGGCGTTGGTATCACTAACGTTTTTAGCACGTTGATATACCAAAGCGCGCTGCTGACGTGAAAAAGGAACTTCTTCTTTATCATCTTCAAGAAAATATTGACGAATTTCAGGTCGATAGCTCTCTAAAAAATAACGAATATGACCGGTAATAGGATAATTGTAGAGTACCGCATGCTTAGATTGTAGTAAATCATAAATACCCACTAACACCAACAACGCCGCCACTATCGCCAGCCACCAGACCGATAGCACTATCGCTACTATAGTCACAATAGCGACCACAATCAGTAGACCATATCTTTTAACCATACCCACTTGGTATTGGCGCTCATTGGCCTCCATGCTATTTGCTATTAGAGTATTGGCTTTGTTTCTATTAGCTTTAAGGGCATCCGCTTTATTTTTTGTATTAGACTGTTGTGGATGAGGCGGTGTGCTTGGCTTTTGAGAATGTGGCATGCTATTTCCTTTATCTATGATCTATCGTGCTAAAATATCTTGATATACTATGTTTAAAATCAGGCTATAAACCATTAAAAAAGTATCATAATGTTAATATAATACTATTGAGCTTTATTTTGACTATCATTTAGGCGCTGAATCGCTATAATAAGTGCAGTTTGAAGGCGAGCTCTATTCTAATGATTGACGTCTTAGGATATAACCCGAACCCTTTATAACTTATAATAATTGTTTATTACTTTATAAATTCTTTTATTTATTACTTTTTTTACTTAAGGAGCTTAACATGGCTATCGAACGTACATTATCTATTATCAAACCTGACGCAGTTGGTGGCAATCATATTGGCGCTATCTACAGCCGTTTTGAAGACGCAGGCCTAAAAATCGTTGGCGCTAAAATGCTTCACCTTGATAATGAAAAGGCAGGTGGCTTCTATGCTGAGCACAAAGAGCGTCCTTTTTATAATGATCTCGTCTCTTTTATGACCTCTGGGCCAGTTGTGGTATCCGTATTAGAGGGTGACAATGCGATTGCTAAGCACCGTGAAATCATGGGCGCTACCAACCCAGCCGATGCCGCTGAAGGTACTATCCGTAAAGACTTCGCGTCTAGCATCGATGAAAATGCGGTACATGGCTCTGATTCTGCTGAGTCGGCTAAGCGTGAAATTGCTTATTTCTTCAATGACGATGAAGTTTTAAACCGTACGCGTTAATCTAAACATTTGCCTTATTATTAAGTGCAATTATTAAGTGCATTTTACATGAAGTGTATATTTTAGATATAAATTTACGTTCTTATTTATACATGCGCTCATTCTTTAAAGCGGCTAGGCAGATGCTTAGCCGTTTTTCATTGTAAATTCACAAGCTTGATATTTCTACACTTGGTAATATATGACAACATAGGCTTAAGAAATTTAAGTTATAATATGATGTTTAATGGTATAAGAGACTTCACGCTCAGTACTTTCTCAGTACTATGATGATTGAGGCGTATGGGTCATTATCCATTGACATCCGTAAAATACATACAAAACTTTCAAACCCTATAACTCATACTAAATTCACAAACCCTATTAGGTTAGTTAATAAATCATGACCAAAATCCCTATGCAATCCGCTGATGGCCCGCTCACTTCCTTTGATCCGAAGCTCTCAGCTCCTGCCAAAACTAATATTCTCGGTATGAGCCAAGATCAATTAGGGGATTATTTCAAACAAATTGGTGAAAAGCCTTTTCGAGCCACGCAAGTGATGAAGTGGATCTATCAGCATGGTGTGACCGACTTTGAAAAAATGACCAACTTATCCAAAGGTCTCCGCGAAAAGCTTAGCGAGCAAGCCTGCGTTGTGCCGCCTGAAGTCGTGCATAAAGAATATAGTGATGATGGTACACGTAAATGGGTGTTTAAAGTGGCTGGAGGGTCGCTTGTCGAGACCGTATTGATTCCTGCCGATGATAGTAAGGTCAACGGTCGTAAGACGTTGTGTATTTCTTCTCAAGTGGGCTGTGCGCTGGATTGTAGCTTTTGTAGTACCGGAAAGCAGGGGTTTGAGCGTGATTTAACAGCTGCTGAAATTATTGGTCAACTTTGGGTGGCAAATGCCTCTTATATGGAAGATGTGGATAGTCAAGAGTGGCAAAATAATGTGACGAATGTGGTAATGATGGGGATGGGTGAGCCACTGCTAAATTACAAACCCGTGGTGTCCTCAATGAGTCTTATGTTATCCGACCATGCTTATGGGTTGTCTAAGCGACGTGTTACTTTGTCCACCTCAGGCGTCGTACCAAAGATGTATGACTTATATAATGATATTGATGTGGCATTAGCCATATCGTTACATGCGCCCAATGATGAGCTACGCAATGAGCTGGTGCCCATTAATAAAAAATACCCGTTAAGCGAGTTGATAGCAGCTGCAAAAGCGTATGTTCATGATAGTAATCCGCGACATAAGAAGCACGTTACTATTGAATATGTGATGCTCGCTGGGGTTAATGATAGTGATGAGCATGCGTATCAGTTGGTCGATTTATTAGAAGGGTTACCCAGTAAAATAAACTTAATCCCTTTCAATCCCTTCCCCCATGCGCCATACCAGCGTTCGAGTAATAATCGTATCCATGCTTTTAGCAATATTCTAAATAATGCTGGATTTGTCTGTACCATTCGCCAAACGCGTGGAGATGATATAGATGCTGCTTGTGGTCAGTTAGTCGGTCAAGTAGCGGATAGAACACGGCGCTCTGCTAAGTGGCAACAAAGCATTAAAGATCGTGAAATACAGCCCACAGAAGGCTCACTTTAAATAGTCAGTTTACTAGCAGCTATTATTAAGTATTGATGTTTACTTTAAGTATTGACGCATAAAGTAATCAGCTTTCATCGAAAAAATATTTATTAGTTTAAATTAAAAGTACCACGTTTTATGTCAGCTAATTTCAATCTAGCGCATGGCATAGATTGAATGACGGCACTATTTGCCAGAGTCCTGCAATATGGTTTAAGATAGAGGGCTTACCTATTTATAGTGCAGATTATAGTGCAGAAATTAATGTAGACCATTACAAAAAAGGCAGAGTGGTGCTATATTACCTTTATAAGTCATATTAAATTAGAAGAACTTAAGTAAATATAATAGAATAACTGAACATTTAAATAAAAAGTCGCGTTATAAACTACGATAGCTATGAATAAAGTTAAATGCTAAATACAGGCTAATAACGTTAATTTTATCTGACTGTGAAAATAAAGATTCGTATTTAAGATTCGTTAATCAAAATTAAGGGTAAGGATGGCAGTGACCCCTCATAAGCTTTTAAATCAAAAAGCTTTAAATAGTCAGCTGATTCATAAAGCGAATGGTGTAAATTCGCCATCATTTGTAGGGGTGAGCCATGAGAGCCATGATCTGACAGTGAGTCTGACTACTCACTTGTCTGTCACTGCTGGTTTTTTGATAACGGGTTCATTATTAATCTGCATTTTGATGATGGGCTGTCAATCTAGTCATGAGACGGGATATTCTTACCGTAATATGGATAGCCTAAGCTATCAGCAGCTATCAGCTAACCCGCGCGCTATAGAAGCTGCTAGGATTAGGACTCAAATGGCAGCTCAGTACCTGCTTAATAATCAGCTAGATGAGGCCAAACAGCAATTAGAAAAAGCCTTTTTGGCGCATAAAAGCTATGCGCCAGCCTATGATATGATGGGCCTACTGTTGCAGAGAGAAGGCAGTGAGCTTAATATAGAGAAGGCTGAAGCTTATTTTCTAAAAGCGATTCAGATTGAACCTGCGTTTATGCAAGCGCATAATAATTATGGCGTTTATTTATCAAATTTAGGTCGCTATGAATCGGCTATCGACCATTTTCAAATCGCTGGGTCTACACTTGGATATTCAGGACGGATTAAAGCGTTAGAAAATTTAGGTGTCACAGCATTAAAGAATAATGATCAACAGCTTGCAAGCCAAGCTTTTGTAAGAGTGCTTGAAAGTGACCGTCATAATTTATTGGCGCATATTGAGTTGGTTGATTTACTGATTAATAGTGACAAAGTTGCTCAAGCGCGAAATTTATATCATGAATTGATGCTGATTGTTGGCGATAATGTGAACAACTATCCACGTATTGTCGCTCAAGGCACTAGATTAGATAGTTTATGATAAGTTTTAGTGGTATTTTAACTAGGGCGTGTGGAACATTCGACCATGGCACTGGCGGAGACTATTTTTTAGTCAATATGCAGTGAAATTTTTGAAGCTTAGTCATTCTAAGTTAGAAAATTTCGCCATATATTGGCAAAAAAGAGTCCCGCCCTCACTCGACCATAGCTCTCGCCTTGCGAACGGGCAAAGCAGTGCTTCGCTTAATCCGTTCTCAGGGCTGATACTAAAATCGCCCCAGACGTTGTTACAAACCTAGCCAAGGTCTAGACATTAGCGTCAGTTTGCGCCTAGTCTGGAACGATTTTAGCTATCAGCAGTGCTAATTTGCGAATGTTCCACACGACCTAAGGCTTTTTCATGCTGCTAAGCTCATAATGAATAAAAAATGAATAAAAGAAATTATACTGTTATTTTCTACTTTTAATAATGGACATTTAAACGGTATGCATATAGATTGTAACTATTTAAATTATAGCCCTTTTAGTTGACACCATTTTAATAGTTTGTATTAAACGGTTTCATTAGAATTTATAACGTAACATACCACCTTATTGACCGCTTTTAGGACGTTTTTTCTATTTTGCACATTTTACAAATGCTAGAATTTATAATACTTTATGGCGTAAAATTGTAATCAATAGATAAACAGCTAAAAGTTTGGATTCCTAACCCAGAGGCATCATGGACATAGATAATAAAGACTCGTCAACGCTTAGACCTGATACATCCAATCAAAATGTAGGCTCATTTGGTAATCGGCTTAAACAGGCTCGTATTCATAAAAATCTATCCTTAGATGATGTGGCTGGTGAGTTGTTCATATTGCGACGTCATCTTGAAGCCATTGAAGCTGAAGATTTTAAAGCCTTACCCCAAGTGGCATTTTCGCGTGGCTTTGTCATTAATTATGCCAAGTTTTTAGGGTTAGATCCGGATCAAATTGTTGAGAGCTTTAATCGCAATTATCCTGATGAACTCAAAAGAAAAAGCGTTGATGATATTGAGTCACCGCTCAAACCTATGGGTACACTGCAACGTGAAGGTAAGCGTTCAATCCGTATCAACCCCTTATTAGTACTGGGTTTAATCGGTTTAATCATACTGGCAGTATTTTTAATTCGCACCGTATCCAATGCTCAAGACGCAACGGTAGATGATCCAAACAATACTGACTTGGTCGATGATTTGTCAGATAGTGAACAGTCTGCCGGCGCGGCTGTGAATACCACAACGACGAGCACCGGTAGTGCTATCAATAACTCAGGTAGTAGTTTGACGAATAGTGGTTCAGCATTAGATTTGGGCACTATTGACACGGTAACCGCGAATGCAGAGCCTTCGAACTTGGAATTTTGGGTGCGCAACAATACAGACCTGAAAGTGGTAGATGCGACAGGTAAAACCTTATTATCCGGTGAGCAGCCGCGCGGTGGTTATAAACTTACGGGACAACCACCTTTTCAAATTCAAATTGAAAAGGTCTCAAATGTTGATCTAGATCTGAATAATGAAGCTGTTGAATTAACTCAATTTGCTCAGAATAATAGAGCGGATTTTAGTTTAGCCCCATAATCTAAACGTATCTTTTGAAGTTTGTCCGTTATTAGTTTAACTATTCATTCGATTATCATGTTTTTAGATTACCATGCAAGCAAGTCATTAAAAAAAGTATAAGCAAGCAAGTCTTCATGTCTTCAATACTCTTGCAGTCAACTGAGAATCCTTATGTCAACTCCCTCTCCAATAAAACGTCGTAAAACAAAAAAAATATTTGTCGGTGATGTGGCAGTCGGTGGTGATGCACCAATCAGTGTTCAAAGTATGACCAATACTGATACCTGTGATGTCGATGCAACCGTTGCACAAATTAAACGCTGCGTTGATGCAGGCGCTGATATGATGCGTGTATCAACACCCACAATGGATACGGTCGCAGCATTCGCTGAAATTAGAAAAAAAGTAGATATTCCGCTGATAGCTGACGTGCATTTTGATTATAAAATTGCTCTTGCCGTCGCTGCCGCAGGTGCCGACTGTCTACGTATTAATCCTGGTAATATCGGTAATGATGCCAAGGTACAAGAAGTGGTTGCCTGTGCCCGCGATTATAATATTCCTATCCGTATCGGGGTGAATGCCGGCTCTTTGGAAAAAGAGATACAACGTAAATATAAGGAGCCGACAGGCGAGGCGATGGTTGAATCTGCCATGCGCCACATCGATATTTTAGACCGTTTAAATTTTGATCAATATAAAGTATCAGTGAAAGCCAGTAATGTCTTTTTGACCTTAGACGCGTATCGTTTACTGTCTGCGCAAATTGATAACCCTCTGCATTTAGGGGTAACAGAGGCAGGTATCTTTCGAACAGGGACAGTGAAGTCTGCTATTGCATTAGGTGGCTTATTATTAGAGGGTATTGGCGATACTATTCGTATCTCATTAGCCGCTGAGCCTGAAGATGAAATTAAGGTAGGCTTTGATATTCTTAAGTCGCTTAATATTCGTGCTAATGGCATTAACTTTATCGCTTGTCCAAGCTGCTCCCGTCAAGAGTTTGATGTTATTCGAGTAATGAATGAATTGGAAGCGCGATTAGAAGATGTGCGGATTCCTATGGATGTATCAGTCATTGGCTGTAAGGTAAATGGACCTGGTGAAGCTAAAGAAGCAGATATTGGGGTGGTAGGGGCGTCGCCAAATTCATTGGTCTATAAAGAAGGGCAAAAAAGCCATTTAATCGAGACGTCGACACTGGTTGAAAGTATCGAAAAAATGGTACGTGAACGCGTGGCACAGGCTGAAAAGCAAGCAGCCAATGAGATATTACGTGTGGATGGTAGTAAAGGGACAAGTATCTGAGTCGTTGATTATCCAATGGACTGATATGACGTAACTGATAATACGTCACTATAAAACAGATTACAAACAACTGTCCTATACGTCATTTATAGTCCTGTGGCTTACGACCAGTAATTCATTACTATGATAAACTGCTTTACTTAAAAATATTTGGGCAAAAAGTATGATCAAATCAATCAAAGGGTTTAATGACATTTTACATGTACCGACCTCAAGCAGTCAGCCAAGCAGTTATTGGCGCCGTTTAGAAAGCACACTTAGTGAGGTACTCGATCAATTTGGTTATGAAGAGATTCGATTACCTATTGTTGAAGAAACTCAGTTATTTGCCCGAGCCATTGGTGATGCGACTGATATCGTGGAAAAAGAGATGTTCAGCTTTACGGATAAGTCTGATCCACCGACGCCTATCACCCTTCGTCCAGAGGGGACGGCTGGAGCAGTTCGTGCTGTTATCGAACATAATCTACTGCGTGGCGATAGTCCTAAGCTTTGGTATATCGGTCCTATGTTCCGCTATGAACAACCGCAAAAAGGACGTTATCGCCAATTCCATCAGTTAGGGGTGGAAGCCTTTGGGAGTGAGCATGTCGATGTAGAGGCAGAGCTAATCGCTATGACTCATATGATGTGGAAGCGCTTGGGTATTGACCACGAATTGACATTACAGATTAATAGTTTAGGTGAGATTGAAGAGCGACAAGCCTATCGTGCAGCACTGGTTAACTATTTAAACGATAAAAAAGATCAGCTCGATAGTGATAGTCAGCGCCGATTAACCACCAACCCACTGCGTATTTTAGACAGTAAAGATGTGAATACACAGGCCATATTGGAAGATGCCCCTCGTTTGGCAGATTTCTTAGGGGAGGAGACGACAGCCCACTTTGACCAATTGCAAGCTTATCTTAAAGCGTTAAATATCGATTATGTGATTAATCCAAAGTTGGTACGTGGTCTGGATTACTATAACAAAACAGTATTTGAATGGGTAACAGACAAGTTAGGATCTCAAGCGACCGTATGTGCGGGCGGACGCTATGATGGACTGATTGGTCAACTAAAATCAATAGGTAAGACGGGCAATAAACCTGTCAAGTCAGACCCTGCTGCTGGTTTTGCGATGGGGCTTGAGCGTCTACTACTGTTGGTACAGGCAGTCAATCCTATGCAAGAAACTCAAGCTTGTGATGTCTTTGTGGTTGCGCATCCCGATGTCTATGAGCATGGACTGTTATATGCTCAGTCATTAAGAGAGGCACGCTTAGATTTACGTGTTAAGATGTCCAGTGCGTCAAGCTTAAAGTCACAAATGAAAAAAGCAGATAAATCAGGTGCTAAACTGACTGTCATCTTGGCTCAAGATGAAGTAGAAAACGATACCATTAGTGTTAAAACAATGGAAACCGGTGAGCAGTCTAATCAAGACAAGCAGTGGCTACATCAGGTAGATAATTTTATTTTATAATATTTGCGAATAACTTTTAGGTAGATTTATGGCAAAACGTCCTAGTCCCACGTCACCACAGCAAAATATCCCCAATGATGACTCACAGTCGATGGAGAAGCTTAAACAGTCTGCTGTCTATATCATCGGTGCTATACTTCTCGCATTAGTAGGATATTTTGGATGGACCTATTTTCAAGGTTCAGGGATCAAAGCTGATGAAGTCGCTGCAGATAAGTTTACCGCTATTGAAACCGCGAATGACACCCTACTAAATCAGCCAGAACCTGATGCTGAAGCCCTAAACAAACTTAATGCAGATATTGATGCACTAGTAGCAGAGCATGGATCTACTGTTTATGCGTGGCAGGCGCTCATGATTAAAGCGCGCAATGCGGTAGATGCGAATGATAATGACGTCGCACTAGAGTCTTTAAAGAAAGCGATGGAGATTGAGCTTCATGATTCTGGACTGCACTCTATTACCCAACTACGTTATGCAACAGTATTGCTAGATAGTGGTAACGTGGATGAGGCGATGACGCAAGCGTCAAAAGATGTTCCTGTCGCTTTTGAGGCTAGCCAACAAGAGCTGTTAGGTGACATTTATATGGCTCAAAAAGATAAAGAAAAAGCCATTCGCTCTTATAAAAATGCTTGGAGTTTATTGTCGAAGCGTGTAGAGGAGCGTCCTTTGCTTCGTCTAAAATTGGAAAGTTTAGGAATTAACCCTGAGCCGATTGAGCTACCTCCGCAAATTGTTAATATGCCTGAAGAACAATCGACAGCACCTGAACAACAATCGGCAGTAGAAGATAGCAATGGTACAGACTTGGCTCAAGGTAATTCTGAGGAAGCTGTTACACAAAGCACAGCAGAATAACTCTCTAAATAGGAATTTTCTTAATCGTGATTAACAGTCTGTAGATGATTAGCATGAGTTGATTAGAAAATTTCCAAAAGAACGTATTTATAACCACATACACACTGTTTAAGATTAGTGCTTGCTAAATAAACTGTTAAGTGTGCTATGACTTTTAACCTGATTGAGCTATTCAACTATGTATAACAACACAACAAATCACCCCCAATTGAAAGCGATGGTAAAGGTGTCTAAAATAGGACTTCTATGTGCTTCTATCGCTTTAGTATCGGCTTGTGGAAAGTCGATTAAACCTGAGGTTCATGAACCTACAAAGCTTGTGAAGCTAGAACAGTCCGTTAATGTGGTTCAACCTGTCTTTCAAACCTCTTTAAATAATCGCTCTAAACTGTCAGATGTCAATCGATTTGAAGTCGGGTTTGATGGCAATCAGATTGTTGCCGCTTCAAGCTCAGGTCAAGTTGAAAGCTATAGCCTTGATGGAAAGGCATTATGGAGCGTTAATCTTGATGAAGATATCCTTGGCGGCGTCGCCTTTGATAGTGCGAGTCAAACTGCAATAGTCACCACTAAATCAGCGCGGGTCATTGCCATTAATACCAGTAATGGCAGTATCAAATGGCAGACTCCTATTAACGGTACTGTTTTGTCTCCCGCGTTAATTCATAACAATCGTGTCGTGTTGTCTGGCAACGATGGCATTATGCATGGCTTGTCGTTACAAACAGGGGGTATTATTTGGCAGTTTGCTACTCAGACACCAAGTATAAGTGTGCGGGGTAGTGCTCGCCCAACACTATTGGACAATCAGACAGCTATTATTGCGAGTGCTGACGGTCGTCTTCATGCGGTAGAAATTGAGTCCGGTATTCCTAAGTGGAACCGCCGTGTGGGTATCCCCTCTGGTGCTAGTGAAATCCAACGTATGACTGATATTGACGGTACGCCAACCATAGATCGAGGTAAATTGTTTGCAGTAAGCTATAGTGGACAGCTGCTGGGGGTGGATCTAGCAAGTGGTCAAATACGCTTTTTGTCAGAAGCGGCCAGTAAAAACAGTTTGGCAGTTACTGACAATGCGGTAATATCAACGACGCTAGATGGCTCAGTTAAAGCTTATAGTCGTGATACCGGTGAGTTATTATGGGAAAATGAGGCGTTAGCGTATCGTAAACTCAGTAATCCTGAACGTGTTGGAGACTATATTGCTATCGGTGATTTAGAGGGGGTAGTACATTTCTTATCCCCTCAAGATGGCCGTATTGTCAGTCGTGCTCAGACCAAAGGTCCGATTAATAAGCTAACCTCGCAATCTAATTACTTATTAACACAAACCAAATCTGGTCAGGTCAGTGTCTGGCGCGTCGTACGTTAAGTCTAACGTAGTGGCACCCATCTTGTTTGAAATCTCTAAAAAGGCTTTAATAGATGTATTAAAGCCTTTTTAATTTTTTAATGTTTATCATATCAGCTTACTGACCATTGCTAACCAAAACAACAGGCTCTCCGTTATTCATATATAAATTGGTATCAATATCCTCATAGGTTAACGGCGTATAAGGCCAATGTGCTAAGCGGTTACGACGGCGGCGCAGCTCTTCTCTTTTAAGTTTTGGATCAAGCTGAGGATTAAGAGTGATCGGTGATGATTTTTTGATAAAGTTAGCGTCGTAAAAAGGACGATGGGTAAACCATTCTATATAGTGAGCGGGACGCAGGTTTGGCATCTGTAATGCTTCGAAATCTTGACGACTATTGATCGAATGCCAAACATGAGTTGGAAAGTTGTTTTCAAGCCACTGCGGGCGTGAAAAGGTTTGATTACTGGGTCTAAAAAACCGTCCCTTCATAACCACGTAGCGTTTGTCGATCTTAACTTTGTCATAAAAATCCAAATCAATCCAGACACTGCGAAAAGGTTTGGTCTGCATATGGATGAGTTTGCGTTCAAGATTATCGCGTGAATTGATACCCACCCAGTTTGCGAAGTGATAGGGTGGAGCACCCAAATAGAACTTTATAGCAAGCTCCCAGTGCTCCACCTCATCGGTTTCTTGATTACGTAATATAAAATCAAGCTCACCTGTAGTCTGTGCGCCATTGTATAGTTGAATATTATGCGCTAAGACCTGATAGGGATGAAGACCCAATCGATGCCCATCTTCCAACCAATAATGCACCAGCCCCTCAAAGTGAAAGCCCAGTCGATAGGGACTAGGTCGCGACATTAAATAGCGGGTTAAGTCTTGATAGGCGGTGGTCGTATCTAATTCATGAAGACGTGCTGCATAGTTTTGATAGTGTAGATGCCAAAATTTAGAAGAATGAACGAATATTTTCGGCGCCACCACGTTTTTGTCGGGAGCAACCCATTCATTTAGAATATTTGGACAGGCGAGCGCAAACGCTAAGTCTCTGACAAAAGGACGTTTATAATCTTCCCAAGGGTGCAGTTTCTCTATAGTCATATTAGGGTGTTTATGCTTTAATTGAGTGAGTAAGAGTATAACAAGATTTCTCAACGAAGCATCAAAATGAATGAAAGAGCGATAAAGACAAACTATTATGTTGAAACCAGCACCAGAGACTAACGCTTTAGTCATAGATACAGAAACCGATCAAGGGCGAGACCCTAGACCTATTCAGGTCGCGACTATTGATGTTAAGACAGGCTATGAATGGATGTCCTACTTCAATAGTGGGCGTCCAATCTCGCCTTTTGTGACTAAAATACATGGGATTACCGATGCTGACGTGGTGGGACTGCCCCCATTTGAGTTAGATAAATTTGACTTAAGCGACTACTTAATAGGTCATAATGTTCGCTTTGATTGGGGAGTTATTGGTCGTCCTGATGTAAAGCTTATTTGTACCGTAAGACTTGCAAGAGTGGCTTTTCCAGAGTGGATTGGATACTCTCAGTCTAAGTGTATAGAGCAGCTAATCGGTAAGGATGACGCTGCTGAAATGACCGCTGCCGCTCATGATGCCTTAGGCGATGCCCGTATGTGTTATCTACTTTACAAGGCGTGCTGTGAGCGTTTAGAGCTTGATCCCACGGATTTTGAGGCGTTGCATAACCTATCCAATACGGCCAAACCTATTGCTAAGATGCCATTCGGGAAATATAAAGGACGTATGATAAAGGATGTTCCCTTAAGTTATGTTAAGTGGATGCTAGCAAACATACCTAATATGACGCCCTCATTATATTCAGCATTGCAAAAAAGAATGGCAGAGGTGATTGAAACTAATAAGTAAGGGTTCTACATTAGTAGCCCTATAGACTTAAGCTTTAACACATTCTAATTGGTGTGATTTAAAATCCAGTCTGTTGCCATGTGCCATAATTGTGGCGCCGTAGCATAAGTTTGGCGACTAAAAAACGTCATGTGCCCAATATGACTCAGTCCCATATCCATCGGATTTATCATACGTTTTTCAACGGGCATAGCAGGAAAGACGGCCAACATATCATCGACATTTTTAGCATTCGCAATGTCATCATCTGTGAAGTTTAACCAAAGCGAAGGCGCTGAAAACTCATCATAATAATGGGTAAAAATGGTCTTACCAAACGCAGTTTTGACATAGCCTTTACCATTGCACCAATCTCTCCACTGCTTGGCGACACCACGTGGTAAAGGTTCACCCATACCAAATTTATCAGTGGGCGTGTAACCTAATATTAAATTACCTAAGGTAATAGCGCCGTCCATAAATACAATAGCTTTAGCTTTGAATGGCATGTCCATATTTTTGATACGTCCTGATGAACAGGCCACATTCACTACCGATGATAAGGCTTGAAAGTTTGGCATTAAGCCGATTAACTGACCCCCAGCACTATGGCCTATAAGGTGATATTTTGCATTTGGGAACTCTTGCTGTAGGGCGTCTAAAACGGCGGTGGCATCATGACGCCCCCAGCTGATTAATGATGCATCACATTTTTGAAGGGGACAGTTTAAGGAATCGCCAATACCTTCATTGTCATAAGTAATAACCGCAAATCCTTCTTCTGCTAAATAAGTTGCGAAACTGTTATAGAATTGACGCTTTATGCCAGTGGCAGGAGCGATCATAATGGCATGCTGAATGCTGGCAACATCGTCTTGCTCATCGCCCCTTGGAAGATACAAACTCGCCGTCAAAGGTTGGTTGCGTTCAGTAATAATAGTGAGTGTGGCGGGTGTATATCCTGTAGGGTCTGGTTTTTCTAATTTATCTGCTTGGTTTGAAGTCTTATTGTCATGTGTCATGGGGACGGCCTTGTCTAATATGCTTGCGCGTAGCGATAAATGAGTCTAATAGGATCCTATCATAGGAAATTTAATTAAAGTTTAGTAGCATGAACTCACGCCGCACCATTCATTGTTTTTTTAGCACTTTATTCATATCTTCATACGCGTATCATACAAGTACTGTAAACTAAATCAAACGTCATTAAAAATTATCTATACAAGTGTTTATCTTTATAGCGGCTAATATAAGCTATTATAGATAGCGCACAATGATTTACAATTAATGACTTATTATAGGGTCAATATTTTATAAACGATTACTTTTTAACAATTCAGGTGGTTTTTATTTATGACACAATCCCCAACGTTCTCTGGAAACACAACGCGTTCAACTTCTAAAAAATCTCAATCAAGCTATACTACGATCACTAGTAAAGACGTTGAAAATGTCAGTCAGGTAGTGGACAAATCAACGATTAATCAACCTCTGGTTGCTGTTTATTGCGGTTCACGATTAGGCAAAGACCCTGTGTATGAAGCGGCTGCTCGAGAACTGGGTACTGCACTGGCTAATAATAATCTGGGCTTAGTGTATGGAGGCGCCAGTATTGGTCTGATGGGCGCTGTAGCGGATTCCGTTATCTCAGGAGGAGCACCCGCGGTGGGTGTGATTCCGACCTTTATGTTAGATCATGAAATTGCCCATGAAGGCTTATTTCGTCTACATTTAACCGATACAATGCACACGCGTAAATCCATTATGGCGGAGTATGCCGATGCCTTTATTACTTTACCTGGTGGTCTAGGCACTTTAGAGGAGATCATGGAGATTGCCACGTGGCGCCAATTGTATCAACATGAAAAGCCGATGATTATCTTAAATATTAATGGGTTTTATGACCCATTAATAGCACACTTGAAGCATACGGCTGAACAAGGATTTATGAAACCTGAGGACTTAGAGAGATTAGTGGTCTGTAACGATATTGAGTCTGCAATTGCGCTGTTAAATAAATATGTGCAAATTCAAGATTCCGTAGCCACCCATAAAATATAGCACCGTATAAAAACGAATCAGGCGATTCGTAGAGTTTGATGACACCTTCTGCTCGCAGCATATACGTTACGGCACTAAACTAAACTTTTACCCCATATGCCTCATTAAGTCATACGGCAGATTGAAAAGGCGTAACAACGCCCGACATGGGCAAGGGAAAGGCACGTTGTTGCGCCAAATCTTTAGCAATGCTATCAATATCATGCTTAGTAATATGTTGCAAATAAGCCCATTTATGATGCTGGCGTGCCTCTATTTGTTGCTTCTGAACCGTAATAAGCTCTTGTTGCTCAAGTTCTGTGACAATATCGTCAGAGGCTTCTAATGCTGAAGACGCCTTTACATTTTCAGCCCTTGCATAATGCAGCTCAGGATAAAGACGCACATCAGCGACACGTAAGGTGTCATTTTCACCTGGAATTTGTTGACCGCCATAGAGCGCATTATCGGTTGGCTTTGCAGAAGCAAACTTAGGCACAAACTCACTGACTTGGTCGATGGCTCTTTGACTGCGTTGATGTAGCGTCGTTGGATTCCATCCTTCCTCAATATAATCGAGATAAGTCGGCTTAAGCTTCGGCTGTGCATCGCCATGACTGGTTGCCACAAGACCATCATTGAATAAAGTTACCGCGTTATTCATACTATGAATTTGATAGAACCCATCTGGATAAGGCGTCAGTTGTACCATGCCATGGGGGGTGCCACGCTTTCCATGAATGATAATTTCTGGCAGTAGGTTTGTTGCGGTATCCAAATTAGCATTATTGTGCCATTCAGTAACGTATGAGGCCTTAAATTCGACCATGCGCTGCGCAGGCACGCCGACCATATTATCTATAATTCCCGTTTTGAAGCCACATGCGTTGATCAAGTAATCGACCTGAATAGACTGTTCAAGCGCGTTGCTGTCGTCGGGTTGGCTGTCATGTGACGGCAAAGTATCTGTATACGTGATGTAATTGATCTGCCACTGTTTAGCCTCGGCTAATTCATCTAGTTCCTGCTTTGAAGTCGTACCATTGTATTTAGATGCCTTACTCATAGAGACATTAACCACTTTGGTATTCAGCAACAAATGTGCATTTGAATAACCTTTTAGCGCTGCTTGTGCGGATGCTGCCAGACGAAAAATATTCCAGCCATATTCGTTCACTGCAAATATAGGAAATTTTAGTTTGTCTAAATCCAAATGCTGCGCCGCCTGTAACACCCAATCATCTGTACTTTTTGGCTGGTTTGTCCCACTGTTATTTTGATGGGTTATTAAAGTTTCAAGCTCTTCACGGTCATACATATGAAAGTAATCTTCTGGATCTCCCAATACCTTATTGGCTGAATCTAGCGCTATCAATTGACGATATTCTTCTGTCAAAAGCTCAAGGCGAGGTAATAAATCTTCTGGATTGCCATCGTCACGCTTAGGAATAGCGATCACTGTGGGACGCACATCAATGCTATAGGGATACATTCTAAGCATATCGATCGATTGTTTAAGCAGTGCAACACAATCCTCATCAGGAATTTCGCGATATAAGTTGCCACCAGCGTGTAAATGACACATCGGAGGACCGTCAATCAAGCTGGACTTTGTTTCGAACAGGTAAGTTTGTACCCCTAAGGCTGCTAAGCGTATGGCAATCGTTGATCCAGCAACGCCACCACCAATAATGCCTACTTTAAATGCTTTTTGTTCTGTATTTTCCATAGAGTCCAGCCATAGAGTTCAGTAAGATGCTATGATTATTCATCGTTTTATTAATGAACAGAGTTTAATTAAGGTCTATATTTAAGTTAGGGCGATAATAACAAATCAAGGATATTAAAACTGTAGTTTGCTAGTTGTTAAGCAACCCTTTGTTTGTATAAAAAATACAGTATTGCGTAACTAAGGGCTGTAAGCTTGATTATTAGATGGTGGTGATAAAGAGGATATACAAGTCTGCTATATTGGTAAACGTGAGCCACTTTAAAATAACAACCCGCTACAAAATACTAAAATGGTGTCGTAATAGGTTTGATTTTCAATGAGAATATGATGAAAAAAAATTTGCGAAAGCACGCTAGGCGTCAAGTTAGCTTCCAAGATAAAAATAAGAATCAATTATTAATAGCCTTGGGGTTTTATATTGTATTAGCAGTATTGACAGTTAAAGGTAATCTTCCATTATTACTATTTATTTGGTATGGGGTTATAGGGGCGCTGACCTATTTGATATATGCCAAAGATAAGAAGGCAGCAAAGTTAGGTCAGTGGCGTGTGCCTGAAAAAATCTTACATATTTTGAGTTTACTTGGCGGCTGGGTGGGTGCCATGGTTGCTCAAAATTATTTACGACATAAAACGCAAAAGCCTGATTTTAGAGTGATGTATTATTTGACAGTGGTGTTAAATATGGCAGGGCTATTATATGTGATCGTTGGCGGTGACATTTCCAACGTTTAATTATATACTCGGGATATAAAGAGGCTTTTACAAGAGGCCTATTAATACAAGAGGCATATAAAACAAGTTTTCAAAAAATAATGAAGCATATAAAAACAAAACCCGTTTAAAAACGGGCTTTGTTTTATCGTAATTTGTTATATCGTAAGAAGCTATTAATGTAACTGACAAATTTTACAGCGATTAAGATTGATATTTCTCGTTGCGTTTGCCTTCAAAAAAAAGCATATCAATAATGACTATCGCCACACCTACACAAATGGCAATATCTGCAATATTAAAAATAGGATAGTGCCAGACATCCATGTAATGTACATGGATAAAGTCTATCACCTTATCAATGCGTAAACGGTCTATCAAATTACCGATGGCACCACCTAGGATCAGGGCCAAGCCAATATTTAACAGCTTTGCTTGACGCGGCGCGCGGGTCAGATAAATAATTAAAAAGACTGACATTACGAGTGATAGTCCAGCAAAGAACCATTTTTGCCACCCCCCTTGATCCGCCAAAAAGCTAAACGCTGCCCCATAATTGTAGGCCAAAGTCCAGTTTAAGACCGGCTCTATTACAGGTACCGGCTCATGATAATTGAGGTGGGTAGTCGCCAGCCACTTCGTCCATTGATCCAAACCAATCACACATAGCGCAAGAAGGTACCACAATAGTGCTCGTCCACGATTGGGTACCAACTTTGGGCGCTTAAATAGGCTAGGCGTCGCTGTGGCATATGCCGGTGCGATCTGATCCTTATCGCCTAAAGTGTCTGACAGTGTGTTGTCTGAAAGGGTGCTGTTATCACTGGATTGATTAGGCATAGTGACGAACCTCGCCTGGTCCAGCGATATTTATAGCACAGCGCTTACAAATACCTGGATATTCTGGATTGGTGTTAACATCGTCACGCACATGCCAACAGCGAACACACTTCTCACCTTTAGCTGAGCTGACAGTAACACGAAGATTGTCTATGTCAGTTTCATCACCTTGCTCGCCTGAGAGTGTTTCAAGCGATGCTGAACTGGTAATTAATACAAAGCGCAGTTCATCTTCAAGCTTCGCCAAGCTATCGTAAATCTCGCCATTCGCATAGATAGTGACAGCGGCAGATAGGTTGGCATTGATGCGCTTTTCTTCCCGAGCGGTCTCAATCACTTTGTTAATGGCGTCTTTAGCTTCTAACACTCGTGCCCAATCAGCCTCAGTAAGGGTGGACATCTCAAAGCTTGGTAACTCATACCACTCTTGAGTAAAGATATAAGCATTGTCGCCTGTGGCAGAGTCTTTCAGTAAGGCTTCCCACGCTTCTTGTGCCGTAAAGCTCAAGATTGGGGATATCCAGCGTAGCAGAGCATGGGCGATATGATATAAGGCCGTCTGCGCAGAGCGACGCGGCATGCCATCTTCCATAGTGGTGTATTGACGGTCTTTAATGATGTCTAAATAGAAGCCACCTAAGTCTTGTGAACAAAAGGCGGTCACTTGCTGGGTAACTTGGTGGAAGTCCATAGCATCGTAAGCGGTGATAATGTCCTGTTGAACTTTTTGGGCTCGTAGCATAATGTACTTATCAAGACTGACCAGCTCATTCATTGGCAAGCTGTTGCTAGCAGGATCAAAGTCATCTGTATTCGCCAATAAGAAGCGCACTGTATTGCGAATACGGCGGTACATATCAGTCGCCCCTTTAAAGGCTTGCTTACCGGCGTTCATCTCATAACGATAATCACTGGACGCAATCCACATACGTAGCATATCAGCGCCCGTTTTGTTGATTTCGTCTTGTGGATTAATAATATTACCCAGTGACTTACTCATTTTACGGCCGTTTTCATCGACAACGAAGCCATGAGTCAGCACTTGTTTGTAAGGGGCTCTAGCGTACATGGCTTCTGACGTCAGTAGTGATGTCTGGAACCAACCACGATGCTGGTCAGACCCTTCCAAATACATGTCCGCAGGATTGGTTAAGTTGTCATCTTGGCCGAGTACTGCAAAATGAGTGGTCCCTGAGTCAAACCAGACATCAAGGGTGTCATTTGATTTAACGTACTCTTTAGCATCCTCACCAATAAAGTGCTCAGCATCGGTCTCAAACCAAGCTTCTACGCCGCCTTTTTCGATAAGCTGTGCAATGTCTTCCATCAGCTCAAGCGTATTAGGGTGTAGCTCATCGGTATCTTTATGAATAAAGAACGGAATGGGCACGCCCCAAGTGCGCTGACGTGAGATACACCAGTCTGGGCGACCTTCAACCATAGATTCGATGCGGTTTTGTCCCCAAGCTGGCGTCCAAGTGACATTTGGAATGTCCTGCATCGTCTGCTGTCTTAACGTATTGCCACCCTCGTTGACCTCATGATCCATACGGATGAACCACTGAGGTGTGGCACGGAAAATGATAGGCGACTTATGACGCCAGCAATGTGGATAGCTGTGCTCCATTTTATAATGCTTCAGTAAATGACCGCTATCATGCAAGGTTTCGATGATTTTTGGCTGTGCTTTATAGATATGCTCACCGACGAAGATTTGCGCAGAGTCTAAGTAGACCCCATTACCGCCTACAGGATTTACTGTGGGTAGGTTATAGCGCAAACTAACCACATAGTCATCAGCACCATGCGCAGGTGCTGTATGCACCAGACCTGTACCACTTTCGGTGGTCACATGATCCCCCAAGATAATTGGTACTTGACGATCCTCTAACAGGGGGTGTTGAGCTTTTATAAGCTCAAGATCTGCGCCTTTTATTGTCGTGAGAGTACCCTCATTGTCCAAGCCAAGGGTTTCTATAACATGGTCAACCAAATCAGTCGCTAAGATAAGGTTGCCTTTGTTGGTTTTGACAATACTATAGTCAAAGTCAGCACTAACGGTAATCGCTTGGTTGGCAGGTAGTGTCCAAGGGGTGGTCGTCCAGATAACGGCATAGGTTTTATCAGCGCTATTGTTGGCACTACTATCTAAGTTGCCCGCAGAGAAAAGCTTTGATGGCTCAACGATTTCAAATGACACATAGACGGCATCTGACGTTTTATTTTCATATTCGACTTCTGCTTCGGCAAGCGAGGAGCCACAATCAAGACACCAGTTCACTGGTTTCATACCGCGGGTTACATAGCCATTGGCATAGATTTTCCCTAAGGCACGTACGATATTGGCTTCTTGATGGAAGTTCATCGTCAGATATGGATTGTCCCAGTCACCGAAGACACCTAGACGCTTAAAGTCAGCCATTTGCATTTCGATTTGGCTTCTAGCATAGTCACGGCACAAACCACGGAACTCAGTAGCAGAAACTTTTTGACCGACTTTACCGACTTTGGCCTCTACTTTTTGCTCAATAGGTAGACCATGACAGTCCCAACCTGGCACATAAGGCGCGTCATAACCTGATAACGTTTTTGATTTAATAATAATGTCTTTTAGTACTTTATTGACCGCATGACCAAGGTGGATTTGACCATTCGCATACGGAGGACCATCATGCAAAATATATTTTTTACGTCCTGCTTTTGCCTGACGAATTTTGGTATAGACATTATCCGCCTCCCAAGCTTTAAGCCAGTCAGGTTCACGTTTGGCTAAATTTCCGCGCATTGGAAAGGCGGTATCAGCGAGGTTTAAAGTGTCTTTGTAGTCTGGATACTCTGTTGTTGAAGGGGTTGAATCAGTCATATATGCCGTCTTATATATTGAGTTAAAACAAAAATTTAGTGTAAATTTAAAGTGATACTATATTTGGGTTTTTAAAAGTAAAGCAGTGGTTTTGAACGTAAAACAGATAAGGTTTAATAACCTTTCAAATTTAAATATTTGGGTCTGATGCACAGTCAAGCATGATGCCAGCAGTCTGTATCCATGACACCAGTGGCAAGCATTTATCAGTTAGTTGCGACATTATAAAATAAATTAAGGGCTAAAAGTAATTAAATAGCTGAAAGCCTAGCCACTGTCAATAGTGCATTTCGGTCTGTCTTAATGTTGGGTCTATTTTGTCGCTCGTTAAGTGCTATATGATAATTGTTTCGTCAGTCGTTAATACAAAGAGCAAGGCAAGTAACTGCGTGCGCATCAAGCGTGACAAACCAAGCGTGACAAACCAAGCGCGATACTCTAATAACAATACAAACTATAGGTATAAGATTAAGGTTGTTGCTGATTTAAAGGGTGTTCGCTTATTGGTGTAGTTTGTCCATCAATTCTTAACCAGCGTCCCATCACTTCAGCCAACTCATCCACACCGTCTTTTTTTAATGACGAAAAAAGCTGAATACTAAAAGGGAGACCCATCTTTTCAAGTTCACGTTTGGTATTTAATAGTATATTTTTGGCGGGTCCGTACTTAAACTTGTCTGCCTTGGTTAATAGTACATGCACAGGTAACTCGCCATCTTTAGCCCAGCGCAGCATTTGTTCATCAAAAAACTTGAGAGGATGGCGACTGTCCATGAGAAGTACTAAGCCTGCCAGACTTTCACGAGAGACCAAGTATTCTTCAAGTTCTGTTTGCCAAACCAGTTTCATCTTTTCGGGTACGGCTGCATAACCGTAGCCTGGTAAATCAACCAAGCGTGCTTGATCATTCCCGATAGAGAAGAAGTTTATCATTTGCGTGCGCCCTGGTGTTTTTGAAGAACGAGCAAGCTGGCGTTGATTGGTTAATACATTGATTGCTGAAGATTTACCTGCATTTGAGCGTCCAGCAAACGCTACTTCATAGCCAATATCCGGTGGGCATAACTTGAAAGTGGGGGCAGACATTAAAAATTCTGTTTGTTCCAAACGCTTTCTGGGTGTCAAATGTGATAAATCTGAGGCTGACTCAGGGGCCATGTATTCTGGTGCTTTGGTTTTTTTTGTCTTGGAGGTGTTGGCCATAGGGTGTCTCAAAATTTGAACGATAAACAAGAGTGTAGAATATGAAACTTAAACAACTGACAGCTATTTAACCTATTATAAAATTTAAGTATGGTAATAAATAACTTTAACAACAAATAGATGATGCTTGTTAAATTGTGTGAGATAAAATAATAGCACTATTTGTCGTTATAAGTGCTAGCCGTAATACTTAAATAAGAAGACAACAGGCGAATAAATCGCCTCATTATAACGAGTCTTTGCAACTAATGATAATGACCTAAGTTAAGAGTATTCAATACATTAAATTATTTTAATCAATTTATTGACTTTAATAACTTAAACTTTAACATAAGTTTGATAAAATGGCGCAGCGAATGAATTGATTCTCATAATGTTTGTTATTACGTTTTTAAAAATCGTCAATGCACAAATTTCAAAGGTAAGATTTCACATCGATATGGGAAATTGAGTGATACCCTTAAGTGAGGTCGCCTTCAATAGATACTTAATGAATTTATATCAACATACATATCAGTTTAAAGTTACGCCTTTAAACGCATGAATTATAGTGATACCAAAAACGTAACAGACAACGTGAGTATCAGCAACAAAAAACCTTAGTCTTTATATTGAAATTTAACTAAATAGCGCCATAATATAGTTAAGTGAATAAGTGTATACTAAAATGCAAACGTGTTATCTTGTATATTATGCTTTGCACGATGCAATACCCTTATTCTAACAATTGCATGATACCTTGATTGTTCTACTGTTTAGAGCATATCAGAGGTAAGGAGAGTCGAAATGAGACTTACAAAAGTTGCAACACCCTTTGTTATCGGGTTGCTATTAAATAGTTTGCCATTGTTAGCCAATGCTGATACGGCTCAACGTTATGAAGACAGTTGCGCCGCTTGTCATGCCACAGGGGCCTTAAATGCTCCAAAAACGGGCGATAAAGCCGTTTGGGATAAGCTTAAATCTCAAAAAGGTATGCCTGCATTGGTAAACTCTGTAAAAAATGGCATGCCGCAAATGCCAGCTGGTGGCTTATGCAGTGACTGTTCCAATGCAGATTATGCAGCATTAATCGAGTATATGGCAAAATAGTCATACTTAATAAGTTCAATATAATAACTATATGATTGTTCCAAAAACTAATATGTAGACCTATAAGTCATAATATTAAAAAAAACCTTAGTAATGCTAAGGTTTTTTTAATTAAAGGCTAATAATTGTAAGGTATATCAATCTATACTGACTAATATGTCACTCATAGGTAGCTATTTTTACAAAACTATTGATATAATAATGACATCAAATATTCTCAGTGAGTCGTTATAACTTGAACTTAGCGCTAATTTGTTATAATAGTGTGAGTCATGATTAAGTTACATAAAGCTAATTAGAACTTATATTAACGTTACAAGATAGCAAATAGTGTTGCACCAGAGTTATAAGTACTTAGCTACCGCCTGAAAGACTTAGTAGGATTAAACTACAATGAAAAAATTGCTCGTTGCCTCCAGCTTATTTATTGCCAGTCTCAGTGCACATGCAGTTATTACTGTTCCTAAATATGATGTTGCGGCAGGTCAAAAAATTGTCGAAACATCCTGTGCTGCCTGTCATGGTATGACTGGAATTAGTGTTGTACCGACACAGCCCAATCTTGCCGGGCAGAATGTGCGTTACCTATTTAAGCAATTAAGAGACTTCAAAACAGGATACCGTACTAACGGTATTATGCAGGGACAGGTTGCAAATTTATCAGAGCAAGACCTTGCTAACGTGGCAGGCTATTTTTCAGAACAAAAGCCTTGGGGTGCCTTCGCTGGTAATCCAGCGACTACCGCAGCGGCGACCAAACTTTTCTTGGGTGGTGATAAGACACGAGGTGTGATTGCTTGTGCAGGGTGTCATGATCCGAAAGGTTCTGGTAATGCTTACGCAGCCTTCCCTCGTATTGGCGGTCAACACGCTGAATACCTTGGTTTGCAGTTAAAAATGTTCCGTGCTGCGGGTCGTGAAGATGACGTAAGTAAAGATCAAATGCGCGTAAATGATGGCGCCAAAGAAGGTGATAAAGGCATGATGCAGGTTGTGGCTTCAAGACTTTCTGATAAAGACATTAAGATGTTATCTCAGTATGTAAGTGCTATTCACTAAACTTACTTTTGATTGATATTGATCTGATAATTAGTGTACTACAACCCCGTTCATCGGGGTTTTGTTGTTATAGTGACTATAAAAGGTTTAAAACATTGATTTAGTAACTATACTTTATTACATTTGATTTTCAGATTCAAAATCAGTTAGATTGTCATTCAACGTATCTTTATTTAACCTATTATTTAACCCGTGGACATTCGCATGCAAAATTGTTTTGCCTCACTTATTATTGCCGCACTATTACCCTTATTGCTCTTTCATTGGTTTGTGCCAATGCCAATAGGTCAATTAGATTTTTGGCTGATGTGGGTTATAGCAATGCTGGTCGTAGGATTGCCTTTATTGTATGCTGAAGTTGGACTTGCGCATCGCAGCCAAAAAACTCCAGCGCAAGGTATTCAGGAGCTCACTCGACAAGCAGATACCAGTACGATATGGCGAAGTTTTGTGTGGTTAGCCGTTTTGCTATCTTTGGTTATTGCTGGTTTAGGTATTGATGCAATCAGTGCTAATCTATTGGAAGCAATGCGTGAGCTGGGTATCAATTTTGAGGTTCCAAGCTATGCACTCGCCATTGTTCTGATGGTAATTGCAGCCTTATTGAGTTTACTCGGGTCTGGCAGTTTGGTAGTTTCACTGGTGCTTATCGCCATCGCTTTTGCCATCGGGGCGGTGACTCATTTGTCTTCATTGGCCTTGGTTATGACTGAGCCCACTCTTAGTGAATGGGCGAGAGCAGTGACCTTAGCCTTAGTCAGTGTTGGGGTAGGGACGGGTCTATATTGGTTTAATAATCCGCTCGTTAGCAAAGATCCTAATCACAGTGCAGAAGTAGGTCGTAATACGAAAGAGATAGCCACAAAGACAGTATTGCCGATTTGGTTGACCCAACTGGTGATAGGCAGTATTGCGCTTATGTTCAGTACATTCAGTACAGGTGCTTTAACCCCAATCCCAGCGATTATATACGGACTAGGGGTATTGGCGGCGGCTGCCTATTTTATTCACTTTGCGAGTACTCAGATTGCCACTAAGTTTGGTCGCTTTGGTATAGGGATAGCGACGGCAGTGAGTATGGTTATTGGAATATTATTGGTATTAGTTGCCTCGCCACACGCGTTAGTAATAATACTGGTCGTGCTTAGTATTCTCAGCGCTCTTGTATTGGCGATTTTCTCAGGCTGGCAAATGAAAATTAGTCATATGCGTAAGTCTTTAAACTTTAAGTCTGAAGGCATTTATAACATGTGGAGAGTGGCCATTCGTATCTTAGCACCACTACTCATTTTGATAGCCGTAGTCGGTTGGTTTTTATCATGAATCATGAGGGTGTAGCGTTACAGATTAGAAAGCAGGCTATCAAAGTGGCTGATTCAAATGTGGCTCTTTCTAATGCCAGTCCTTACAATGTCAGTGATTCAAATGTTGATAGAATACCAATTAGTTTAGCCTATGCACCAACACCCATTGAGAACGTATATCTTGAAATTGAGGTGCCTCAAGATACCAATTTGCTTGACGCATTAACGTTAGCAGGATGGTTAGCACAGTATCCAGAATTAGATAAATGGTGTGATGCTCACCGTCATGACACTCAAATAGACAATAAGCACTGGTGTGTAGGGGTGTTTTCGCAGAAGAAATTATTGAGTTATATATTGCAGGCGCATGATCGTATTGAGATATATCGACCCCTGACTATAGACCCAATGCGTAAGCGTAAAAGAAGAGCTAATGCTCAATAGTCAGTATTAATCTATTAGTGTTTAATAGACTTTATGAGTTTTAATAGGCTTAATTAAAGGAAAACAGCTTATTACCTAAATAGTCCGCATAAAGACTAAATAAGACTAAATAAGACTAAATCTTGTAAGGTAATAAGCTTTAAAACTTATTCAAACCAACTCGAACCAAAGATTGAATTATCGATGGGTGACATTACCAATCTCAAACTCATCTAAAATATAGCAATGGCATTAGGCCACTATATATAGAATTGCTGAGTGAACGAGTAAGCGAATTATTTGGTGACAGGTAAGGTATCAACGCCTTCAATCTTAGTGACAATATCGTCATTATCAAAGTATATAACCAGATGTTGACTGGCATCTTGAATAACTTTTTTACCGTCACGTTCACCATAAGTGCCTGGGGTATAATCATAGATATAATCCCAGCGATTCGGTGCAAGAGTGTCACGCAGAGCAGGACTACCAATTAAATAAAGCACTTGGTTTTTCGACATCCCTGGTTGAATCTGCTGCGCTTGTGTTTGAGTAATAGGCGTGCCTTGTGGCAAATCTATCTTATAAACGCCAAAGATAGAACAAGCAGAGAGTGATAATGTGGTTGCAATAGCCACGGGGTAAAAAAAGTATTTTAATGATTTCATAGTTTCACGTTTTTAAATTATCCATTGATAACGCTAACGATTAAGTTAGCGATTAGAGTCTATAGCGAATAAGAATATTAACTCAAGACCGTTTACTCTACCACAGGTAATTATAGTTGCTGTTAATTATAGTTAGTATTAACACGTTATTCCAAATCTTAGTACTGTATGCTTTGAATTCTTGTCGTGGATAGATTAATACCCTAACCACTACGACAATATATTCAGTATAACCATACTTCGAAACTGTCATGTCTAAAGACTGTCAGATTTTAAAGCCATCATATGTTAAGAACTACAATTAAATCGATGCATCTAACAAAGTAGGGGTTATAATTAATCAATCGAAATGTTTCGATAAATGATACGTCAATTACTTGCAATTGCCTACCACTTACGAGATTATTTAGTTAAATTTTGCATTAATGTCACCCATAATGCACTTTCGCATATTCATTATAACCTATAGGGAACACAATGAAATTTACAAATCAGGATTTACGTAAAGCTGGATTAAAAATTACGTTACCCCGTGTCAAAATTCTTGAGCTATTAGAGAGCGCTGAACATCATCATATGAGCGCTGAAGAAGTGTATAAAGCGTTAATAGAGCAAGGTGAGGATGTCGGTTTAGCCACAGTATACCGTGTGCTCACTCAGTTTGAGCAGGCAGGAATTGTTGAGCGTCATAATTTTGAGAACAATCTTTCTGTGTTTGAGATTACCCAAGAAGAGCACCATGACCACTTAGTGTGTGATGTTTGCGGTAAAATTGTCGAATTTCATAATGCTCGAATTGAAGAAGAACAATTAAAAGTTGCTGCAGAACACGGCTTCAAACTATCTGGTCATTCACTGGTTATGTATGGTCTATGTGATAGTGAAGAATGTCGAAACTCAGCTAAGTAGAGCTAAGCGTTACCTTATAGAGACTACCTATTTATAGATGCTAACGATTAACCCTTCAATATAACTATCAGAACTGGCATATTAAGCGGCGGCTATTTATGCGGCGGCTATATTATGGTCAGATGTCATAAACTATTAGGTTGCTTCGCGTGACGCTTAGCTTGTTCTTTAGTGATTATATCGAGACTTATTAAGGTTTGAAGTGAATCATCTAAAGTGGTCATACCATTTTGGCCGCCCGTTTGAATAGCAGAATACATTTGCGCTAATTTATTTTGACGAATTAAATTGCGAATGGCAGGTGTGGCAATCATTATTTCATGCGCAGCCACACGGCCACAAGAGAGTGATTTGACAAGCGTCTGAGAAATAACAGCTTGTAATGACTCAGAGAGCAACGCGCGAATCATATCTTTTTCAGCGGCTGGGAATACATCAATAATACGATCTACTGTCTTTACGGCAGAGCTGGTATGCAGTGTGGCAAATACTAAATGCCCCGTTTCTGCAGCAGTCAGTGCCAAACGTATGGTCTCAAGATCTCTTAATTCGCCGACTAATATGACATCTGGATCTTCTCTTAATGCTGAACGTAGGGCGGACTCGAAGCTTAAAGTGTGGCGAGATACTTCACGTTGATTGATTAAGCTAAGCTTGGATTGGTGTATAAACTCAATTGGATCCTCAATCGTCAGTATATGTGCTTTGCGAGAGTTATTGATATAGTCAATGAGTGCGCCTTGAGTTGTGGATTTACCAGAGCCGGTTGGGCCTGTAATAAGTACCAGACCTCTTGCAAAACTGGCAATGCGCTTTAAGGTGTCTTCAAGCGAAGTATGGTGAATATCGGGCTGATGTGAAGTAGAGGCATCCAGCCCTAATTCTGAAAGAGACATGATCTTGGAGGGAATAACTCTAAATACTGCAGCAGCCCCTAGATTTTGATGAAATGCATTGACCCTAAATCGAGCGAGATCAGGAACATTAAACGCATAATCAAGCTCTAGACTCGCTTCATATTCAGTACGCTGCGAGGCGGTCATGGTGGCATAGATAAATTGTTGTACCTCACTATGTGCTAATGGTGGCATATCAAGTTTAATCAAGTCACCGTCTTTACGAATCATAGCGGGCATACCAGCAGAGAGATGTATGTCTGAAGCCTGTCGCTGATACGCATAGTCTAATAGACGCTCAATGCTGTCAAATTCGTTTTTACATTCACCATCATATTCAGTATTTAATTCTTTATTACACACTACACTGCTAAATTGGGTTACATCCCTATTCGTCACTAAGTTATTCCTTATCCAAATTACCCGTCATTTAAAGCTATCATATCAAGTCTACAAAGTTTTATAGCATTATTTAACCCATTAAATCTTTTTCATGGTAATTAATATTTTTTAGTGGATAGAATTAAATTATCCTAATGATGACACCATTTAATGTCGACAACCTGAAGCTGAGTTGGTCAATGTTCTAACAGACGTTAAAGTTCTCAAAATACAATTAGCGACTGTTAGCTATATTATTTAGCCATTACTTAGCATGACAGTATGAGATAACTCTAAAAATGAAGGGGCGTAATATGACCGATTCTAAGATATCCAACAGTGAATTATTGCTACGCTGGCAGGCCGTAAAACAACAGGTGGATGACGCTTGTGCAGCATCAAACCGAGATTCCGTTACCTTACTGGCAGTGTCTAAAACTAAGCCTGCGAGTATGATTGTCACTTTGTTTGAGGCAGGACAGCTTCATTTTGGGGAAAACTATCTACAAGAAGCGGTGGATAAAATCGCAGAAGTAAACAAATTGACCTCTCATTTAGACACTAACGTTGATATCGTTTGGCACTATATTGGTCATATCCAGCGTAATAAGACCCGTGATATCGCTGAAAATTTTGACTGGGTACATACCATTGAGCGCGATATCATTGCCAAACGGCTAAGCAATCAACGTCCTGAACACTTACCGAAGCTCAATGTGCTTATTCAAGTCAATATAGATAATGAAGAGAGTAAGTCAGGCTGTTTACCTGAAGAGGTGAATGGGTTGGTCGGTCTTGTGAAAGACTATGAAAATTTGAACCTACGCGGGTTAATGATCATTCCTTCAAAACAGGACACCGATGCGTTTGCCAAAACCAAAGCGCTGTTTAATACCGTCAAACAGTCGCATCCAGAACTTAGTCACTGGGACACCCTTAGTATGGGGATGAGCGGGGATATGCAGCAAGCCATAGCCGAGGGCTCAACCTTGGTTCGGGTAGGCAGTGCCATTTTTGGTGCAAGAGAATAACGACATTTTAATTTTGTCATCAGTCCTAAAATAAAAAAAGAGCCTTCATCAATTAAATGAGGCTCTTATCAGATCATATTAAGTCATTGTACGAAAGTTAATTCGTAGGTGTTAATGCTCAATCCCCTTTTATTGACCAACCATTGACTAACGGATAGCGTCTTTCACGTCCAAATGCTTTATGACTAATTTTAGTACCAATTGCGGCTTGTCGGCGTTTGTATTCACTTCTATCAACTAAGGTTATGGTTTGACGAACAGTCTCAGCGTCGAAACCTTTAGCAACAATGTCATCAAAACCTAAGTCATTATCCACATAGTCTTTTAAAATCGCATCAAGAATATCGTAATCAGGCAAACTGTCCTGATCTTTTTGATCCGGTCGTAGCTCAGCCGAAGGGGGACGAGTAATCACACGTTCAGGAATCACATCGGTATCTTCTAATCGATTGCGATAATTGGCGAGAGCGTAAACTTGGGTCTTATAAACATCTTTAAGAACGTCAAAGCCACCTGCCATATCCCCGTATAAAGTGGCATAACCAACTGCCATTTCAGACTTATTACCGGTAGTGATAACTAAATGACCAAACTTATTAGATAATGCCATAAGTACCATACCACGAGCGCGCGCTTGAATATTCTCTTCAGTGGTATCTGCTTTAGACTTATTAAACAAAGGCGCTAAGGTATGGCGCATACCATCTACCGCATCATGGATAGGGCAAACGGTATAAGACACATTTAACCTTCTAGCCTGAATTTGAGCATCCTCTAAGCTAATTTGAGAGGTATACTCATAAGGCATCATTACGGCGTAAACTTTGTCGGAGCCTAAAGCATCGACGGCAATACATAACGTTAATGCAGAATCGATACCACCTGATAAACCAACGATAACGCCCTCAAAGCCCGAGTGATTGACATAATCTCGCAAACCAACGACTAGGGCTTGATAGGTTTCAGATTCAGCACTGAGCTGTAGAGGTGCTTTATCCTGAGTATCAAAGCTGCCACTTTCGGCATCAAATGTAGCGTACATCATGTGCTCAAGAAATCTTGGTGCTTCATGAGCAACTTCACCATTAGACTGAATGACCATAGAGCCGCCATCAAACACTAAGTCATCCTGACCACCGACACAATTGGTATAAATAAGAGGCAGTTTGGTATCCATTGAGCGCTTGGTTAATAAGGCCTGTCGAGCGTGCTGTTTTCCTGCTTCAAAAGGAGATGCATTGATAGTAACTATTAAGTCAGCTCCTTGATCTTTTAGCGCATTAATAGGCTCATCGACCCATAGATCTTCACAGATGAGCAGCCCAATAGTCACCCCTTGATAATCAAAAAGGACCTGATTACGTCCTTTATCAAAATAACGACGTTCATCAAAAACACCATAATTTGGCAAATGTTGCTTGTGATAAAAGCCTTTTTGTTGACCATTTTGAATGATAGCGGCTGAATTAAAGGTACCATGGTAATCCACATGAGGGTAGCCAATAATCATTACAATATCATTGATATCGCTTAGTGAATTAAGGGCCGATTTCACTCGGTCAGATAGGCTAGGGCGTAATAATAAATCTTCAGGCGGATAGCCTAATAAAGCGAGCTCAGGAAAGATAATGATATCGGCACCATTGTCACGTGCTTCGATAGCAAGGTGGCGCATTTTATTAATATTTGTTTGGATGTCTCCCACCATAAAGTGAGACTGCGCCATCGCAAATTTTAGTGAATTACCTTTATCTTGTTTGCTGTTATTCGTTGTTGACATTAGTAGATCCTATATAATGGGTCTTATTACTAAACGCTAAATAGAGAGTCAATTTATTAAGTTTTGTAGGTATTGACTCTTGATTTAGACATAGTATTAATTATAGTGAATTTAATTTTCGAAGAAAGTTTAGCAATTTTGATTGTAATAATGCATTTAAAACGTTCAGTCTAGATTATTTAGTTATTGTCATTTGATAATCATAATTGAAGTCTAGTCATGCTGATGTTTGGTCATGCTGAAAAAGTAACGTCAGGTCATTTATATTTCGTATCTGAATTACGATTGTTTCTATCATTTGACCTTTTTTAGGCAAAAACCGATACAATTACCTTTAGTATAACATCAAATTTTTAATGTTATATCTTAGCCTTATTTAAATGATGGGTATATTTAGGAAGTTACCATGTTTGCATTTTTTTCATTCTTATTTTTTATAATGATTGTATGGCTATGTATGTGGGGTTTTTTTAAGTTTATGTATCCTAAACCGCCCAGACAATTCATGCCTAAAGAAGGCGATATTATTACCCCGCGAGATTGTGATTTTTGTGGCTATCCCCTTGCGGAATACCGAGGCGTTTTAGAAATAAAGCCTGAAGATGAACTCGCCGTTTCTGAACAACAAGAGGTCAAAACCCTAACACAATCAATAGCGGATAATGAAAGTAAAATCAATAAACTACAAACTAAATTAGCCGATACTACACAGTCAAAAACCTTGTCTCGCCAGCAAAAGAGGCAAACAAAGTCGGAGATTGAACAGTATCAAAAACAATTAAATGAACAACGACAAGCAATTAAGAAAATCACATCTTGGTTTTTTTGTAACTATGATCATCAAGACGAGTTTCATTCACAAGTGAAATAGCCTAAAGTCCTTCAACCTTTAATGAGCAAACATGTATTGAGTCAAATAAGTACTGAGACGATTAAGCACTGAGTCAATTAAGCACTGAGTTAAATAAGAACAGAGTATATGTCACTAAAACTTGCTTGGTGCTTAGCCCCTACTGTTATTGACTCTGTTGCATGTCTTGAATGATTTGATCGACCAGCAGGTTAGCTTGCTGTGTGAGATCATCATGGTCAGACGCTGACTTTTTGGCTTGTTGAATTTGCTCATATAAATTCAAACAACATAACACCAATAAGTTTTCATGGGATAAGTGTGACGCCTGCTCGTGAATATCAGTGATAAAATCATTGATATAGTGAGTAGCAGAGTTGAGCTCTTCTTCCTCACCTGCAGGACAGTTAATGGTATAAGACCGTCCTAAAATATCGATATCAACGGCTGTAAACTGAGGCGAGTTGGTTTCAGGCTCATTATAACTATCAGGCTCATTATAAGTATTAGTATCATAGGTAACAGTATCATAGGTGTTTGACTCATGCTTGTCAGTATGGCCATCAGAGTCATATGATTCTGTGTCATCTAACTCAAAATCAAAGGTGCCAGATTCTCTAATATTTATATTAGGGTTGTCCGATAAGTCATCGGGTGTAATAATTTCAATGTCTGTACCAGTGGTAGTCATATCATTAATTTCTACTTCATTCGATAACCTTTGACCGTCATCCGTTATCTCGTTATGGTTTTGGGTTGACATAATTTTCTCTTAAAAATTGTAATGGTAAGGGGTAATTAAATCAGTCATAGAGCTTAAGCTAATGAGTATGGACTAATCCGTTGCTTGGTCAATCAAGGTCAGTCTCTGCATAACCACTTTAGTATGTTCCTTGGCTAAGCGGTTTTTTTCAAGTAAAGTTTGATTAGAGTGCTCTAGCGCTTCACATTTTTTTAGTAATTCATTATAAGTATCGTTTAAGTTGTGATGTGCCTCAGCAAGGGTCTGATACTCTTCATCAAGCTGTTCAAACTTTTGTTGAAGGTTTTGTTTGTCCTGAAGACTTTGCTCAAAAGCTTGTTGATGGTCCTCAAGTTGTTTATGTAACTGTTGAACTTCTTCATTTTCAACGTCAGGGCTATTTTTGAGGTTTATTAATTCAGCTTGGGTGGCTTCATAGCGATGGCGAAGATCATTTAATATTGCATGCAAGTGTTGCAGTTTATCAATCAAAGATTCAGTCATGGGTAATCACTTCTAATAAAGTCAGATTAAATTTAAATGCAAGGTTATGGATACATTGCCTTTAATAATGCCATAGATGCCCACATTATATCTAGCATTAGGTTGTTAATGAATGTGTTTAACACTTAAAAATAAAAGAAGATTTAGGGGTTTTTATTGGTCTAAAGAGTTTATTAAAGTCATAGCGTATAGCATAACCCGTTGTTTAGAAATATTTTCTATCATTTTAGGACACATTTATTTCAGTATAACTTAAAAGTATTGTTTCTCAAAAAACATTTTTAATCAGGGCTAAATAAATCAAATAGGCTGTTTCATAATATTAAAATGTTCATTAAACGCTCATACTATTAATTGCTCATTGTGACTGTTTATTACACAAGTTGCCTTAATGATACTAGGCATTTATAACACCTCTATATTCTTTATTTAAACCTAGGGTTACTTAAAATTAGGGTCTCGATTTAATAAAATTAATATTTTAAAACTTTACAGGTAATGATTATGAATGATGATATTTCTGGCTGGAATGATTGGTCAAGAGCGTTTGAAAACTGGACTGACGTCAGCATTAGTGAACTGCATGGCTTAATGACAGGATTAATGACGGTGTGTCATGCGCCTAGTAAGATTGAAGAGTGGGAGCGTTTACTCACTGAATTAAGCTTCTCTATTCCCGATGAGGCTGCGTTAACCTTACTAGCAGAAGAGGCGGAAGACACCTCGTTTCAGTTAAAAGATAAAGACGATGCTTATCAGTTTTCTCCTTTAGTGCCAGATGATGAGCACGATCTCTACGAGCGAGTCATTGCTTTAAAGCAATGGGCGAATGGCTTTATGACAGGTTTTGGTGTGACAGATAGTACTCTTAGCGCAGAAGAAAATATGATATTTGCTGATTTGGCGAAAATTGGCGGGATACGCATTGATCCAGAAGATGAGTTCGAGGGTGGTGAAGAGTCTTATTTGTATTTATATGAATTTATACGTATGGTCCCGGTAAGCTTAGCGGTTAGACCCCGTAAATCTATGATGTCATTGCCACTTATCGCAGGCCTATCTCTTGATGCCAAAACGGCGAAAGAGCTTGAGGAGGAGGGGGTTAAGCCTAAGCCAATACCGCCCGTTATGGATATTATGAATCATAACAATCCCTCTTAGCTATTATATCACTTAGCTTTTAAAGAGATCCTTCTTTAGTCATACTATAATGACTTTTGTACATCAGCGCTGTTTATCAACCATTAGCCCTATGACCTTATTTGTGTGAGAAAACCCTATGACTACCTCAGTTGGCAATACTGTCTATCCTAGCCAAAGTTTAGAATGGCTGAACCGTTTGATTGGTTTTGATACGGTCAGTCGTAACTCTAACTTGGCGCTGATTAATGATGTGCAAGCGTATTGTCAGAGCTTAGGACTCAAGCCTATACTCACCTTTAACCAAAATAAAGACAAAGCCAATTTATTTGTTACCGTTCCTGCGGGAAAGGGTCTTGATGATGGAGGTGTTGAGAATAATGACGTTGAAAATAACAGTTTAGATAACAACAGTGTGGATAACAACTGTATGGAGGATAACAGTCCTGCCATTATTAGTGGTGGTATTGTCTTATCAGGCCATACCGATGTGGTACCCGTAGACGGTCAGGATTGGTCATCAGATCCGTTTAAAGCAGTGATACGCGATAATAAACTGTATGGTCGCGGTGCTTGTGATATGAAAGGCTTTATAGCCTGCGCGTTAAGTATACTACCTAAAGCGGTTGTATTATCACGCCAAGGTCAGCTTAAAAAACCGCTGCATATTGCATTGTCATTTGATGAAGAGGTTGGCTGCTTGGGTGCGCCGCTTATGATTGATGATCTTAAGCAACGGGGCATACATCCCGATTATTGTATCGTCGGTGAGCCCTCGTCTATGAAGATGGTCATCGCCCATAAGGGTATATCGGTATTTAAATGTTCGGTACATGGTAAATCAGTGCACTCTTCTTTGACTCCGCAAGGGGTAAATGCCATTAGTTATGCGGCTAAACTGATTGGGTTTATAGACGAGCTGGCTGGTAAATTGGCGAATTCAGGTCAATTAGACGATGAGTTTGATGTGCCGTTCTCTACATTGTCAGTTGGTACCATCCAAGGCGGTACCGCAACGAACATCGTACCGAATTTATGCGAGTTTACCTTTGATTATCGCAATCTTCCTTTTATGGGTGCCGAGCATATATTACCGGCTATTCAACAAAAAATTGAAGAGCTGAATGCACAAATGCAGCACATTGATGCCAATACGGGTATTGAAATTAAGCAATTAGAAGATGTGCCAGCTATGACTGACAGTGATAGTGAGGCGTTACAAGCCTTAATAGCGGGATTGGTGGAAAGCTCAGCGCGGCACAAAGTGGCGTATGCGACTGAAGGCGGTCAATTTACCAATGCAGGAATTCCGACGGTAATATGTGGACCGGGTAGTATCGAGCGGGCGCATAAGGCGGATGAATATGTCGAACTTGAGCAATTAGCAATGTGTGATCGTTTTTTAGATCAATTATTGAGTTCGCTTACCGCTTAAAGCTATTTATCGTCATAGGCAAACTAAAGTACGACAGCGTTAACCTTACCAAACAACTATTTATAGACTTTGCAGATACCTTTCGTGATAGATTGATTTCTAGATTAGGTATTAATTTCTAGATTAAACATAAAAAGCACAGTGATTTACTGATCACCGTGCTTTTTTAACTGTTTTGAATCTTTACTTTTCTAACCTAGCCTAAAATGTCGACCAATTCGCCACGTACCATATGCGGGCTAACATAGTCATCAATCTTAACCGTCACGAATTTTCCCATTAAGTCCATTTTTTGTTGCTCTGTGGCTTTAAATAGTACTGAACGGGTATTGTCAGCAGTACCCAATAGTTGGTCTGGGTAGCGATCTGCAATCTCTTCAACCATCACTCTGACCGTTTTACCCACCATTTCTTCTGTTTTCTTCAAGGTAGAGTCACGAATGACCTTCTGGAAGATAGCCAAACGCTCTTTTTTAGTCGCTAAGCTGACATCATCTGGTAACTCTGCAGCCGGCGTGCCTGGTCGCTTAGAATAAATAAAGCTGTAAGAGTGATCAAAATCGAGCGCTTTAGCAAGGTTAAGCGTTTCCAAGAAGTCCTCTTCGGTTTCGCCTGGGAATCCAATAATAAAATCACTGGATAAATGCATATCAGGGCGAACCGCTAACAGCTTCTTAATTTGGTTGATGTATACGTCAATAGTATGATTACGCTTCATGGCGGACAAGATTTTATTAGAACCACTTTGTACAGGCAAATGAAGGTGTGACACTAGCTGTGGTAGCTTAGCGTAAGCATCAATAATATCATCGGTAAACTCAAGCGGATGGCTAGTCGTATAACGAATGCGTTCAATACCGTCTACATGAGCCACATAATGCAATAGTTCGGCAAAGCGGCAGATGCTGCCGTCATCTTTTTCACCGCGATAGCCGTTTACATTTTGTCCCAATAAGGTAATCTCACGCACCCCTTGCTCAGCTAAGCTGTCAATTTCGGCCAATACATCATCCAATGGTCGTGATAGCTCTTCGCCTCGGGTATAAGGGACCACACAAAAAGAACAATATTTCGAACAGCCTTCCATGATAGAGACAAAAGCACGATAGCCTTCTACTTTAGGTTCTGGCAAAAAATCAAATTTCTCAATACTTGGAAAAGAGACGTCCACCGTACCAATACGATCTTTGGGTTTAACGTCTTTTTGCTGAGTCGACTTGTCATAAAGCTCAGGCAAACGGTGTAGGGTTTGCGGGCCAAATACCATATCGACATAAGGTGCACGCTTTTGGATATTGTCACCTTCTTGGGAGGCAACACAGCCTCCGACGCCGATAACGACATCTGGTCTTTGCTCTTTAAGTTTGCGCCAACGACCCAGCTCTGAGAATACTTTTTCTTGTGCTTTTTCACGGATTGAGCAGGTGTTCATTAACAACACATCAGCCTCGTCAATATTATCGGTGACGATCATATCGTGAGAGTCGCCCAACACATTACCCATTTTCTCAGAGTCATAAACGTTCATCTGACACCCTTGAGTCGCAATATAGACTTTCTTTTTTGCACGCTCGGTTGTCGGGCTAGTTTGACTGGCAAAATCCACATTTGATAATGAGGTAGTCGCTAGGGAACTTTCCTCAGATACAGGGATAGATTTAGGGTCAAATATAGTAGCACTCATATTAAGCAGTCCAAGGTTAGAATGATGAAAAGGGTAGCATGACAGTTATTAGAGTTGCAAAACAGTTACTGGATTACTCTAGCAAGAGTTGTCTTTTATGTGCTGATCTAAGACGCTGATGTGTTTAAGTTTAACGATTAAGTGAAAGTTAAACATTTTAAGGTCAGGCTATTTAAGGTCAATAGTGGGTCGATATTATACCATAAGCTTATTGTTATTGAGTATTAATCCAGTGACTAAGTTTAGAGGTGTAATGAGAGGTATCTGACCTAAGTATTTTGAATCGAAAGTTTCTTATTTCAGTAGAAAAACGCTAAGACGCGCCATGACACTACTAGGAAGGAAACAATAAAATTTTAAAAAAGGCTTCAAACAATATCCGCTGATGCACTCCTATTAGTAAGATTGAGACCTACTAAATAAACTATCATCCAACACTTATCAGACACCATATAGGTCATCCAAATTTAAGGAGATGTAAATGGGGCTGCAACATCAGCTTACATAAAGCATTTTGGTGTCTGACAGTTTGTTGCCTATAATCAATACACTATAGTCAAAGAACTTTAAAGTAGTCACAAGGCAACCGAGTGCAAGTAGCAAGTAATACGGGAGTAGGCTTAACCCGGTTAACACCGTGACTCTTTATAAGTTCGACTTATAAGTTCGCCGACTATATATTAGACTCTTTTACGTTATCTTTTTAGAGACTACTTTTTAAAACATTCAATTTACTCAATGTTTGCCTGACCAATAAGATTATAATTATGCTGAACAAACCCTTTATCTCAAGACAAAACAACAAAAAACAGACGACTACTGAAGCTGGGTTATTAAGGACTCATGCCCGTGTCAGCACCAAAGCTTCGTTTGCAATCTCCTTACTGAGTTTACTTGGCATGAATCAAATAGCCTGTGCTCAACTAGATGTCCAAGATAATACGTATAACGCAGCCAGTGATAGTAGTGTTTACTACTTTAATGAAGCGTTAAGTGCCGCAAATCGTAATGATTCGGGTGCTTTATACCAGTATGAGCAGATGATGAGTGGTGGATTATTTGCCATGTATCCAGAATATTGGCGTTTAAATAATGACCTTTCAACCCTCAATCCTTCTGTCGTCACTAATTTTGCGAGTAAGTATCAGGGTAGTGTTATGGCAGAAAAGTTAACTGCTGACTACGCGGAAACAAAGGCGCAAGCGGGTGATTATAATGCGGTGCGTCAAGTAGCTAGCTATATCATCAACCCGGATAACAGTGAAAAGTGCGCGATCGCTTTAGGTTTTAATCATACAGGCGATCCGATGCGAGCATTGTCCTTAAAACCTGATGTCTGGTTAACGACGAAAAAGCAACCTGCACTCTGCAATCAGTTGGCATCAGAAATGAACAACAACTCGATGATCAGTAATACAGATCGTAAAGAGCGCTTGATGCGTATGCTACGTGAAGGTAATACGGGAGATATTATGGCTCTATCTCAGTCATTGGGTATCCCTATCGCCTATAGTGAGCTTAGCGAAATTCAACTGAATCCAACCGGATTTATCACTCGTTTTGGTAACCAACCCTATAGTGTCAAAAATCAATATCTTTATTTATATGCTATCGGTCGAATTGCCAATAAATCCTACCGAGAAGCAGCTATGCAGCTTGATTATGATATCAATCAAGACAATCGTCGACCGCAAAAGCTGATCAGTGAGGAAACGCGTCGCCAAGCTTACAGAACGCTTGGGGTCAAACGCATGTATTATAATACGGATGATGGCTTTAATGATGAGGCGGTGACTTGGTTTAGGAATAGTTTGGGTGAGACCTTTAGTGATGATGAGGCCGAAGAATATGCCAAGGCTGCCATTCGCTTTAGTCAATGGAAAGACTTAATAACGGCGATAGGTAGTATGGATAGTGCTACTCAGCAGCAAGATATGTGGCAATATTGGCTTGCACGCGCGTATGAGCAAGCTGGTGATGGCGCTCAAAAAGGTCTGGCACGTCAAATTTATCAGCGCTTGTCTAGCCATAATGATTATTACGGGTTTTTAGCCAAAGACAAAATAGGACAGCGCTTCACTGCGGGTAGCACTTCGCTGCCCAATGTGTCTAGTACCGACATCAATGGAATGCTAAATAATCCTCATTTTGCAAGAGCGTTGGCTTTATATAATGCTGATGTTAATCGCTCTTACGCCAATCGAGAATGGAACTGGGCGGTTAAGAAAGCACGGGATAGTAATGATACCCAGATGATATTAGCGGCTGCTAAGCATGCGCATGATATCGGCTGGCTGGATCGCTCTATTTATGCTATCGATAATACTGACGGGTTAAATCAATATAGTTTATCGCATCCTATGCCTTATCAAAGCTCGGTGGTCAGTTACAGTCGACAAGCGGGTATTGATCCTGCGTGGGCGTATGGCATTATGCGTCAAGAAAGTCGTTTTGTCAGCTCAGCGCGTTCAGGTGTCGGTGCAAGTGGTCTTATGCAAATTATGCCCGATACTGCTAGATATATCGCACGTAACTTAGGAGAGTCTTATAGTGCTAGCCGTGCCAATAGTGGCGATACCAATATTCGTTACGGTACCTGGTATATGAGCGATATTATGGGGAAATTGCATAATCACCCTGTATTAGCAACCGCGGGTTACAACGCTGGACCAAGCAAAGCACAGCGTTGGCAACCGGTTTACGGATCTCTAGAGGCAGATCAATATGTTGAGACGATAGCGTATTCTGAAACTCGCAATTATGTGAAACGAGTGATGGAAAACGCTACCATTTATAGCAGTATGTTGGGGGAGAATACCTCAATATCGCAGCGTATGCGTCCTATCCCTGCTGGCTATTAAGTCAAAACTCTCGTAAAACTATCTATTCCCAAGAATGGGATCTAAGTTCTCTATAACTTTATTAGTTTTAGGGAACTTTGAATAATCAAGGTAACAGTGTACTCTTATAACACACAATAAACTTGTGGCTTGACATAATTAGGTTTGAGCAAAATTTTGAAAGGTGCTACACTTTTACCGCAATCCAAATTATAGGTATTGTCAGGAATAATGATATCAATTATGGCTTAAATCAAAGTCTATGTCCGGAATTAAAGCCATTGTAGATGCCATAATTACTCTAATCATCTGGTGTTAAAACAGGTTCTTAGATAATGATTATAAGTAATCGCACCGTTTAGCACTTAAGGTGTCTATTTATGACCTATTATTTAGTGTCATACCCCTTATCATAATTTTAATAAATCACTAGGAGAATTAAATGAAACAACCTGTTCGCGTTGCCGTTACTGGTGCTGCTGGTAATATTAGCTATGCTATGCTATTTCGTATTGCTTCCGGCGAAATGTTAGGTAAAGATCAGCCTGTTATTTTACAGCTTTTAGAAATCACCCCCGCTCTTGATGCCCTAAAAGGGGTTGTTATGGAGCTTGAAGACTGTGCATTCCCATTACTCGCTGGTGTGGTACAGACTGATGACGCTAATGTTGCCTTTAAAGATGCAGACTATGCTCTATTAGTTGGTGCTCGTCCTCGTGGCCCTGGTATGGAGCGTAAAGATTTACTTGAAGCTAATGCAACTATTTTCTCAGCGCAAGGTAAGGCCCTTAATGACGTAGCTAGCCGTGATGTTAAAGTATTGGTAGTCGGTAACCCTGCAAATACCAACGCGCTAATTGCTCAACGTAACGCTCCTGATTTAGACCCACGTAATTTCACAGCTATGACCCGTCTTGATCACAACCGTGGCCTAGCGCAGCTTGCTGAAGAAACTAACAGCACTGTGAATGATATTAAGAAAATGATCATCTGGGGTAATCACTCATCAACTCAGTATCCAGATCTCACTGAATGTACTGTTAATGGTAAACCAGCCCTAGACCAAGTGGATCGCAATTGGTATGAAAATACCTATATCCCAAGCGTGCAAAAACGTGGTGCAGCAATTATTGAAGCGCGCGGTGCATCATCAGCAGCCTCAGCAGCTAACGCAGCTATCGCTCACATGCGTACTTGGGCATTAGGCTCAGATGAGAATGACTGGGTATCTATGGGCGTGTATTCACAAGGTGAATATGGTATTGCTAAAGGGTTGATCTACTCATTCCCATGTACTTGTAGCAATGGCGACTGGAAAATTGTTGAAGGTTTAGATACCTCTTCAGACTTCTCTCAAGAGAAAATGAAAGCGACAGAGCAAGAGCTTACTGAAGAGCGTGATGCTGTAGAACATTTATTACCATAATCTCAAGGCTTAATTCTTTGAGTTTAATATTTTTAGCTTAATGAGTTAATCCTAAGAGTGTACTGAATTATTTTCATTAAAAAAACCTGCTTACGAGCAGGTTTTTTTTATGATAGATTGGATATTACTGTGTATTTTTAGGTCATATCTTTATTTAAGACGATTAAAATCTCTTTAAGCTGAAAAGACACTTTATGGCGGGACGATTTGTTAACATAATCGCAAAGCTTCTACGTAACTATCGTATGGCTTTATAGGTATAATTTGCAGATAAAGTCCTTAAATTAAACATTATACTTATTATAAATTTAAAGATAATAAGGTAACTGTTTAGAACGTTAATAACCTTTGGAGATAATTATGTTAGGTGAACCAGAATACACCATGAATGAGCTATTTGCTCAATTGGGTTTAGACAGCTCAGATGAAGCCATTGATCAATTTATTAATGATAATAAACTTGGTAAAGACCAAGAACTTATTGAAGCCGATATTTGGACAGATTCTCAGCGTGCCTTTTTACAAGAAGAATGGAAACGTGATGCTGCTTGGGTTGAAGTCATTGATGAATTAAACGTACGTTTGCATCCTACTGCATAACCCGTATTAATTAGTGCGTATTAAGTAGCATACATTAAAATTAAAGTTAAAAAAAACCCTCTATCAGTGTAGAGGGCTTTTTTTTATCGAACTTCATTTAATCTTAAAACTTTTAAAATTTAACGAAGGGCGCTAAAGGCAGATTGGGAATAGCCGTTGCTTGAAGTGGCAAAGCTAACTTTTTGAATAGTATCATCATAATTTGAGTCTGTGACGTTTCTAGCACTAAACAAGGCACTGTCATTTTTATACAAAGTATTATAACGGTTTAAGACCTTTTTGACATAATTACGCGTTTCTGTAAAGGGAGGAATACCGCCATATTTATCAACATTGCCTTCTCCGGCATTATATCCTGCTAACACGTGCTCTATATTGCCGTTAAAACGTTTGGATAACCAAGCCACATATTTTGCAGCGCCTTCGATATTTTCAGCTGGATTCCAAGCATTACGGACTGAAAAGCGACGTGCCGTGGCAGGCATTAATTGCATTAATCCTTGTGCACCGACAGGCGATCGTGCATTAGGGTTAAACGCTGACTCAGTATGCATCATGGCCTTTAGTAAGGCAGGATCAACGCCATGGCGTGTTGCGGAGTCAATAATGTAATGGTCATACATATTATTGCCAGCGACTGTGGTAGTCGGTACATCAAATGGTACGTCAAAATCACTATAATTAGGGGAGCTTAAAGCGGGTAGTACAGTTCTTTGGGCATCCTGTTCGGCACCCGAATTAGGATAATAGGATACTTTTACTTTTTTGCTATATTTTCCAAAATTACCTGAAGGATTTACATTGGTAAGAAGCACTTGTCCAGTGTCATCTTTATAGATATACATGTTTCCAGCTTGAGCAGCTTGTGAGGCAAGGATGCTTGAAGATAGACATAAAGTTGCAACAACCATATTGGCTGAACGAGTAAATGTTTTATACAACAGGTCAGTCATAGTTATTTTCGCTATATAAGAGCTGTAATTTATTGTTAGATTATTGGAACAACAATATTGAGAAAATGTAATATAACATTTATATCTTTGCTAATCTAATCCTGTATCGCTAAATTATCTCATGGACATCATTACAGAAAGATTAAGAAACAAAACACTGAGGTTACGTTAAGAAATAGTTTTAGAAAGTTAGATTAAGACACTGCTATTAGAAATATGGGAACCCATACTGCCGTTAACAAACCATTAACCGCCAGTCCAAACGCTGCATATCGACCAGCCGTATGACTAATTTGCCATGCCTCAATCGTACCAAAGGCGTGAGCCGCTAATCCTAACGCCAAGCCTTTTGCCTTATCATCGTCAATATTTTTAAACAGCACTCTTGCCATTGCCCCACCTAATAACCCCGAAACGATAATAATCAGGTTGGCTAACGCTAACGGTGCTTTGATAATCTCAGCCACACTTAATCCGATTGGAGTAGTCACAGATCGGGTCGCAAATGCTAAAATCGTATCGTGACTGAGTGCTAATGCATAAGCCAACCCCATAGGAAGTAGGGCGCCTACCACACTAGCGATGATCACAATACCCATCAGTTTTTTCAGAGGCAGACCCTTGAAGTTCATGGTCGCTAAGGGAATGGCCAGTAGGACAGTGACATACCCTAGAAGGTGGTCAAATATGGGCTTAGACACTGCATAATAGTTAGTGTAATCCCACTTTAAAATAAATAAAAACAGCAGCACCAAAATAAGAGCAGTGATGACCATAGGTAACATTGTCAGTCGTTTAGATAGAATACGGGCTAAGATATGAGCCACTAAGGTCAGCATAAATGCTGCTGCAACGACTGTAAACGTGGTGCCTGTTGGCATTTGTTCAAATAGGGTCATAACGTCATGCCTTCATTAGGGTCTGTATAGATTAACTATTTAGCTAATATGGTTAAACAAGCTACTTAGTTTTGGGTGACTCACTATCGTGAGAGTTACCCAACCAAGTATTCGATAATCTAGCTAAGCCCCATAAGGGTAGTAGAGTGCTTACCACCATAATACCTATGATGCCCCATAGCTCATCTCCTAGTCCAAAGATTAACAACCCCGCACCTGCTGAAACAGGTAAAAAGGCGAAACCACTATCCACGAGCAGTGTATTGCTGGCATGAGTCAACCATTCAGGAATACCGAATGTAAATCGATATACTATGAGTAATAAAAAAAAGGCAATCATACCGACCACATTGCCAGCACTCCCAAAGCCTAGAGCCTGACAAACGATCACCGCAGTCTCTCTTATGACTACCACAATTGCTAGGGTCAATATAATCGCAAATAGGAGTGGCATATTTTTTCTAGGCTCTTTTTTATGAGATGAGTTTTTGACATGGTTACTATTAAAGTTGTTATCAGAGCTGTTATCCAAATTATTGATGTCACGCGTATCAGACATCTTTTGGCTTTCAAGCGAGATATTGTCTATAGGATGAACCTCTGTATTTGAGAATGGTGTGTGGGAGCGTGGAGGCATATATTATCCTTAATCAAGTTGTCCTTAATCAAGTCATCCTTAATCAAGCGGCTAAAACTTAATATGATTATTTAAGTCGTTATTCAAGTAAAATAAGACACTCATTTTGCTGTATATAAGCATTTTGAAGACTTCATATTGTCATCGTAATGGCATAATGTTTTATCTTAGTTGACGCGTTTTTTTAGGTAATGAGCTAAATTATTGAGGTAATAATTAGTGCCTTAAGCTTCAGAGCTAATGATTATAATAGTAGGTTGAACATGTCCTGACAATAGTGACAACTAGAAAAACCCCATAAGTTAATTATTACTTATGGGGTTAGGTCTAATTTATCTATTTAGTAGTGACTTAAATTAGTAGTGTTTTAAGATAGACTATAGTGTGGAACTATAACACTAAGCAATAATCCTTTTAAAAGGTTCGTTGGCTATAGAGACTATGGAGCTATCTATAATGTTCTATAGATTGGTCTCAGTCAATTGAAGTGTTATCAATAGGCTTGTCAACGGACGCATCAGACCCATCTAGTATATCCTGCTCAGCCCTCTGATCTTGTTCTTCCTTTAGCTCTTTTTCAAAAGGTTCAAGCTTAGGAATGAGTTCATTAGCTTGATCTTCAGGTAACACCTCAAGAGGGTCTATATTCGCTTGTCCTAATAACTGTAGAAGCTTATCAGACGGCAGACGCAAGGTCAGTACTTCGTGACCAGACTCATCGTAGCTTTCTTGCTCAACCACATCCAAACGATAGAGCTCATTTTTTAGGTTGCCCGCATCAAAGGGAAGGGTTAACTCAAAGGTATTGAGTTTACCGGTCAGTAACTGCTGAACCGCTGTGTGCAACATACTCATACCCAAATCTGCTCTTGCTGATACGTATACACGACTTGGCACACCGGGCTTACTATAGTTGATACGAGCAGGCTCATTAGTAAGGTCTATTTTGTTATAGACATTGAGGACAGGCACATCATTATTAATCTCAGCTAAGACAGACTTAACGGCGCTGATTTGTTCGTGCATATCTGGGCTTGCCGAGTCAATGACATGTAGCAGTAAGTCGGCCTCTAATGTCTCCTCTAAGGTTGCATGAAATGACTCAACCAATTCGTGCGGCAAATGACGCACAAACCCTACAGTATCGACTAGGACGACGCGACCAACCCCCTGCCAATCTAACCGTCTTAACGTGGGGTCAAGTGTGGCAAATAATTGATCAGCAGCATAGATGTTTTCATCTACCAAACGGTTGAACAATGTTGATTTGCCAGCATTAGTATATCCGACTAAAGATATAGTCAGTACATCCGACTTTTGACGTTTGGCACGACCTTGGGCTCGAGTTTGTTTGACTTTATCTAAGCGACTTTTTAACTGATTGACGCGAATCTGTAGTAGACGTCTATCAGTCTCAAGCTGCGTTTCACCGGGACCGCGTAATCCAATCCCACCTTTTTGACGTTCCAAATGGGTCCAACCCCGTACCAAGCGGGTTGCTAAATGGTTTAATTGAGCGAGCTCAACTTGTAGCTTACCCTCATAGGTACGTGCGCGTTGCGCAAAAATATCAAGAATGAGCCCTGTCCGGTCTAATACACGGCACTGTAATAACGTTTCTAAATTACGCTCTTGTGAGGGCGATAAACTGTGGTTGAAAATCACTATATCAGCGCACAGCTCTTGTACTTTTTCTGCAATCTCTTGAGCTTTACCACTACCAATAAAATACTTGGCATCAGGTTTAAGTCTTGAGCCAGATATTACGGCAAGTTGTTGAGCACCTGCTGAGTCCACCAATAATTTAAACTCTTCTAAATCATCGGGGTCTAAAATTTGCTTAATATCCAAATGTACTAAGATGGCACGTTCGCCACCTTTATGTCTCTCAAAATACTCCAAAAATATTCACCTATCTAAAAATTAAAATGTTTCATCGCTTATTGGCAATGTGTGTTGATGCTTGTTAATGCCTTTCAAAGTGACAAATTGAGTCATTCTGAGGATTACAAAGATCCTATAAGCCATGCTATGCGTTATTTATGATGCTAACAATAGTAAATTAAAAGGGATGAACTGTAAATGAATACAAATATAGGACAATTAGGGCGTGTGGAACATTCGACCATGGCACTGGCGGAGACTATTTTTTAGTCAATTTGCAGAGAAATTTTTGACGCTTAGTCATTCTAAGTTAGAAAATTTCGCCATATATTGACAAAAAAGAGTCCCGCCCCTTCGGGCTGATACTAAAATCGCCCCAGACGTTGTTACAAACCTAGCCAAGGTCTAAACATTAGCGTCAGTTTGCGCCTAGTCTGGAACGATTTTAGCTATCAGCAGTGCTAATTTGCGAATGTTCCACACGCCCTAACCTCATTGAAAATATTTTACGAATAAATCAGTGAACACATGCATACTGGAATCATTATCTTTGCTATACTCTTGCTTACTTAAAGAGATAAATTAAATATCCTAAGATTAGGTCGTTTAATGAATGTAAGTATCATTAAAAAGGGTGACGATAATGAGTGTTAAAGATAAGATAGAAAGCACGTTAATTAACACCACGAAAAGAAGTATAAAACAAAGTAAAACTTTTATTGGCTTAGCCGATGCCATGCTAGGAGGATATCGAGCAGCGACTAAGATAGGCGCTTGGCGTGAACCCCCTCGAGAAATATTGCCTAAATATATTCAACAGTTTTGTCGTAAAACAGCCAATGCCTTTGGGGTAAAAGTCATCGAGGTTGAGCCAGTACCGAAGACACATGCCTTATGGGCCTCTAATCATATTTCATGGATGGACGTCCCCGTCGTTGGCAGTGTTAGCCCCGCTTTTTTTCTATCGAAAGCAGAGGTTGAAAAGATGCCCTTGATGGGCCCGTTAGCAATAGCAGCGGGGACGTTATTTATAAAAAGGGGTTCAGGGGATGCCGGCTCAGTTGCCTCGCAAATGTCTACTTTTTTAAAACAAGGTCATTCTGTATTATTCTTCCCTGAAGCAACAACCACAAATGGCAAAAGGATCAAGAAAATACATGGAAAACTACTTAAGGCAGCGATAGAGGCAAACAAACCTATCCAGCCTGTGGTAGTGTGTTATGTTAATAGCCAAGGTGAACTTGATGATACCGTGCCTTATTATGGCGATAGAACATTAAAAAAGAGTTTATTAAATGTGATAGAAGCCGAGCCTGTTACTGCCTATGTACTGCCACTTGACCCACTATACCCTGAGGATAAGAGTCTTGAGGAACTGACAGCGGCTTTACAAGAGACAATGCAGTTAGGCTTAGAGGAGTTACACAGTCGGGTGTTAAAGACTGATTAATATTATTGTCAGCTATTCATAAAAAATCCCTGCTAACCCTAGCAGGGATTTTTTGCTATTTATAGAAGAGCTACCTATTACAGAGCTGTCCGATAAACACTGGACGCCTTGAAAATCTGACAAGACCCTTAGGGTGAAGGGTTGGGCTGCTGGGTATGTACCGTCTCGATGGCTTGGAGTACCTCGTCGCTCAGCTCAAGATTAATACTGTCAATGTTTGATTTTAGTTGTTCCACTGAGGTGGCGCCAATGATATTGCTGGTGACAAAGTGGCGGCTATTAACAAATGCTAACGCCATTTGCGCCATATCGAGACCTGCCTCTTTAGCAATGCGAGCATACTGCTGCGTCGCCCAAACTGCCTCATCATTGGTATAGCGTTGAAAACGGTCATACATGGTTAATCGGGCGCCTTCAGGTTTTTTGCCATCCAAATATTTACCAGAGAGCACTCCAAAGGCAAGCGGGGAGTAAGCCAGTAAGCCGACGTTTTCACGATGCGAAATCTCGGCCAGTCCAACTTCATAGAGACGGTTGAGTAAGCTGTACGGGTTTTGAACCGTGATAGGTCCTTCAAGTCCGGCTTTTTCTGCTTCCCATAAGTAGCGCATCACGCCCCATGCTGTATCGTTTGATAACCCAAAGGCTCTAATACGTCCTTTTTTGATCTCTGCGTTTAATGCTTCGATAGTCTCTAAAAAGGGGGTCAGATTACTCAAGTCTTGCTGGGCCATCTCTTCTGTATAACCGCGGGTACTAAAGAAGTTACTTTGACGCTCTGGCCAATGTAGTTGATAAATATCAATATAGTCTGTTTGCAAACGCTGTAAATTGTGGTCAATAGCCTCACTGATGTGCTTGGCATTAAAACGGGTTTTACCGTCACGTAAGAAACTCATAGGGGATATTTTACTTGCTAAAACCACGTCTTCGCGTTTTTTATTTTTAGCAAACCAAGTCCCGATAAAGCGTTCGGTGTCGCCTTGCTTATCTTCATCGGGCGGGGAGGGGTACATCTCGGCAGTGTCCCAAAAGTTGACACCGTGAGTCAATGCAAAGTCCATTTGCTCATGCGCCTGCGCTTCGTTATTTTGCTGACCCCATGTCATGGTGCCAAGGCATATCTTGGAGACTTTATCACCAAGCTTAGGGAGAGTGGTATATTTCATAATGTGTCCTTTATTTTTTATTGGTTTATGGCTCTTGCTAATTTAGCACTTTCTACAGATTGCCTTACTTGCATCGATAGGTCAATGTTAAGAGCGGTTTAGCCTCGATTGTAGCGGATATACTGCTTGATTGAGCAGATTGTGGCGGCTTAGTCTTAAGTGGCTCGCGAAGCAGGAGACACTTAAGACTTTAGCCGTCCGCTATGCGCAGTCATGCAGATAGTAGCGAAAGCGAGATTGGCTCCTTAAACCTTCGTGAATCGTACTCAATAAATCATACCCACGAAATAGCGACTACATTAATTGGACGCTTGTTTGGCCTGGCGGAGTCACTTTGAAAATCTGAACTTTGAATAAAATAGGCTGACCGGCTAACGGATGATTGAAGTCTACTTCCACGTCATCTTCGGTGACTTTACTGACGACACCGGGAAGGGTGTTTTTGCCTTTATCTTCAAATTCTAACATCATGCCCACTTCAGGAGTTGTCTCAGTAGTAGCGAACTGTGCAAGACTAAAGGTCTGTACATTGTCGGCATTCCATTCACCAAAGGCTTGTTCTGGCTCTAAGTGAGCGGTACGGGTATCGCCGGCGCGAAGGTTGTTGAGTACGCTCTCAAAGCCAGGCAAAAGGCTACCGTCACCCACGGTTAAGCTGACAGGTTGACTGCGATCAAAGGTCGAGTCAATGATGGTGCCATTTTCTAACGACACTTCAAAGTGAAGCTTGACCTGACTGCCTTCGGTGATACGGGTGTCTTGATTTGGATTGATAAAGTCTGCTGTCTTAGTCGTATTTTTATCTGAGTTTTGGGAAGTCATACGGGCATACCTGATGGTTATATTTGTTGGTTATGGTTGAATGAGTAAGTAGTTTTATCTTTGAGGAGTTTATCATAAAGTGTCGTAAATTGAGTACGATGCGCGCTTTAAGATAAGCTATTGAAATAACAGGTTATCGCCCCTATATAGTCAATTCACTTAATAGAGAGCTATATTCTAAAAAGCTATCTTTAAGAAAGCTATTTTAAAGAATGATAGTGACATAAAACATAGTCGTCTCTTAAAGACATAGTATGAGTCCTCGGTTGAGTGCTTTGATGTTTGCCGGGCACTGTTTGAACTTGGGCTTGAGTTTTTTGTATTAAGTCTATATAATATAGTGTCCGAAAAATGGGTAAGCTGGTGCTGCAATTTAAAGCTTATTACGATGCTAAGATTCGTCTTGCATTATGGTCGCTTTAGAATGCAACTGACAGTTTAATGACCCATTTTTTTGTATTTAATAAACGGGAGAAGGATGCCTTATGGCAACAACTAACCAATTGATTCGTAAGGGTCGTAAAGTATTAAAGGAAAAGTCTGGTGTTCCTGCTTTACAAGCGTGCCCACAGCGCCGCGGTGTATGTACTCGTGTATATACTACCACACCTAAAAAACCAAACTCAGCCATGCGTAAAGTATGTCGTGTTCGCTTAACCTCAGGCTATGAAGTCTCTAGCTACATCGGTGGTGAAGGGCATAACTTGCAAGAGCATAGTGTTGTATTAATCCGTGGTGGTCGTGTTAAAGATCTACCAGGTGTACGTTATCACACTGTTCGCGGCGCACTTGACTGTGCAGGCGTTAAAGACCGTAAGCAAGGTCGTTCTAAATATGGTGCTAAGAAACCTAAGGTTTAATTAGCATATTACTCAATAATATGCATGGGATAGGTGTTTTGCAATTTAGCAGACATACCACCATGCAGTAAGGCTGGCTGGTAACCATTTATTTATCATATACATTTGTATTTTGTATAAGGTTATGAATGCCAGACAACCCTGAAGATAAGGAAAATGTTATGCCAAGACGTCGCGTCGTCGCTACCCGTGAGATCCTACCGGATCCAAAGTTTGGTAGCCAAACTATTGCTAAATTCATTAACCATGTCATGAGTCATGGTAAAAAGTCTACTGCTGAACGTATCGTTTACGGTGCACTTGAGCAAGTAACTGAAAAACGCAACATCGAAGATCCAGTTGCCTTCTTTGAAGAAGTTCTTGAAAACGTACGCCCAATGGTTGAAGTAAAAGCTCGCCGTGTTGGTGGTGCTACGTATCAAGTACCTATGGAAGTACGCCCCTCCCGTCGTACTGCTCTAGCAATGCGCTGGATCGCAGAAGCCGCTGCAAAACGTTCTGAAAAATCTATGGCACTTCGCCTTGCTGGTGAATTAGCTGATGCCTCAGAAGGTAAAGGCGCTGCTATGAAAAAACGTGATGAAGTTCACCGTATGGCAGATGCTAACAAAGCATTCTCTCACTACCGCTTCTAATGTAGCAAAAAAATTGATTCTTTTCTCTCAACGCTGTTGGTTGACACCTGTGTTACTAACCATTGAATAATGAGTCAAACTTTTTGATCAGGCTATTAATAACTTAAGTTATTAATAGCCTCTTAGAATAAATAGTTATAAGCTATCGTACCCTAACCTAATTTATCAAAGCATAACTCATCTGATTAAGTAAAATAAGTTGAGTACATTAAGAAATGAGTAAATTAAGGATCTCGGTACAGAAATAATAAACGTTAAGTATGAATAAGTACTTGCAGATCTAAGCAACTTCATCTTTAAGTGTTAGTATTTTAAGTGTTAAAATTTATCAATGGTAAAGTTGTCCTTAAACTGCTAGGTTAGTTACTTGTATATAGATACTTAAATATAGATACTTAAATATAAGTACTAGAATATTAGGTACTCGACTAAATGATGGCTAATATGATAATCATCATAAAAATGTCACCTTTTAAAGGTATGCTAACCTTTTGCTTATTTTTAACTTGTAAAACGAAATAAATTATAAAGACATTCCATTAGGAAAAAATTATGGCACGTGCAACCCCCCTAAACCGATATCGTAATATTGGTATTTCAGCACACATTGATGCTGGTAAAACAACCACGACTGAACGTATATTATTCTATACTGGTGTTAGCCACAAGTTAGGTGAGGTTCATGATGGTGGTGCTACCATGGACTGGATGGAACAAGAGCAGGAACGTGGTATTACTATTACGTCTGCTGCGACCACTTGTTTCTGGTCAGGTATGGGCAAACAATTCCCAGAGCATCGTATCAACATCATTGACACTCCAGGCCACGTTGACTTCACGATTGAAGTTGAACGTTCTATGCGTGTACTTGATGGTGCATGTATGGTTTATTGTGCGGTTGGTGGTGTACAGCCTCAGTCAGAGACTGTATGGCGTCAAGCTAACAAGTATAAAGTACCTCGCTTAGCGTTTGTTAATAAAATGGACCGTGTTGGTGCTGATTTTTATCGTGTAAAAGATCAGATTAAAACACGCCTAGGTGGTAACCCTGTTGCCATGGTCATCCCAATTGGTAAAGAAGATGACTTTGAAGGTGTTGTTGACCTTGTCACTATGAAAGCTATCTACTGGGATACTGAATCTCTAGGTATGCAATATGAAGAGCGTGAGATCCCAGCTGAGCTTCAAGACAAAGCAGAAGAGTATCGTAGTGAGCTTGTTGAAGTTGCTGCTGAAGCAAACGAAGAGCTAATGAATGCTTATTTAGAAGGTGATGAGCTGACTGAAGAGCAAATCCATGAGGCTATTCGTCAGCGTACGATTAATAACGAAATCATCCCAATGTACTGTGGTACTGCCTTTAAAAACAAAGGCGTACAAAAGATGTTGGATGCTGTTATTCAGTATATGCCAGCACCTCAAGATGTTCCTGCTATTAAAGGTATTCTTGATGACAAAGCGGAAACGGAAGGCACTCGTGAAGCCTCTGATGAAGCCCCATTCGCAGCACTTGCTTTCAAAATCATGAACGATAAATTCGTGGGTAACTTAACCTTCGTACGTGTTTATTCTGGTGTCATTAAGCAAGGTGAAAGTGTTTACAACCCTGTTAAGATGAAACGTGAGCGTATTGGCCGTATCGTACAGATGCATGCCAACTCTCAAGAAGAGCTTGAAGAGATTCGTGCTGGTGATATCGCGGCTCTAGTGGGTATGAAAGACGTTGGTACTGGTGACACTCTTTGTGATGAAAAAGAAATCATCACCCTTGAGCGTATGGAATTCCCGGATCCAGTTATTAGTCTTGCTGTTGAGCCTAAAACAAAAGCTGACCAAGAAAAAATGTCAGTGGCACTTGGCCGCTTAGCTAAAGAAGATCCTTCATTCCGTGTACATACTGATGAAGAGTCTGGCCAGACTATTATTAGTGGTATGGGTGAGCTACACTTAGAAATTCTCGTTGACCGTATGAAGCGTGAATTTAAAGTTGAGGCAAACATTGGTGCGCCACAGGTTGCTTATCGTGAAACTATTCGCAATTCAGTTGAACAAGAAGGTAAATTTGTTCGCCAGACTGGTGGTCGTGGTAAGTTCGGTCATGTTTGGTTAAGACTTGAGCCTTTAGATCTTGATGAAGGTCCTGAGTACCAATTCGAAGAGCAAGTTGTCGGTGGTGTTGTTCCTAAAGAGTTCCATGGTGCCGTTGATAAAGGTATCCAAGAGCGTATGAAGAACGGTATTCTTGCTGGTTACCCAATCGTTGGTGTTAAAGCGACTTTATATGATGGTTCTTACCATGATGTTGACTCGGATGAGTTATCGTTTAAAATGGCAGGTTCTATCGCATTCAAGAAAGGCTTTATGAATGCAAATCCTGTCCTTCTTGAGCCGTTAATGAAAGTGGAAGTTGAAACGCCTGAAGAGTACATGGGTGATATCATGGGTGACTTAAACCGTCGTCGTGGTATGGTTCAAGGTATGGATGACTTACCAGGTGGTAATAAACAAATTCGTGCTGAAGTTCCGTTAGCGGAAATGTTCGGTTATGCTACGAACCTTCGTTCACAGTCTCAAGGTCGTGCAACATACTCAATGGAATTCCAAAAGTATGCTGAAACGCCTAAGTCTGTTGCTGAAGAGATTATGAAGAAATTCTCTGGTAAAGACGAAGACGAAGAATAGTAATAACGTATTATTGCAATTACGGTAAATGAAGATGAGTGCCTTTTAGCTTATGACCTTTTAGTTTATAAATAGTTACTAGGCACTCATTGAAGACAATAGAATGACAAGACCTACTTAATATTCCATATAGGAATTAAATGTAATTAGTTGATGAATTTATGACCAATTACGTATCCAGGGCTTGTCATTGACTCATGTTTTCTTATATCATTTGCTACTAACTTGATAATCACCTTCAAGATTAATATTTGGCAGATTAACACTTAGTTTATAGTCGTTAATTTTTATCTGTCTAAACTGAATTTAGAAATAATAAGAGGATACACTCATGGCAAAGGCCAAGTTTGAAAGAAACAAGCCACACGTCAACGTCGGAACAATCGGTCACGTTGACCACGGTAAAACCACCCTAACTGCCGCTATCGCAACCGTAGCAGCAAAAACGTCAGGCGGCGAAGCCAAAGACTACGCGTCTATTGACTCAGCACCAGAAGAAAAAGCACGTGGTATCACCATCAACACCTCACACATTGAATATGACACAGAAGCCCGTCACTACGCACACGTAGACTGCCCAGGTCACGCTGACTATGTTAAAAACATGATCACCGGTGCTGCACAGATGGACGGCGCAATCCTAGTTGTATCAGCAACTGACGGCCCAATGCCACAAACACGTGAGCACATCTTGTTATCACGTCAGGTAGGCGTACCATACATCATCGTATTCATGAACAAATGTGACATGGTAGATGACGAAGAGCTACTAGAACTTGTCGAAATGGAAGTACGTGAATTACTATCAGATTACGATTTCCCAGGCGATGACACCCCAATCATCAAAGGTTCTGCTTTAGAAGCTCTAAACGGTAACGACGGCAAATATGGTGAGCCTGCAGTAATTGAACTCCTTGAAACCCTAGACACCTACATCCCAGAGCCTGAGCGTGACGTTGACAAGCCATTCCTAATGCCTATCGAAGACGTATTCTCAATCTCAGGTCGTGGTACCGTAGTAACAGGTCGTGTAGAATCAGGTATCATCAAAGTAGGTGACGAGATTGAAATCGTTGGTATCCGTGACACTCAAAAAACCACCTGTACCGGTATTGAGATGTTCCGTAAGCTACTAGACGAAGGTCGTGCTGGTGAGAACTGTGGTGTACTATTACGTGGTACAAAACGTGAAGACGTACAACGTGGTCAAGTACTTGCTGCACCTGGTTCAATCACACCGCATACCAAGTTTGACGCCGAAGTATACGTACTATCAAAAGAAGAAGGTGGTCGTCACACGCCATTCCTAAACGGCTATCGTCCACAGTTCTACTTCCGTACCACTGACGTCACAGGTGCAATCACCTTACAAGACGGTACAGAAATGGTTATGCCAGGTGATAACGTTGAGATGAGCGTAGAGCTAATCCACCCAATCGCTATGGACAAAGGCTTACGCTTCGCGATTCGTGAAGGTGGCCGTACGGTAGGCGCTGGTGTTGTTGCAACAGTTAAAGACTAATTGTTATTATAAAACGAGTTATTTGTTAATAACTCGCTAAGCAATACCAAAAAGCCCCTCTCAATTGAGAGGGGTTTTTTTGTTATGTCATGTATAGTAGGCACAAAACCATATCATTGGTATGTAAATTTTGAACGTTCAATAGACCCTAACCCCATTGTCATGCTTATAGATCAAGAATATTATTTTGATAATTATGAGGATATGATAAGCTAAGCTAAATTAAGTCTATTATTGGTTGTAACCGTCATCTTAGACTGTCTAAGCAACCGAATGATAATCACAAATATCATCCTAAGGATGGGTAATGAGTGCAATTGAAAAGTTAGAACCAGAGTGGAAAAACTGGTTAGCGGAGAACTTGGCAAAAGGAGTACCTGCTAATAAGTTAGCGGCGAGCTTATTTAATCGAGGCTGGATTGATGCTGCTTACGAGTTAATTAATAAAAGCGGTCATAATCTAAAGATTCCCCATATCGATACCTCTGGTAATCATATTCAACTGTCAGATAAGAAAGTATCATTAGCATTTACCTGCTATAAACCCTATGTGGTCGTTATCAATGGTTTCTTGAGTGATGAAGAATGTCAGCTAATAATTGAAGATGCAGATAGCAAGCTTAAAGCCTCAAGAGTTGTTAATCCAGAAGATGGTAGCTTTATTGAGCATAATGCTAGGACAAGTACCAGTACAGGCTATCAACGTGGGCAGACAGATATTATTAGCACTATTGAAGCACGTATCTCAGAGATGATTAATTGGCCGGTAGATCATGGTGAAGGGTTGCAAGTATTACGCTATGAAGATGGCGGAGAATATAGGCCTCACTTTGATTTCTTTGATCCTGAAAAGAAAAGCAGCGCGGTTGTAACCAAGAAAGGCGGACAACGGGTTGGCACATTCTTAATGTATCTCTCTGACGTTGAGGCTGGGGGGTCGACTCGGTTCCCAAATATGAATTTTGAAGTGCGGCCTAAGAGAGGGACAGCGTTATACTTTGCCAATACCGATTTTAATGGCGATATTGATAAGCTAACACTGCATGCAGGACTTCCTGTAACTGCAGGTGTTAAGTATCTTGCCACAAAATGGTTACGTGAAAAGCCATATATCTAGCATCAAATAGCCTTTTAAATCTGATCTATAAAAAAATGTGTGGCTTAAAGCCACACATTTTTATTTATATTCATCGAATATAGTGAATAAAACTCAGTAAATTAAATTAAGATAATGCCAATTTAGGCCATGAGTTATAGTTTAATCTAAGAATAATCCCTTTGCCTGATCATCTCATACATACAGAGCGCACCTGCAATCGCGACATTCAAGCTTTCCTGCCCATTTGGCTGTGGTAAAGCAACAGGGGTGGCTTGTTTCATGATTGTCTCACTCACACCTTGACCTTCATGCCCCATAACCCACGCTACTGGTCGATTTAAATTTTGCTGATAAATTATATTATCCGTATGGGAACTGGTCGCAAAAACTGGCAAGCGTAAATAGCTTAGTACTTCATCTTCCTCAAGGCCTTCATAAATAGTCAAGCCAAACTGGGCGCCCATACCAGCACGCATTGTCTTAGGAGACCATGCTTGAGCACTACCTTTTGTGCAAATAATATTTTTGATACCGACGGCAGCGGCGGTTCTTAGCAGAGTGCCCACATTACCATTGTCTTGGACATCGTTTAAAATTAGACAATCAGTGGTGATAGGGGATTTTAAGCCATGCAGGTCATGCTGCGGTACGTTAACAATCGCCATGATATCCACACCGTTACCTAATGTGCTAATCCCTTGATAGACAGAGTCACTGACCACCGTCAGCTTATTCTCAAGCTTATAGGTGATAAGTTGCGTCAATAGAGACTGTACTTCCGGATGAGATAATCCACTATAGGATATTAAAATCTGCTGTGGTAGATGATCATTTTGCAGGGCAGCTTCAATGAGGTGCACGCCCTCTAACACAGTTTGACCTGCTTTTTTACGTTGACGAGATTGGGTTAACAAAGCTTTAGCAAGCTTTGCGGTTGGATTTTTATCTGAGGTGATGACGGGATAATTTGAAAACTTATTGGTAATAGTGTCGTTCATTATGAGCTCTTTTAAGGGTTATAAATAGTTGCGTTGACTGGGTGCAATTTTTTGATGTTCATGTAACTGTTTTACTCTCTCAACTTCATTTTTACTACCTAAGACTACAGCAACACGTTGATGAATCTCTGTCGGCTCATAATCCATGATACGATTCATACCATCTGTTGAGGCACCACCAGCACGCTCAATTAAAAGGCTCATAGGATTGGCTTCATACATAAGACGCAACTTGCCAGCTTTGCTAGGGTCTTTGGTATCTTTAGGATACAAGAAAATACCACCGCGGCACAAAATACGATGCACATCGCCAACCATGGCGGCCACCCAGCGGGTATTATAGTTCTTACCGCGTGGGCCAGTACTACCTGCTAGCAATTCATCTACGTACTGCTTTACTGGGGGTAACCAATGACGATAGTTAGAGCCATTTATCGCATACTCTTTGGTATCTTTAGCAATGGCGATATTCTTTTCCACGAGCTCAAATGCATCTGTGCTTGGGTTAAAACTAAACATAAGTACCCCATCATGGTTGGGGTCTAGGGGTTCTGCAAAAGTAAATGCCAACATCGCTGATGAGCCATATAGCAAATAACCAGAGGCCAACTGTTCGGTACCTTTTTGTAAAAAGTCCTCATTTTTAGCCGATTTACCTTTATTTTTGTACTCAAGGATTGAGAAGATAGTGCCGGTTGGCATATTAATGTCGATGTTCGAAGAGCCATCTAATGGATCAAATAAGACCAAAAGCTCACCGGATTCATTGGCAGGAGTAGCATCATCCAACTCTTCACTGGCCACACCCGCACAGTGTGGGTTGGCAGTTAATGCCTGTAATAGTAAATCATTAGCGATAACATCAAGTTTCTTTTGTTGTTCACCTTGCACGTTTTCAGCACCTGCTTCACCATGGATATCGGCCAATGCGCCTTTGCGTAGCAGCTCTGTAATTTGTTTTCCAACCGAAGTAATGGTACTTATAACATCGATGACAGCGGCGTTTTTAGTGCTGTTGTTAGAAGAAGAGGCGTTTAAATGGTTTTTAAAATAGTCATTTAAGGTAGTCATTTGTGGTTCCTTTAACCAATGTATTGAGGAATAGCTCGGTGGTTATAAAGATTTATTATTTGAGGTAAGGCTAAGTTCTATATATAAAATTAGTACGAGAAAAATAAAACGTTTACTTTTTGAAAGCTGTCAAATCGGCTAAACTATACAAGCTGTCATATACGTCATATTTTATCGTCTACAAAAAATCTAGAGTTTTAAATTGTTTCAATTTTATCTGATATTGCTGACTATAAGTGCTCTAAGTTTGTCTGTGCAAAGTGTAACAAAAACCATGCGATATTTCTTCTGCTAGTTTATTTTAAAAGTCACGTTAAAAGTCATATAGCTGATACTGAATCCATTTTAAGCGACTAAAAAAATACTGGTTACCTTAATAACGATATTAGGGCGTGTGGAACAGTCGCAAATTAGCACTGCTGATAGCTAAAATCGTTCCAGACTAGGCGCAAATTGACGCTAATGCCCGAAGCGTATTGGACCTTGGCTAGTTTTGTAACAACGTCTGGGGCGATTTTAGTATCAGCCCTGAGAACAGATTAAGCAAAGCACTGCTTTGCCCGTTCGCAAGGCGAGAGCTATGCTAGAGTGAGGGCGGGACTCTTTTTTGCCAATATATGGCGGCTTTTAAAAATTTAGGGTTCTAACTTAGAATGACTAAGCATCAAAAATTTCACTGCATATTGACTAAAAAATAGTCTCCGCCAGTGCCATGGTCGAATGTTCCACACGCCCTAGATAAGTAACCACATTAACAACCATAATTAGTAACCATATTAATAGCCACATCGTTCAATTATATAATTTGCAATCCCTTTTCATACACCTGCTCATAAAGGATACTGGTAACTGCCATGACTGATTCAACAAAGAAACATAAGACTGAAATGCAACAACAGTCAACCCAATCTGCTTTTTTTGACTCGACAACGGCTCGACTAAATGCTTCGTTGAGTAAGCCACAACTAAATGAAGATGGTCATATCCGCCACTTTTTAGGGATTGAAGGCTTAAGCCGTGAGCAGTTACAAACCATCATTGCCAAAGCAGAAACCTTCTTTGATACAAACGGACAGCTTATCAACAGCCCTGAACTTGAAGGCTGTACGGTAATGAATTTATTTTTTGAGCCTTCAACGCGTACGCGTACCACGTTTGAGGTGGCAGAAAAAAGACTGGGCGCAAATGTCTTAAATATCGATATTGCGCGATCAAGTACTAAAAAAGGGGAGAGCCTGCGCGATACGTTATGGAACCTACAAGCCATGACCGCGGATATATTTGTCATTCGCCATTCTGCGTCAGGCGCCGCTCACTTCATGGCAACAGAAGTAACACCTGAGATTGCTATTATTAATGGCGGTGATGGTTGGCATGCTCATCCTACCCAAGGCATGCTAGATATGCTGACTATCCATCGTGAAGCACCACGTCCCTTTGAAGAGTTGACGGTTGCTATCATTGGGGATATCAAGCATTCACGTGTCGCACGCTCGGATATTAGTGCTTTGAAAACATTGGGCGTTAAAGAAATCCGAGTCATTGCCCCCCGTACGCTATTGCCTAAAGGCATTGAACGTTATGGTGTTAGAGTATTTGAGGATATAGAGAAAGGGGTAGTGGATTGTGATGTGTTAATGGGGTTACGCATTCAGAATGAACGCATTGGATCGCCATTAATGGCAGAATCAAGCGAGTATTTTAAGAAATATGGCATTACCCCTGAGCGGGTAGCGAAAGCGAAGCCTGATGCGATCGTTATGCACCCAGGCCCAATGAATCGAGGTGTAGAGATTGCATCGAGTGTGGCTGATGGGCCGCAGTCAGTCATATTAAAGCAGGTTAATAATGGTATTGCCATCCGTATGGCGGTGCTGTCGATGGCGATGCAAGGTCAACGTGAATATCAGGCACTACGCTCTTAATATTTTCACAATACTACTTTCACCATACTATTTACACCTAACGCTATTAAGCCTAACGCTGATAATAACTCACTAATCAGAAGCTATTAACGTTAGAGCCGCAGGATGCTTACTCACTTTTACAATATTAATAACTGGATTTGTCATGCTAAATTTATTGCCTAAAGATGTCACACAGCCTGATATTGACCCAAAAGATCTTGATACAAAAAAAGACCATTGGTTATTACCGCCTTTGGTGGATTTATGCGCAAGATTGCGAGAGCCCGGTTTACAGCAACATGGTACGCTAAAAACAGAAGGCACTGCAGCACGTAACAATGGCTTCTTACATGTGGTCACCCCACCAGATACCAATCCCATTTTAGAGAACGGCTCATTGCTTAAGGGTTTGCGTGAACGTGCTAAGCAAGATGGTGGCATTTATCTACATGTCCTTGGAGCGTTAACTGCTGGTCTGGAAGGAGATCGACCGGCTAATGTGGCTGGACTAAAAAAGGGCGGCTGTATCGCTGTGACCAATGCGGGACGTCCTTTTAAAAATGACCTAGTCATGTTGCGTACTCTAGAATATGCGGCAACCTTTGATTTAAAGGTTTTCTTCTATCCGAATGAGCCAAGCTTATCCGCAGGCGGCGTAGCACATGATGGCTATATTGCCTCTTTTCATGGACTACAAGGTATCCCTTGGCTTGCCGAAACGGTGGCATTATCCGCCCAGTTATTAATGGTCGAGGAAACGGGTATTTCAGCTCACTTTAGTCAACTGACATGTAAGTCATCTGTGGATTTGATGCGCTTGGCTAAGCAACAAGGCTTACCTGTGACCTGTGATGTGGCTATGCATCAATTGCACTTAACCGATGACAATCTCGAAGGCTTTAATGCGCTTGCTTTTGTGTTACCGCCTTTACGCAGTAATACCGATCAAAAAGCATTATTGAAAGGGTTGCAAGATGGCACTATCGACGCTATTTGTAGTCATCATGAGCCGCTTAATGATACGGCGAAGCAAGCCCCATTTGCAGAATCTACACCCGGCATATCAAATTTTGATACCTTTATGGCATTAGGGTGCAAGCTGGTGCGTGATGGAGTACTCACACCTGAGCAGTTAGTCGATAAGATTTGTTTAGCACCTGCTCGGATAGCGGGAATTGAAACGCAGTATAATGAGGTTGGTGGTGCAGTATTGGTCGATCCGAATCAAACTTGGCAAGTGAGTAGAGATAGCTTAATGTCAAAAGGCAAAAATACTCCCTTTTTAAATCAAACCTTACAAGGCAAAGTTATGGAGACTTACTTTGATTGAATCACAGCAGACAAGTGGTTCGATTAAGGCCGTTACTTTGTATGAAGTGATCAAAGGAGTCGGGGCGGTGATTACCGCCTTTGCTTTATGGGCATGGCATAATAATATCTTAACTCTAATAGACTCTGCTAATCAGGCATGGATTAACCACTTCGGATCTTTATTTAGTGTTCAGGTTGACAGTTTGTCACGGGTGGCACAAAGAGGGGCTGAAAACTGGCAAGTGTTTATGCTATTAGTCTTTGGTTATGGGCTGTTACGCTTTATCGAAGCTTATGGGTTATGGAAGGATAAAGCGTGGGCATATTGGTTTAGTATATTGGGTTATGGGTTGTTTATTCCTGCAGAGATCTATTATCTAGTCGTGCGACCTTTTGATTGGTTTAAGCTGGTTATATTACTGCTTAATCTTATGGTGGTGTATGTGGTTTATAAGCAAATGCGCCGAAAGAAGCTTATCTAATACCTTTTCTATAATATAACCTATCTATATCAGGCTCATTAAACCTACTATTTGTAGCGTTAACATTCGCTTTTTTGATAGAATCACTTCTTGATTTGGTATAAATATCATAGACGGGTATACGTTATATAGTCGGCGAACTTATAAATAGTCACAGCGCTAACCTCGTTAAGCCTACTCCAGTAGTACATGCACTCGGTTGCCTTGTGGCTACTTTAAAGTTCTTTGACTATAGTCATAGACACCTACTTATCTTCATGGACAACGAAAAGGCAACTATACAGCCCTTAGCCTAGTAAACACAATTATTCATAACAGTTACTTGTTATGACCTTATTAGTGTCCTTATCGTTAATGTCCTTATCAGCACGCCCATCATTGTCCTTGTTCGTGACCTCATCAATAACTTCAACGATCTTTTCTGCCAGTTTCTTCGCCCAAAAAGCATAGGCGATACTATTGGGATGAAAGCCATCTTCTGAGAACATATCATCTACTGTCAAGCCTGCTTCAGAAAAGTCTACCGTTAAGGTATCAACGTTTGGATGCGATTGACAAATTTCTATCAATTTGTCATTCATAAGGTCTGACTGAGCGCCAATAAAGGTGTTTAAAGGGCGGGGTATAGACGGCATATGTGCCATAGGCGGCAGGCATGGGAAGATAATGTATTTGGCGCCAAACTTGCGTTTAGCAAGGGCTATTATCTCTTCAAGTTGCGCTTGCCACTTCTCTAATTTAACACCGGTAGTGGTGTCATTCACGCCAACCATCACAATTATGATATCAAGTTCTGTATCAGGATTGGGAAGTACATACAATCTTCGAAGTACGTCAAAGCTAGTATGTCCGCTAGTGGCATGAAGCTCCCAGTTTAATCTATCAAACCTATTTTGAATCTCAGATGTCGATTGTAATTCGCTTAATAAATGCCCTAACAGGGACTCTTGTTGTGAGTCAACGCCCACTCCTGCAGCAGACGAGTCGCCAGTCATCATTAAGTTAAAATGGTTGTTGGATTTACTGGACTCATTTTTCTTAGCGGACCTTAAGTCAATAACACCTTGACGATCGCCTTGTGCCTCAGGCAAACGAAGGGCGTTGCGTTTGAGTTTACGGCCTTGATAAATATATATCGGGGCTAGAGCGATATCTTTTGGTTGCATAGCGTCATCTTATGTGCAGGGTTAATAATGTTTTTACCTTTTCCTAATCTATTCTTGAGCCTATTATTTGTTAAACTCGGTCGGGCTTACTGAACCTACTATCTGTAGCATTTAATTTGTTGCGTTTGGACTTGCTTGACTCGATTGGTTAATGCCTGATTTGATATTAATTAGCTGACAATAAGTCTAATGTACTTAAGCGTATTATAGTTAAACGTGAACTCTAATAGTTTGCAGAATGTGTAGCGAAGCGAAACCCACGGCTTACGCTTTCACTATTATAATAAGAGCATCCCTATCGTAAGTCTAGTTAGTCAATCAATCAAGTAAAGCAACGAAATAAATTCTAAAGTGCCATAAAGCCCTAAAAAGCCCTAACAAATCTTGATAGGGCTTTTAAACTAATAACGAATAAAGGTTGGGTTTAATAAGAGTAGGGGTGAATAAACACTTAGCCTACCAACCACCAGTTCGCTTACGAATTGAGGTTAAACTCTCATCTACTAGCAATTTACCATCAACGAATACATCCTGTAGCACATTGTCTCTAGGATCAGTGAGCGACTCTTCTTTAATGGTGGTTAATTGACCTTTAGTATCTTTAATCAATGCCAACCGGCCTTTTTTAGAGCGTTTTGAACGACTGGTAATAGGGTCTTTGAAGATCTCTTTCCATTCGCCATTGATACTAATCGCACTGGCTTTCATCGCCCAGCTCATGGTGTCACGATTGACTTGCTGCAATAATCCTCCACCCATACCAAATGTGACATTGTCTGCACTAAAGCCTGCCTGCATAATGGTATCCAAAATCCTACCTAAGCTATGTGGACCAATACCATCGCCTTGAATAAGGCGCACATAATCTGGCAGTACCTTATAGCCTTTACTGTTGACGGTATACCCAAATTTGACAGATAAGCGCTCAAGAGCTTCACGGACCACCTTAGCAGGGTCACCACTGTCAGGACGAATGACCAGTGTACCTCCCATCGTTTCGACCTGTTGTTTAAGTTCATCGCCCCAAATATTATCAATGGCATTCCACAAGTCATAACTGTCTGAGACAACGGCTACTAAATGACCCTCTCCACCAAATTGCTCCAACATATTGGCATAAGCGTCACGTTCACGCTCGCGGCCCCATGAGGTCATAGTGCTATGCTCGGCTGCAGGAATTGAGAAGGCAGGCATTTCCTTATGCATCCCATACCATCGACTTGCAGCGATTAAGGAGGTCATGCTGTCGGTACCGGAGAAGTTAACCAGATGTGCTAGGCTTCCTAGTGCCACAGACTCCATACTAGATGCGCCTCGAGCACCAAAATCATGCAACTTAAATGGTAAGCCCCCTGTACTATCAGCAGATTTCTCTAATGCTGCTTTGATTACGTTTTTACAGAAGTAGGAGACACTGGCCACTGTAGAGGGATACCATATCGCGCGTAATAAAGAGGTTTCTAAATAGCTTGGCAACCAATAAAACTCAGGATCTGTATTGACTATCTGGCAGACGACATTTGAGACAGGTACGATACTACCCTCAGGAACGGCTTGAATGCGAACGGGAAGGTAGCCGCCATGCTTTTCAACGAGTCTCTCCCAACCTGAGCGGTTAAACGGAAGACCATGGGCCGTAATGACAGCTTCAGCCTCATCAATATGGGCGGTAGTGATGGGGTCTTTAAGATACTCTTTAATAAAGGCTTGAAGGCCAAAGAATACAACATCATAGTCGCCTTTACGGGCTTCGACGTAGCTTGACATATACTCACTACCGGGTGGATATTGCAACCAGTGTGAGGCCTTATAGCTGTCTGAATTGAGAATGAGATTATTAAAATTACCAGTGTACATAACAGAACTCCTCTGTTTAAAAAACGACCCCCCAATCGAAAAAACAATGGGGGGCTCATTATCACTGCTAGCTTGGCAATTCTAGACAGTGTGTTGTACCCTCGCCGTCTATCAGCTCAGGTAGGTAAAAAAGGTTGACGAAGATATAGTTAACTATATGATTTATTGAATGTTTAACAGGTATACATAATAATAAGTTAAATTTTGGCTATAAAAGATAAAAATTTACAACCCGACCATTTTGGAAATAATCGCATAATGGTCTTCAAACATTTTTGAGGCATCAAGCTTGGCTAAAGGCAACCAGAATGCCTTGGTAGCATCATCGCCCCCTTTGACTTTAGGCAGGCCTTTGGCGTCATTTTTTAATTGGAAATAAAAGGCTTGCGTAATAGTACGACCGCGCGCTGAGCGGTAAGGATCATCAAAAGTATGTTGTGAATGCCTTGAGCCGCGTAAGACAGGCTCTGGTACTTTAAGTTTGGTCTCCTCCCTTAATTCTCGAATACAAGCATCGAGCAGGGTCTCTTTTTGATCAATAAAGCCTCCAGGTAATGCCCACAGTCCACGACCAGGCATACTGCGGCGTTCAACAAGCAATATATGACCAGACTGAACCACTACGGCGTCCGCCGTCATAAAGGTAGGCGGATACGGAGTATCTTGCCACTGCTTTTTATAATTATCGACAAACCATGCTTCTTCTTGTAGCTTTTGATAGTCATCCGTTTGTTTAAACTGCTCTAAAACGTCCCGTGTCGAAGCGGGCGAGCGATCGCCGGTTGGGGTTGCCCCCATTAAATAACCTTCGCGAATAGGCGTGGCTGATAAATTTTTGTAATTCGGAACGGAGATTGACTGCCAGTTTGGGAACAGAGACAAGTAGTAAGAAGAGCTATCTTTTGAGTGACCAATGAGGGCAATATCAGCGCTTAAGTCTTGAGTGACCGAATAAATGGCGGCCTGCACATATTGAAGCCAACGCGTATCGTTATACAGCGCATCATCTAGTCCGACACAATGAATGCGTTTGGCCTCCTTTTTAGAATAAGCGCCTTGGATCATTTGTGCCCGCTCTTCTACACTAAAAGGATTACGTAGACTGCGGGGTAAGTTCGCAGAGCCGATCAGCATAATTACATTTTCTGCACGGTTTAACGCCTCATCAACCACTGCTTTGTGACCTAAATGAAACGGCTGAAATCGACCTATAAATACTAAATATTTATAACGGCGAGTTTTGTTTTTACCCCCTTTTGCGCTATCGGATTGATTTGCTGGGTCCATAGGGCTTTGTTCGGGTAACACACTCATTATTTCGACTCCTGAAGTGGCAATACATGACTATTAAACGGTGATATTAGCTTATTTAATTAGGAATATATCTTTAACTTTAATAAGCTTATCAAGTTATTAGGACATAGAAGTAATACCAGTTCTATAAAATAACCTATCCTTTTCAAGCACAGTCAGACTCGCTGAACCTACTTTGTGTAGTGTTTGCTTTCGTCTTCCTCGATAGGTTAATTTCTAAATTTGATATAAGTTATAGTGACATATTAACAGCGTTAAAAACAACAATGAAAGCGTGTTAAAACGTAAAATTACCAAACTATCTGAGAGTCATTGGCTTTGTTACTGATATCACACTGCCAGTATATGAGTGCCTCCAGCCAAATATGCGATACTTATTAACGTTAAATTTAACTGACTCGTGCACCTTTTAACCAACGTTTAGTCTGTCGTCTATTGGCCTGAATTTGACGGACACCATGAGCAATCAAAAACATGATCCCTATCCATATTAGACCATAGCTATAGAGCATAGCCGGCTCAAAGGTATCTCCTAATACCGTGATGGCTAAGAAAAACAAAAATACGGGCTCAAGGTAGCTCATCATGCCAAATACATTGACGGGTAACATTTGACTGGCATCTATGTTGGTCTTTAAGGCTAATACGCTGATGATACCTAAGCTGACCACTAAGAAAAGATAAACCGCTGAGCTGGTTACAAAAGTAATATTACTAGGCGCAACATATAGTAAGTAAGCCAAGGCAATGGGCAAAAATAAAGTCAAATCCACCAACATGCCAGTCATCGCCGTTACGCCCTGCAGTCGCCGCATAATGTAGTAAATCGGATAAGTGCCACATACCCATAACGTCGCCCATGAAACGCTTTGGGTGCGTACGATTTCAATAGCAATACCCAACATCGCAAAAATAACCGCGGTCCACTGTAATCGGCTAAGGCGCTCTTTAAAGAATAGAAATCCAAATAGCACCATCATTAAAGGGAATAAGAAATAGCCCATTGCCACTTGAACCCCTTGATCATTGACAGGCGCCCACATAAATAACCACAGTTGACTAAAGAATATAGGCGTCGGCAGCAGTAACCATGCCAATTGTTTTGGCGTCTTAAATTGACGTATGACATTAATATGCATACTCAATCGACCTCTTAGCATCAAGAACGTCATCAATACTACCCACATAGACAGCATCCGCCATATAAAGACTTGACTGCCTGATAATGGCTTTAAAAGATGGCTATAAAAGTAGAGTATGGCAAACAGTATGTTTGAGATGATTGCCAATATGACACCCACAATAGCAGTACGCTGTTGTATTTCATTTTTTGCCCAATAGGAGATGAATGGTAATCCAGTCATTGGCTTATTTGAGATTTGATGAGAGGCATCATGATTAGGCATATAAGGCACCATAAAGTTATTACAAAAACCAGTTACACCCTTATCTATATCTATAGTAGGAACTCAATACAGACCCTAGTGCACCATACTTGGGCTAGAGATATTAAAATATAAAAATAAAAACCCCCTTGGATAATTAAGGGGGTCGTTTAAAGTGAGCTAAAGACGTTATTAAAGAGGCTATTTAAAAGCTAAACGTGATACGTTAGTTTTATTGGGATGTTACTATAATGTGAGACGTTACTATAATGAGTTTATTTTTTCAAGACCTTCTTGACGTAGAGCTTCTGTGACGCTCTCATCCGATTCAATACGGTTAATAAACGGATTAAAGTTATCATAAGATGACAAATCTAACCCAAATTTCTTCGACCAACGCATGACCACATATAAGTATAGGTCAGCAGTAGATTTACTGCCTGTCAGGTACTGTTGTTTGCCTAACTGTTCATTAGCAAGGGCTAACATATCGACCAGTTTTTGCTTGGTGTTTTTTTCTAGTTCAGCTTGAGCCGACTTATCACTGACAAAACTATCTGGGCTAAATAAGGGAGCAAATCCTTTGTGAACATCTGAGTTCAAATACGCCAACCAATGCATCACCTTAGCTTGCTCAGCAGCAGTGTTAAAGTTACCAAAAATTTTGGTATCGGGAAAAGAGGCATTGATATAACTTTGTACCGCTATGTTTTGAGTAACGACGGTATCCCCATCGACGATTGCAGGTACAGAACCTTGAGGGTTAATTTTAAGATATTCCTCTGATTTTACAGAATCATGATCCATGACTTCAAGCTCATACTCTGCTCCAGTCCATTCAAGAGCGGTATGAGGCACAAACGAGCAGGCACCTGGTAAGACGTATAATTTCATATTATTATCCTTATTAAATGAGTTGTTGACTGAGTTATTAGAATTTTTTGGTTAAATTATTGAATTGTGTTACTAACAACGTTTTACGAACCTAATTGAGTGTAAAGAAGGCAAAAGGATAATTCAATTTCAAAATGTGAAGATGAGTCGGTATTCTCTAGGTGTGTTAGGTCTTCATACTTTTTAAGATGCTCATACTTCATAAGGTGCTTATACTTTTTCATCCTCATCTATCTTAGAGACCAACAATTGGTTAATTTTAAGATTCTCAGTATCTAAGATTTCAAATTTAAAGCCGGCATGTTCAATGATATCTGTTTTTTTGGGTATTTTTCTGAGCATATACATCATAAAGCCGCTAATGGTTTCATAGTTTTCAGAATTAGGAAAGCTAAACACGCCAAGCGTACGTATTACATCCTCAATGGGCGTCATACCATCAACCAGCCAAGAGTTTTCGGATCGTTGCACAATCGGTTGTTCATCCACTGTGACCAGCTCACCCATGACGATACTCATCACGTCTTTTAAGGTAATTACACCCACCACTAGGGCGTATTCATTGACAATGACAGCGAAATCAGACCCCGTACTTTTAAAGGTTTCTAGCACATCAAATAAAGTCAATGTGTCTGGGATAAAAAGGGCGGTATGCAGAATATTGGCATCGGTTAATTTTACTTTCTCCTCTTTCAATATTAAGGCCAAATACGCTCGAGACTCAACATAACCAAGGGTTTGCTCCAAGTCATCTTCTAAACATATCAAAAACTTATGATGCGGCTTCTGAATCATAGTCTCAATGATGACATCTTCTTTCTCTAATGAGTCAAAATAAATAATATTCTCACGCGTAGTCATTACTGAGGTGACGGTACGTTCCTGCATCTCAAAAATATTGGCAATAAGATGATGCTCTTGTTTTTTTAAAACCCCCGCTTCTGCACCTGCATCCATGACTGCAAAGATATCCTCTGAGGTCATATCATCACGGCGAACGGTAGAGATACCTAGTAGCTTAAATAAGATATCAGCGGCGCCATCAAACACCCAAATCATCGGCTTAAATATAAAAATAAGGGTCATCATTGGACGGACCAAGCGTATGGCAATAGGCTCAGCAAAAGACATGGCAAATCGTTTCGGCATCAGATCTGCAAACAACACAAAGGTACTGGTTACAAAAATGAAAGACAAAATAGAAGCGAGTGTCTCATGACCAAAAATATTAACCAAATAGGGACTGATGGCTGATTCGCCGATGACACCTGCCAAAATTGCCACCGCATTGAGAAGTACTTGAACCACGGTAATAAAGCTACCCGGATTGTCTTGCATACCTAAGACATCAAGCGCCCGAATATCTCCTTCCTTGGCCAGAATTTGTAGTTTGATTTTGCGGGCAGATGCCAATGCCAACTCTGAGCTTGAGATAACCGCACTGACGGCTATTAATAAAAAAATAGAGATTATCGCACTGATTAGACTCATGATAGTAAGCTCTAAACCTTTTGTTTAGCCATTGATATAGGACGACAGATTGTATCCTATCGTTTTAATTAGGGTATCGTTTTAATTTGGGTGATAGAGAAGTATAAGCCGCTTTAAAGCCTATGACGAGAAGCAATATCCGGCCAATTTATCACAGTATTATAAAGTAAATTTAGAACAAGTAAGCATGATATGTCATATCTACTTTAAAAGAGGGTTTATCAGCATGTCTTATCTGTGTAGTTATAGTGATTTAACTTGATTAATTTACAATCACCGCCATAATAGAACCATAAAAGCTTTATATTAAATTTTGTTCGTTTTGGACGATTCGTTCTAGACAAAAATTAAATGTGAGCCTGCAAATTTTCCACACTATAAGAGGTCATATTATGACTGATAACGCACACGTTTCTGCTATCGATACAGATCAGACAGACATCAAAACCAATATAACAATTACCGAATCCGCTCAAGGGTATTTAGCTGAGTTATTAGCGAAACAAGAGACACCGGGTATTGGTGTTCGTATTTTCGTTGAACATCCAGGCACACCACGCGCAGAGTGTTGCATGGCTTATAATCAGCCTGGTGAAGAAGACGCTGCTGACTTACAAATGCCATTTGAAGACTTTACAGCTTATATTGAAGCCAGCTCTGTGCCTTATTTAGAAGATGCGGTGATTGATTATAATAAAGATCGCTTTGGGGGTCAGTTAACCTTCCGCGCGCCGAACTCTAAAGTACCTAAGGTTGGGGCGGATGCGAGTGTTGAAGAGCGTATTAATTACGTGCTGCAATCTGAGATTAACCCAAGCTTAGCTGCTCATGGGGGTAATGTTCAGTTATTAGAGCTTATCGAAGAAGAGGGCGTTGGTCTAACTGCGGTACTTAAATTTGGTGGCGGCTGTCAGGGCTGTTCTGCTGTAGACATGACACTGCGTCAAGGTGTTGAAGTACAGCTTAAACAACAAATCCCAGAGCTTACGCAAGTGGTTGATGAAACCGACCATACCCGTACTGAAAATGCTTATTATAAGTAAGCTTTATTTTTAATTAGACAATTAAATAAGTTGTGGGTAACGTAAGTTTTATTAGTGTCAATAGCTTACAAGTATGCCATACATTTAGCTATTATCTTGATCATTAAGCTGGGTTATCATTGGATAATTCAGCTTTTTTATGGCTTAATTAAAGTCAATTACGCTTCAAACCTATAAATGGGTTATATAGTCGTAGTCAGATAAATGAGGTACAAGGCAATCGAGTGTAAGTAATATTGGTGTAGGCTAAGCAAAATTAACTCCGTAACTTTTTTATATGGCTATGACTGTAGGTGTTCTTGACACCTATGATAGTTGTATCAGAGTACGATACAATGATAGCGTTTGATTCACTCGCTGAGTCACTAACCATTCATCGGTATAGTTTAATTTATTTAAGGAAGACTTATGAGTAATGAAGAGATGTCAAAGAATAACGTTACTGACACTACCAATGAGGACACTAAAAACCACCGTTTAGAAACGCTGTCTATCCATGCCGGTTACAGTGTAGAGCCAACCACTAAAGCAGTCGCTGTGCCCATTTATCACACCAGCTCTTATGCGTTTGATGACACCCAGCATGGCGCTGACTTATTCGATTTAAAGGTTGCTGGTAATATCTATACCCGCATTATGAACCCAACCAATGCGGTGTTAGAGGAGCGTGTGGCAGCATTAGAAGGGGGCATTGGGGCGTTAGCAGTTGCTTCAGGTATGGCGGCAATCACTTATGCAGTGCAAACTATTTGTGAGGCAGGGGATAATATCCTAGCAGTATCGACCTTGTATGGGGGTACTTATAACTTATTTGCGCATACTTTGCCACGCCAAGGTATCGAAGTGCGCTTCTTTGACTATCGAAATCCTGAAGCCATACATGACCTTGTGGATCATAAAACCAAAATGGTATTTGCGGAAAGTATCGGCAACCCGCTAGGTAATATCATTGATATCGAAGCGATAGCAGAAGCGGCGCACAAACACGGTGTTCCCGTAGTTATTGATAATACAGTCGCCACACCAGTACTGTGCCGTCCCTTTGAATATGGGGCTGATGTAGTCGTTCACTCATTGACTAAATATATGAGTGGTACCGGTACGTCAATTGGTGGTGCTATCGTGGATAGTGGTCAGTTCAATTGGGGTGATTATCCTGAGCGTTTCCCAATATTGAATGAGCCTGATGTGAGCTATCACGGTGTCAACTTTGTGAAAGATGTGGGCGCGGCCGCCTTTATTGCACGGGCACGGGTAGCCCCATTACGTAATACAGGCGCGGCCTTAAGTCCTCTAAACGCATTTAGTATTATGCAAGGGATTCAGACGTTAAGCCTACGTATGGAACGTCATGTTGCCAATGCTCAAGCAGTGGCAGAGTATCTTAAAGCCCATGATAAGGTGTCTTGGGTTAAGTACGCGGGCTTGCGTGATCATCCCGATCATGCGTTGGCAAAAAAGTATGTCAAAGGAACGCCTTCTGCGATATTGACCTTTGGGGTGAAAGGGGGACGTGAAGCGGGTGCTCGGTTTATTGATGCGCTGAATCTGATTACCCGTTTGGTTAATATAGGCGATGCCAAATCTTTAGCGAGCCACCCTGCGACGACGACACACCGTCAGCTAAATGCGGAGGAGCTTGAGCAAGCTGGGGTCAGTGAAGATATGATTCGTCTGTCAATTGGTATTGAACATATCGAAGACATTAAAGCGGATCTTGAGCAAGCATTAGATAAAGTTTAGTAACTTTTTTGACCCAATTATGCATAATAACTTGATTTGTCGAAATTACTCGGCCTGTGTTTGACGTGAGCGGGCTGGTTTTACAGGTTGTGGTTATTGGTACAATTTGTATTAGAACTGGTGTTAATTTAACGAACAAAAGCCCCAGACTAGATCAGTCTGGGGCTTTTTGTTAGATTAAGCAGGTAAGACGTTCTTCGCAATGCTTTGGTATTCAGATGATGTCAGTCTTGGCCCAAATTGTTGAACAATATGACTGGCAACCATCCCTGCCAATTGAGCACACTGCTCAATAGAATGCCCATTTGTCAGCGCATAAAGAAAACTTCCGGAGTAGTTATCACCGGCACCATTAGTATCAAGTACTTTATCCACTGTTGGGGTGCTAACGACCGTAAGATCTAAAGAGCCGTCCTCAGCGCGTTGATAGATAATGGTATCATCAGGACCATTGGTCACGACAGCAAGATCACAATATTGAGTTAAAGCCTGTGCTGCCTGCTTAATCTCATCGGTCTGCGTGAACAGCCTAGCTTCTTCTGCATTACAAAAGATAGCATCAACCCCATCCCCTAGCATCTCAAGTAAGCCCTCTTTGCCAAAGTTTATGACCGCGGGATCAGCAAAGCTGACTGCTATCTTGGTATGGTTGGTTTTGGCTTGTTGACGCAGCTTTTGCAGCGCAGGGCGTAAGCTCTCTGACATCGCTAAGTAACCTTCAAGATACAACCATTGACTTTGACTAAGCGCGTCAAGATCAATATTAGCAATATCGATGTCACTTGATGTGCCCAAGTAAGTCTGCATGGTGCGTTCACCATCTGGGGTGATAGCCACCACACAAGATCCCGTAACACCGCCTTCAAAGACTGATAACTCAGCCGATGTGGCAACGCCGGCTTGATTTAAGTCACTCAGATAAAAATGACCTGCATCATCATCTCCGACACGACAGCCGTAAAAGGAGGTGCCCCCTAAGCATGAAAATGCAAACGTAGCATTGGCAGCTGAGCCGCCGCCAGATTGTTTAGAGGGTTTTAAATTCTGGGTTTTAAACTCATTTAAGAGTGTCGTTTGTTCCTCAAGGCTTGCTAAGGTCATGGTGCCTTTGGTTAAGCTGGTTTTGGTCAGTTGTTCGTCATTTAATAGGTATTCGTGATCTACTAAAGCATTGCCTACCGCCATTACATCGTACATAGTGTGTCCAAAATATTGTGTCGAAGTGATATGAAAAAAAGCCTAATCTTTTGAGTTGCTATGATACGGCAAATGATGACGTTTGTGGAGATGAATGTAAGGGGATTTTAAGCGATATCTGTGAAACCTTGAACAGCCATCTAACTATAATAAAAAAATAATGTTTAAATTGTATGTAGTTATAATCTATTGATTTTATTAACAAAAAATATTGATTATAAATTATACAATTTAAGGACAAGCCTTATTATTTCTAACATTTATGATGTCAAGTTATGACTTATACACAGAGTTATCCACAGTCTATGGGGGTAACTACGAAAGTGCTTTATTTTTGCAGGCTTTTAGAGGCGATTTAACAAAGACATCATAGTAGGGTATCGAAAAATTATGAATTAAATATTAAGGAATGACTCTTCAGTTATGAGGTGTTCCACAAAATTTAACTTATTCAATTGCACCTTCTAGTTTTAACGTCATCAAATTTAAAACCACTAATTCTAATTCTTAGCTATTAATCCTCTAATATCAATCATCCAAATCATCGACTAAATTTAAACGAGCTTTAAGTTCACATTCCTAGTACAGGCTCATAGAGTTATTTGTAAAGTATATTAGCGTGTGGAAGAGACAACTTTTTAATGATTAAAGACCATACTTAAAGAGCTTAAAACTCTATCTACTGTAAAACTAATTTTGAAATTATAAATAGTACAAGTAGACTTAGGATATCTATTATTACCAGTCTCTAGGGCATAGACTTTAAATAACGACAAATGACTCCATAAACGAGTATCAGTACTAACTATTTTGGACCATCAACTGGATAAAAATAGTCCATAAAATGAAACACGTATAAAATAAGCCTAAAACGAGCCTAAAACGACATCACTATAAAAGCTGCTTTGAACTTATAAACGGGCCATAAAAGTTGCAGACTCCATCAAAGTCTTAACACTGAAGCTTTAGAAACGTTAGCGTTATACGCATATAATATCAATACCTTGCGAGAGCGAGACACTACATGAGCGAACCTATGAATTCTATGAATAAAGACAACACCACACCCGATCTAACCTTGCATCCCAGCTTTAAACTACTCGAACATCGCAAAATTGAGGCATTGTCCTTAGATGTGTTGATCAGTCAACACAGCCAAACAGGGGCAATGCACTATCATTTAGCGCACCCAAGTGATGAGAACGCGTTTTTGGTTGGCTTTCGTACCCAGCCTATGGACTCAAAAGGTGAGGCGCATATTCTTGAGCATACGGCTTTATGTGGTTCTGCTAAATATCCGGTGCGTGACCCGTTTTTCTCAATGATAAAACGCTCGCTCAATACCTTTATGAATGCGATGACAGCGGCAGATTGGACCGCTTATCCGTTTGCGACACAAAATAAAAATGACTATTTTAACCTGTTGTCTATTTATTTAGATGCGTCGTTTTTCCCTCGTTTACATCCGCTAGATTTTGCTCAAGAGGGCATTCGTGTAGAGCTTGATGAGGATGACAAGCCGCAGTTCAAAGGGATTGTATTTAACGAGATGAAAGGGGCAATGAGCGGTGAGATTGACCAGCTATATCATAGTGTGGCTCATCATCTATTCCCAACCACGACGTATCACTATAATTCAGGTGGCGACCCAGCAGATATTCCAGATCTAACGCATGAAGAGTTGGTCAGCTTCCATAAAAGCCATTATCATCCCTCAAACAGCGTGATAATGAGCTTTGGAAATATCCCAGTAGCAGAGACTCAAGCCAAGATTCATGACGATGCGTTAGGACAATTTAGTCTCGGTAAAAAGCATGAGTCTCGTGCCGAAATACGGTTTGATGCGCCCGTTAAAGTGACAGAAACCTATACGGTAGACGAAATCGATAAGGCGCAAACGCATCATGTGCTAGCTTGGCTATTGCCCGAGATTACCAATCCAAGACAGCGCTTAGCGTTACGTTTGCTAGAAGGAGTATTAATAGAGCATGCTGGATCGCCCTTGCGTGCTTATCTAGACAGCCATCCTTTAGCCACGGGACCAAGTCCTCTATTAGGACTTGATGACAGTCATTTTGAAATGGTGTTTTATGCAGGCGTACGGGGTTCTGAAGAAGAGCACGCAGAGGCCATCGAGCAAGGTATTTTAGATCTGTTGCAGCAAATAGCGAGCAGTGAGATTGATGCAGAGACGATCGAAACTATCTTACATCAGATTGAGATTGATCAGCGTCATATTGGCGGCGACAGTATCCCTTATGGATTGAACTTAATGCTAGAGGGCTTTAGTACCGCCATTCATGATGGCAATCCGATTGACATTTGGGAAGTGGATGAGCATCTACAGTGGCTACGCGAGCAAGTAAAAGATCCTGCTTGGTTGCCAGGATTGATTAAGCAGCATTTATTAGACAATGCCCACCGTGTTCGCGTGACATTGGTTCCAGATGCGACTAAATCTGCCAAGCTTGCTGAAGCAGAACAAGCTAGGCTTGATGCCCTCGAAGCCACTCTAACAGAGGCGGACAAGCAGCAGTTGAAACAACAGGCTTTAGATTTGGCTGCCCGTCAGGCCGCAGAGGATGACCTAAGCTTATTACCAAAAGTAGGCTTAGAGGATGTGCCTGAGTCAGTGAGCTTCGTACATGGTGAGCAAGTGGATATTAAGCTTGAAGATCGGGATAGCGTACTGCATCAATATCAAGCAGGCACTAACGGCTTGTATTATTATCAATTGATTATGCCTTTGGCAGGTCACGATGATCTCATCAATCATCCTCTATTGCCCATCTACTTAGGATTATTATCAGAGCTAGGTACGGATACCTTAACGGCACGTGAGTTTCAGGCCCTGCAAGCCGCTCACTCGTCTGGGGTGACAGCGCGTGTAAGCCAACGTACGACCACTTATGATGCTAATGCGTTGACCAGCTACTTTGTGGTTGCCACACGGGCACTCAATCGTAAACCTGAAGCTATTGACTTGGTGAAGCAAGTCCTTGAGCACAGTGTATTTACAGAGCATGACCGTATCAAAGAATTACTTCAACAAAAACGCTCAGGTTGGCAGTCCCGTGTAGCCAGCGCGGGTCATGCTTATGCCATGCAGACCGCGAGCCGTGGCATGAGTCGTCAGGCCGAGCTTGAGTATGTGCGTAGTGGCTTACCGGCATTAAATGCCCTTAAAGCATTTTTAGCCCATGCTGAAGACGATGAGTCTAAATGGGATGAGCTGGCTGGTGCATTAATGGCATTACACAAGCGCTTTGCCAGCTTGCCAAAGCAGGCATTGATTGTATGCGAGCCCGAACAGACTGAGCACTTCAAAAGCTTAATTGAGCAAAGTTGGCAGGCGTCCTCTAATACAGGCGGTCATAAAGACAACACTAACCTGCTTTCTGAAACTATCCCTACTGAATATACCGAGCTACAACTTAAACTGACGGCAAGTAAGAAGGCGTCGTTAGATAGTAAAGGTAGTAATGACAGCTTTAACAAAGACAATGACGCGGATACATCGGGTACTCAAGTCGAAGACTTAGCGTGGCTGGTCGCAACCAATGTCTATCACAATGCGTCTGTCTTTCCAGCGGTGACTGCAGACCATCCTGATGCGCCTGCTTTAATGGTATTGGCCCCCTACTTACGGAATGGCTATCTACACAGTGCCATTCGTGAACGAGGCGGGGCTTATGGAGGCGGGGCAGGCTATGACGCCAATGCCTGTGCCTTTAAGTTCTTTAGCTATCGAGATCCATACTGCGAAGAAACCTTTGATCACTTCTTGCAAAGTGTACAATGGTTGCTCAATGAGCCCCAGCAGCCTGAACAATTAGAAGAAGCCATATTAGGTATCGTCTCAGGCATGGACAAACCGGGTTCACCAGCAGGAGAAGCAGTCAAGTCTTGTTTTGCAGAGTTGCATGAGCGTGGTGAGGCTTGGCAGCAGGATATGCGGGGCAAAATCCTTGCCGTCACTTTAGAAGATCTAAAACGAGTCGCCTCAACCTATCTAAAAGACAAGCCTAGCGTTAAGGCAGTTTTAGCGCCGTTTGATAAGGAAGAGGTGGTTAAGTCTTTAGGATTTAAGGTGGATAAAGTTGCCAGTTAGGGCGTGTGGAACATTCGCAAATTAGCACTGCTGATAGCTAAAATCTTTCCAGACTAGGCGCAAACTGACGCTAATGCCCGAAGCGTATTGGACCTTGGCTAGGTTTGTAACAATGTCTGGGGCGATTTTAGCATCAGCCCGAAGGGGCGGGACTCTTTTTTGCAAATATATGGCGGCTTTTAAAAATTTAGGGTTCTAACTTAGAATGACTAAGCTTCAAAAATTTCACTGCATATTGACTAAAAAATAGTCTCCGCCAGTGCCATGGTCGAATGTTCCACACGCCCTAATGGGTGTTTAACCTTTAACTCGTATCGTTAACTAAAATAGAATTTCATAATAAAAAGCCCCCAAACATAGCGTTATGTTTGGGGGCTTTCATTGCATTATACTTTATTAGGACTTAATCACGAGTAGACATTATGGCAACTGGTTATTATTTATGAATCCTCTGAAGATAGAGCCAGACGCTCCATAAATAATAACCAGTCGCTTTTAAAGCCGTAAAATCGTATGTTTGTGTAAGTCCTATTTATAAATCGTTTCTAACAAGGCTAGTTCAGCTTCTAATAATGTCAAAAGACTGTCCAGATTAGGTAGCGTTTTATCCGAGCCTAAGATACCAAAATGTAGCTTATCAAGATAACTGGTGATAGTAATATTGAGTGCCTGCCCATCGAATATGACTGAAGCAGGATACAGAGCAGTCAGAGCAGCGCCATCCCAATATAAGGGTTGCTTTGGTCCGGGAACATTTGAAATTAAAATATTAAACGCCTGTTTTTTGGGATAGGCATTGGTCAATAAGTTGACGCCCTCCCAAGCATATACAATCGCACTGTAATTGATCACCTGTGCCTGCTGCATACGACCAAACTTATCTTTACCATGCGTCATACTGGCGTTTATCGTCTGCATTCTTTGAAGAGGATCGGTCAGGTGAGTGGCTAAGTTACATAAGACCAGCGAGGCTTGGTTACCCGTTGCGCTATTATCCTTACGCAAAGATACAGGTACGAAAGCGACTAATGGCTCATCAGGTAATTGGTTTAGATTAAGCAGGTAATTGCGTAGTGCCCCAGCGCATACAGCAAGTACTACATCATTGCTACTCACTTTTAGCCAGTCTGCAATGCGTTTAATTCTAACCAATTCAAAGTCCATGGTCATAAACTTACGAGAGGGTGATATGCGCTGATTTAATACACTGTTAGGCGCCTGCAGGGTGGACACATAACCCAGCTCTCTATGAGACATTATGTCATGTTTTAGTTCATTATAGACAGGCTTTAGAGTCGTAGCTTGTTCTTTTAAAATTTTCATTATAGAGCGTTTGGGGGGAGCCACACTTTGCAATGTCTTCTTATCACGACGTAATAGAGCCCAAGGGGGCAAGTTCATGACTTCATTTGGGGAGTATGAAAATGACCTTTCGACCAGACGCATGGCAGCAATACCGTCTACCAGCGCATGGTGAATCTTAAAGTATAAGGCAAACCGCTGTGTGCCCACTTTTGATGACGGCGCAATACCTTCGATAATATGACATTCCCATAATGGATACTTTTTATCAAGCACGTTACTATGGACGTCTGAAATATAGTCATAAAGAGCCTGAATCGTATAAGGCTTTGGTAATACCATATGATGAAAGTGGTAGTGTAAGTCCAAATGGGGTGTGGTTTTCCAAAAGGTCAGGTTGTGTAACACTTGATTAAAGGGAAAGGTAGGTGGCGTGTTGCCCGTTCTCATCTGTCGTACTAAATTGGATACAAATTTAGAATCTGCCGCTTCAGGTAATTCAAATAAAAACAGCCCACCGACATGCATGGGCTGTTTGCGTTTTTCCAATAAGAAAAACAGCTGTTCTACTAGAGATAAGATACGCATAGTTACCCTTGCAATGGCTTTTGACCAACCCCTTATTATGGCAATATAATGAAATATTATAAAAGGCAGTAATAAAACGAGCTATCTAAACTATGTAATCAAAACTATATTATTAAAACTTTTACTATAGCTTTTTGGCAGACTTAGTTATCACAACTAACTGACTGCTTTGAACGGACTGCGTTGAACTGACTGTGTTGAACTGACTGTGTTGAACTGATTGAGTTAAACAGATTACGTTAATTCGAAAAAGGTAAAGACAGTAAGAAGATAAACATTAGCAATGTGTTAAATAACACTAATCACGAATTCCCAATGCTCTTTCTTTACAGATGTCTTCGAATAGAACCAGTTCATTTTCGATCAATTTTAAAATATTCTGAATTTTTGGCAATGTTTTACTGCACGCGACGATACCAAACTCAATTCGGTCTAGGTAGCTGGCTAAGGTGATATTTAACGCCTGACCATTAAACAAAATAGACGCGGGATATAGTGCCCTAAGCTCTGCACCATTCCAGTATAGTTTCTTTTGCGAGCCAGGAACATTTGAGATAATTAAGTTAAAGGCTTGTTTTTTGGGATAAAGGTTAGTGAGTATGTTGACAAATTCCCAGCTATACGACACAAGGCTATAGTTGATGACTTCAGGTTGGCTCATACGACCAAAACGCTTTTTACCGTCATTCATACTGTTATGCACAAGTTTTAAGCGGTCTAATGGGTTGTCTAAGTGAGTCCCTAAATTGCATAGTATAAAAGCAAACTGGTTGCCAGATGCGCTTTCATCTTTACGCATGGAGTAGGGGACCCACGCTATTAAGGGTTCTTTAGGAAGCTCACTGATAGATTTCAAGTAGTTTCGCAATGCGCCTGAGCAGACGACCAAAACCACGTCATTAATACTGATACCAAGGTTTGTGGCAATTCTTTTGAACCTATCAATATCGTAGGATTCAGCAGTGAATCGTCTCGAGCTAGAAATGCCTTGATTTAAGATACTTGCTGGCGCTTGAGTCGTTTTCACATAATATGTTTTTCTCAAATCCCCCACCGTACGTGCCAATTCACTAATAACAGGTTTCGCGGTCTTGATTTGGTCTCTGACAATTCTGCCCATCGTTCGTTCAGGCGGCAATACACTTTCAATATGATGACGATGGCGCATCATTAAAGCCCACAATGGCAAAGTAATGGTCTCATTAGGTGAGTGAGATAATGACTTTTGAACCAAGCGCATTGCGGCAACACCATCTACTAATGAATGGTGAATCTTGAAATACATGCCAAATCGTTTTGGTCGCCCTTCTGATTCAGGTTCAATACCTTCAATAATGTGGCATTCCCATAGAGGACGTTCTCTATCTAAAAGACGTCCATGTTCTTTTGAAATATAGGATAACAATTCGCGAACTCGAGCCGGTTTAGGCAGAGCGATGTGACGAAAGTGATGTTCGACATCAAACTCCTCATCCTCCTTCCAATACGTTAAATTGTAAAGGACTTGATTAAAAGGAAACGTTGGTGATACTTCGGATGCTTGCATTTGTTGTACTAAAGTGAGTACAAAATCCTCATCGGCATCGGGCGGTAATTCAAATAAAAAAAGCCCACCAACATGCATCGGCTGTTTTCTGTTTTCTAAAAGTAAAAATAAAAAATCTGTAATAGATAATAGTCGCATGGCATTCCCTTGCTATGTCAGAGTGTTATTATATGTTTTCGCAATTAAGTATTGCTTTAAAAAGTTAAGCATAATTAATTTACCATGATTCATTTTTGTCATAATATTGTTGATAAAGCAAGATATATCTATCTAATAATATAAGGCATAGATAGTTTTAATATGAAAACATATATAAAACACTATTTAATGTAACTTCATATAGAATCTATTTCTAAAGTTTGATTAAATCAAGGTTTAGAGGCAGACCTTAGATAAGTTAAGAACTCACAGCAAGAGCTAATTATTGGAAAAAATAACCGGTTTGAGGGGAGCTTGCAACGGCCATTTTACGTTTTGGCATCCGACCGGCTAAAAATGATGCTCTACCTGCCCATATAGCATGTTTCATTGCATGAGCCATCAATACGGGATGTTCAGCATAAGCGAGGGCTGAGTTCATCAGTACGCCGTCACAGCCCAGTTCCATAGCAATAGTGGCATCGGATGCTGCACCCACCCCGGCATCAACCAAGACAGGAACATTAAACGCTTTGGTATTTTCAATAATAATGCTTAAAGTGTGAGGGTTTAATAAGCCTAACCCTGAACCGATTAAGCTACCCAAAGGCATAATAGCCACACAGCCCATGCTAGCAAGCTCTTTAGCGATAATAGGGTCATCTGAGGTATAGACCATAACCTCAAAACCATCATCAATTAACGTTTGAGCGGCATACAAAGTCTCAGTCACATTAGGATAAAGGGTGTCTTCATCTCCTAGCACTTCTAGCTTAACTAAGTTATGACCATCAAGCAGTTCGCGTGCTAATTGGCACGTGCGAATAGCACTGTCTGCATCAAAACAACCGGCAGTATTAGGTAATATTGTATATTTAGAAGGAGGAATAACGTCTAGCAGATTGGGTTGGTCTTTGTGTTGACCAATATTGGCACGTCTTATAGCAACGGTGACAATTTCTGCACCAGACGCTTCTATAGCATCACCAGTTTGCTGGAAATCTTTATATTTCCCGGTGCCAACCAGCAGTCTTGATGAAAAAGTTCGGCTACCAATTTTTAAGAGATCTTGTTGTAATATAGATGGGGAAGGTAAGTCTGTTGTCATAGTTATTCCAGTTACCGTATTTTATTATAAAATGAAAGATTATCTTTAAGTTATAAGCATAAAAGTAATAATGCTTGTTACAAAAAATGATTATATCAAATAAGTGACTGTATTAAGGTTGAAAATAGGTATTAAAAGGTTATCGTGAATAGGGAGTACTATAATAGCTTATAGAGATTAGAATATTATGATCGTAGGTTTCACTTGCTAATCTTTGGTTAAAGCAGACAACGCTATAGGAATCCTTTATAATCTCATATTATTATATATTTAAGGTTATAACTGACTTTACTGTATAGAGAATATATTGACAAAGGTGTATTTATGAATTCGTCACGACAATTACTATTGGGCACAGGCGTGTTTCTTGGTGGTAGCTTATTACTATTTGCCATGGTTAAGCAGATGGATCAACCTTCAGCAAGTGACACCGATGGTGCGCCGAAAGTGGCGGAGGTAAGTAAAGAGTCTGCTAACGCTCAAACACCCCTGACAGCTGATCTTGAAACTGAGGAGCGTATTTTGGCGCAAAAACGTCAAGAGCGTGAAAAAAGAATGGCTGAGCTGGATCAGCGTACCAGGCAGTTTTTGACTGAGCAAGAACAAGCTGAAGCGTTGGCTATGAATAAAGCCCGTCTGGAGAATGAGCAGTATCGTAATAATGCTATAGAGCCAGTTGTTGATGGTATTCCTCAAGATGAGAATACGGCACAATCAAGCGTAACAGTGACAAAGCCAGTCGTTAAAGCAAGGCAGGTGGAGTCTGTGTCAGTCACACCTAATCAACAGAGGGAAACTCAACCGGCTGCTCAACAACCCACAGTGAATAGTGTTCTTAATCAAAAAGCTCAAGCGCCTAGCCGGACTCAAAACCATACGGTCGCACGCGGCGAGGGGCTGATTAAATTATCTCGCCAATACAATGTGCCTCTTGAAGCGCTTTCACAAGCGAACAACTTGTCTAAAAATACCACACTTCATGTGGGACAAAAGTTGACAATTCCTTCAAGTAATCAGGTTGATCGCTTGGTGCGAGAGTATAATGCTCGTAATACTAATAGTACTATACCGCAAACTAAGCCTCAGACGACAAAGCCGACCTCAACCGCAAGTTCTAATAGCGCTCCCACCCGTCAAATTGGCTATACTGTTAAGCCTGGTGATGGCCTAATAAAACTTGCTCGTCAATATAATGTGCCAGTAGAAGCATTAGCCGAAGCTAATAATATGAGTACTGGCGCGTCGTTACGAGTAGGGCAGACACTGACTATTCCCTCACGGATGCAAGTTGCCAGACTGCAACGAGAAGCTGAACAGAAAAAAGCTGCTGAACAACAAAAACGTGATGCACAGCAGCGCTTGGCTGAAGCACGCAGAAAAGCGGCTAGTGGAGAAGCGAAGGGTACATTTGGGGTACAGGTTGCCTTAGCAGATAATCAACAAAAAGCCGATGAGATCGTTAAAAAGTTGCGGGCTGCCGGTTATTCAGCGTCAACCAGCTCTACGAGCCGCGGTGTCCGTGTCATGGTCGGTCCTGAAAAAGGTAAAGATGCGGCATTGGCACTTAAAGACAAGATAAATGCTGACTCTCGTACCGGCGTTAATAATGCATGGGTACTATATTGGCGCTAATGGCTTCATTGGCGATAATGGCTTCATTGGCGATAATGGCTTCGTTGGCACTAATGGCTACTGTAAGTAACCAGAGTTGAATTTATGAATGACATTATTTGGTAGATTTCAGTAATCTTGTAGATAATACTAATTGAACCAACACGACACTAGATGTCGTGTTTTTTTATGCAACCCATAAAATTGCTTCGTGTTAAAGGTCAACAATGAGATAATTAAATTGTAAACTATTGTTTTTCATATAATTAAATGGTTTATAACCCTAACTAAATTCATGACTTCTATGTTTAATTTTTAATAAATTTCCCTAAATTTCAAGATATTGCTAATTTAGTTATTGCTGTTGATAAGGTCTTAAAGGTGGTACGTATTAAGTGAACTATATAATGTTGGTTGTCATGGTATTGGTGGCATTCATAATAATATTCAGTATTATTGCCCAGCGGCGCTATGACAAAAGAAAAGAGAAACCAGTAAGAGGAGATGAACTTGCTGTTTGGCCTTTTGAGCCGATGCCGATTATGACTGATACCGAAGTGTTATTTTTTGCTAAGCTACAAAAGGCTGTGCCAGAGTACTATATATTTAGTCAGGTGCAGTTGTCGCGTGTAATAGAACCAAGTGAGGCGGCAGGAAATGATAGAAGCTTTTGGTTTAATCGGATTTGTCGTCAAAGCGTGGATTATGTGCTGGTGGCTCAAGATGCACAGACCACTTTGCTAGCAATAGAGCTTGATGACTGGACGCACGAAAGTGCCGCCCGTACAAAAGCAGATGAAAAAAAGGATAAGGCATTAGCGAGTGCTGGCATACCAATTTTAAGGTTTCATGCAGAGCGTATGCCAAGTGTGCCTATTATCCGCCAAGATGTTGAGGCCATAATTAATAAATACCATTAATTTTACCTCATCTAAAAAAGCATCTGAACACGTCTAAAACCCTAAACTATTATTTTGAATCTAAAAAATTTTGTTAAGTAACGAGTCATATACATACATAACTAAATATAAACAGGTATTTTGGAATTATTCGTTACTATATTGATAGCTGGGCTTTTAAATTGGTTTTAGTATTTTTTACCATGAGTATTCTTTTTAATGTGACTATTAATAAATGTGACTATTAATAAATGTGACTATTAATATGTTTTGTTTGAAGAATAGTAATGCTCTATAAGCTCAGCAGTGCTATATCTGTTTTAACCGATTTAAAAGCCTACTATAAGCCAGGTTAATTATAATAATTTACCAAGCAAGGATAAAAATAATGAAAGACAATATTGATCATAATGATCCTGTAAAAAGCATGAACCCAAGTGTCGGCGAAGGGGGTGAAACTCATCTTCGCGCTGAAGGTGATTCACCCGTATTAACCACACAACAAGGTGTGCCCATCTCTGACAATCAGAACTCTTTAAAAGCGGGTCCTCGTGGTCCATCTTTACTCGAAGATTTCATCTTACGTGAGAAAATCACTCACTTCGACCATGAGCGTATTCCTGAGCGTATTGTTCATGCCCGTGGTTCTGGTGCTCATGGTTATTTTGAGTTAACTGAATCTTTAGAAGAGTATACAACGGCTAAAATCTTGACGGAAACGGGTAAACAAACGCCATTATTCACTCGTTTTTCAACTGTCGCGGGTAATAAGGGATCTAAAGATACCCCACGTGATGTTCGTGGTTTTGCCGTAAAAATGTATACTTCAGAGGGTAACTGGGATATCGTTGGCAATAACATGCCAATTTTCTTTATTCAAGATGCCATTAAATTCCCTGATTTGATCCACGCGGTAAAGCCTGAGCCAGACCGTGGTTACCCACAGGCCGCCTCTGCGCATGATACGTTTTGGGACTTTGTATCATTGAGCCCAGAAACTTTACATAACTTAATGTGGTTAATGAGTGATCGTGCGCTCCCTCGTAGCCTTCGTATGATGGAAGGCTTTGGTATTCACTCTTATCGTCTCATTAATAAAGAAGGTAAGAGTACTTTTGTTCGCTTCCACTGGAAACCTGTACTAGGCGTACAGTCGTTGACGTGGGACGAAGCCGTTAAAATCTCTGGTGCAGATCCTGACTATAACCGTCGTGATTTATTTGAAGCTATCGACGCTGGTGATTATCCAGAGTGGGAATTTGGCGTTCAGTTATTTACAGAAGAAGAGGCTGAGAAATTCCCATTTGACCACTTAGACGCTACTAAGCTTATTCCTGAGGAATTGGTACCCGTAAAAATTGTCGGTAAAATGGTATTAAACCGCTATCCTGACAATTTCTTTGCTGAAACTGAGCAAGTCGCTTTCTGTCCTTCTCACATTCCACCAGGTATCGACTTTAGTAATGACCCATTGTTACAAGGTCGTTTATTTAGCTATTTAGATACTCAGTTATCTCGCTTAGGCTCACCTAACTTTGCGCAAATTCCAATCAATGCGCCAAAGTGCCCATTTGCCAATATGCAGCAAGACGGACATATGCAAATGCAGGTGCCTAAGGGTCGTGTTATGTATGAGCCTCAAAGCTTAGATCCTAGTAAGCCTCGTGAAAGCGTGAAGAAAGGCTTTAGCTCATTCCCAGAACAACTAGATGATGGCGTGAAAGGCCGCGTACGTAGCGAAAGCTTTGCTGACCATTATAGCCAGCCTCGTATGTTCTATCGCAGCCAAACTCCAGCTGAACAAGCCCATATCGCATCAGCCATAGCTTTTGAATTAGGTAAAGTCGATACCGCTCATGTTCGTACTCGTACGCTTGGACATCTCATTAATATTGATGAAGATCTAGCAAATCGTGTTGCAAATGCACTCGGTATGGAGCTTCCTGAAGCGCCAGAGCCTCGTGCTAAGATTCAAGATCTTCCTGAATCTCCAGCAGTTCAAACCATAGGTTTAAGTCCTAAGACCTTAAAAGGCCGTCAAGTAGGTATCTTGATTGGTGAAGGCTCTAGTCGTGAGCAAGTGACTAGGTTTGAAAATGCGATTAAAGCTGCTGGTGCAACGGTTAAAATTGTTGCCCCTGGTAAAGAGGCACTTTTAGATGACGGTACTCGTGTACAAGCAGACGAACGAGTTGCTGGTGCGCCATCCGTATTATTTGATGCGGTTGTCAGTATCATTATGCCAGATGTGGCTAAGAAACTTGCGAAAGACAGCTCGACGTTGGATTGGTTTACAGATGCTTATAACCACTGTAAAGCGATTGCCTACTGCCCGGCAACTGAAGAGTTTATCTTAAGCAAACTTCCTGTCGAAAAAGATGAGTTCGTAACGCCGCTAGATGAACTTGATACCTTTGTTGAAAATGCTAAAACTCGTTTATGGGAGCGTGAGCCCAAAGTACGTGATTTAGCATAATGTTTATTTTAAGTTGCTAACATTTCTTAGATTTAAGGAACCAGTCATAGTAATATGGCTGGTTTTTTTATGCTTAATAGTTAGGGATGAATGATTAATGGTTAACTAAAGTGATTTTTGAATTTAAAATAAGATATGCGAAATAGGTAGCGAATGGTATAGTGACGTAATTCCATTGGTTAGGCTTAAACTTTTATAATGAAAATATATCTAAACAAGGATCTCAGAACGGTTTAAAGAATTGATAACAGTTAAGTTACTAACACTAATAAGTCACTTTGATAGCTTAATAAAAGAAGGCGATACGCTTAATATGGAGCATAAGTAAACAGTTATTGTCGTATAACTCGAATTAAATACGTGAGTTAAATAGTTGAATTAAATATGAGTCTAAAATGAATTATTTAGCATTCTAATTTAAAAGAGCATCATTGATAGGGATCGTCATGAGTTTAATAGAGACAGTAGCGATTGATGGATATATTCAGACAACGTACTTAGCGGTATATCCTGATAAACTTTTATTATTAGATTCAGGATGCTATGGCGATGTTGATAATATTTTAGACTACATAACGAATACGTTAAATCGGCCAATCACACAGCTAAAAGCAGTCGTGGTCACTCATATGCATCCGGATCATGCCGGTGGTGCTGCCTTATTAAAGAAAAAGACAGGATGTATAATCATATCTGGTGTGACCTATAAACCGTGGTATGCAGGGGTGAAGGGTAGGTTAAGCCATCTTAACGATCTGGCGCTGACTTATTATGTAGCAAACCGTCAAGGTAAACCTTTCATAAAAGTATGGTATGACCCTATATTAAAACCTGATATTGAGGCTAGGGATGGAGATAGAGTGCCTGGTTTTGAGGATTGGGTCATCTTACAGACACCAGGGCATACTGATCACGATCTGTCACTCTGGCATGAGCCTAGTCAGCAGATTTACACCGCAGATTTAATATTAAAAATTAAAAATAAATACATGTCTCCGTTTTTAATTACCTTACCTCATGTCTATTGTGCCTCATTAAACAAAGTGAAGGCTCTACGTCCTAAAACGGTGTTATTGGCGCATGGCGAAAAATGTGAGATTGGGCAAGAGGACTATGATAGGTTGATTGAAAAAGCGCCAAGCCACCCTAGAGTGGTAAATTTAACAGCGGGATTTAATTTTAATTTGCCTCAGTTTCGGTTTGCTCGAAAGCGAGGCGAATCTAAAAGATAGAATGTTTTAGAATTGTTAATACCTACTATTTATGCCAAAGAAAAACCCCGATTAAACAGGGTTTAATCGGGGTTTTAAGTATGTGGTGGGCCGACCGCGACTCGAACGCGGGACCAATTGATTAAAAGTCAACTGCTCTACCAACTGAGCTATCGGCCCTGAGCGAGGAAATAACGAAGCACTGCTTCGTCCGAGCGCAAGAGAATTTGCATATACCGCAAATTCTAGAAGCTAAATATCCAAGCTAGGTTTAAAACAAATGCAAGAGAAAATTACTTAAAGGTAATTTTCTAAAGAGTATAAGACGAAGCACTGCTTCGTCCGAGCGCAAGAGAATTTGCATATATCGCAAATTCTTAAAGCTTTATATCAAAGCTAGGTTTAAAACAAATGCAAGTTAAAATCCCTTAAGGGGGATTTTAAGGAAGTGTATAAAACGGTTTTAATAAACCATACTGCTTTTTTCAGCTTCGCAAGAGAATTTTAAATAGTAAAAATTCTAAAACCTATCTCCTAAACGTTGTATTGTAACCCTTTAGAAGAGAGGCATATTATACTTATCAAATCTGAGAATGCAAGGTTTACAGCGAATATAATTTAAAAAATTGTTGTCAGCAGTCCTAATATTTGAATGTTCAACACACCTAAAATAAAAACCCCGATTAAGCAATTGCCTAGTCGGGGATTTAATCGTTACTTCAAGAATATGGTGGGCCGACCGCGACTCGAACGCGGGACCAATTGATTAAAAGTCAACTGCTCTACCAACTGAGCTATCGGCCCTGAGAGGCGTATAAAAAAAAGCACTGCTTTTTTAGCCTCGCAAGAGAAAATTACTTAAAGGTAATTTTCTAAAGAGTATAAGACGAAGCACTGCTTCGTCCGAGCGCAAGAGAATTTGCATATATCGCAAATTCTAAAAGCTTTATATCCAAGCTAGGTTTAAAACAAATGCAAGTAAAAATCCCTTAAAGGGAATTTTCTAAACACGTAAGGGGTTGCTGTATCCCCTTAACGTGAGAGCACATTATACGCTTCAAAAATGAGATTGCAACCCTAAATATTAATTTTTTTATATTTTCTCAAGTTTTTTAAATATTTAAAGTTGCCGACTATTAAATAACTTCCTAAATAGCATCATAACTTAATCTCTAGAAAGTGCTTCAACTGGGTCAAGCTTGGCTGCATTGCGTGCCGGCAAAAATCCAAACAATATGCCTATGAGCGTAGAACAAACGAATGCAGCGATAATCGAGGTGGGGGAGTAGATAACCTTAAAGCTATCAGACCCTAAGCTATTAATGCCTTCACCGATCGCAAACGCCAATAACACGCCAAGTGCCCCGCCTAAAACACAGACCAATATCGCCTCTATTAAAAACTGCTGCATAATATCACTTTGACGTGCACCAACTGCCATGCGTACACCAATCTCATTGGTTCGCTCAGTCACTGAAACTAACATGATATTCATTACCCCGATACCGCCAACGACTAAAGAGATGATGGCGATAGATGAGATGAGCAATGTCATGGTTGTGGTAGTCGATTCGATAGTTTGACGAATAGAGTCAGAATTACGGGTTCTAAAGTCATCCGTGCCATGTCGACTTTCAATGAGCTCTGAAATGGCAGATTCAGCAGCGCTGGTTGAGATATTATTATCAATCAAAGCCACAAAGCTATCGATATTATCTCCGCCTACAATACGAGACATCATAGTGGTGTAGGGCATATAGATGGTTGGGGTGTCTGAAGCTCTTGCAAAAGCATTGTCATTAGGCGCAAGGACACCAATAACCCGTCCGGGTACATTGCCGATTAACATAACCTCGCCAATGGGGTTGTCAATATCTTCAAAAAAAGTAGACTTGGCATTGTCATCAATGATCACATCTTGCATACGCCTAGAGATGGTTTGGGCATCAAACGATTGACCCAAGGCTAAGGTTTCACCTGTGACAGTTAAGTAATCTTGTCCCACGCCACTGATACTGGCCGACTCTTGTGTATTACGATAGCGGACACTGGCATTGGTATCTAATTGGGGGCTGACACTTCGTACATAAGGCTGATTGGCCACGGCTTGTGCATCATCAGGGGTCAAATTATCATCATTATAGCGGCGTCTAGGGTCGCCATACGGATAGCCGTCTATCACTGTGATAGTATTAGTCCCAAGCGAGCTAATATTGGCCAATATTTGCTGCTGTGACCCTTGGCCTAAGCCCACGACTGAAACAACAGACGCAATGCCTATAATAATGCCCAACATGGTTAGCAGGGTGCGCATTTTATGAGCGCGCATCGCCAGCACTGACATTCTAAAGGCTTCAGTTATGCGATCGAAAAAGGAGCCGATACGGCTTTTTCTCTGATTATTAAGGTGTTGACTATCAAGGTGTTGACTAACTAAACTGGGTCGATCCGAAGAAGGGTTGATTGATGTTGTTGTAGGAACCGCTGGAGTATCATTTTCTGTATTTGAAGAAGAGTTGCTAGACGATACCAATTGGGGCGTGGCTGTTAGGCGTTGAAAGTGCTCATTTTGATAGTCAGCAATAATGTGACCATCTTTTAATTCAATCACCCTTTCTGCTTGATCAGCAATAGAGGGATCATGGGTCACCATAATCACGGTGTGACCTTGATCGTTCAACGTCTTTAAAATATGTAGAACATCTTTTCCTGACTTGCTGTCCAAGGCACCTGTGGGCTCGTCAGCTAAGATAATATCACCGCCATTCATAAGCGCTCGGGCCACAGACACTCGTTGTTGTTGGCCTCCTGAAAGCTGATTGGGTCGATTGTGTAGTTTGTCACCAAGACCTAAGTCGGTTAATAGCTGTTCAGCGCGCTGAATGCGAGCTTGACCATTCATACCTGCATAGACTGCTGGGACTGCGACATTATCCCTAGCATCAATATCGCCTAAAAGATGATAGCGCTGGAATATAAAGCCAAAATGTTCCCGGCGCAGCTTCGCCAGAGCGTCAGGGTCTAGCTGCTTGACCGACTTACCAAAGATAAGGTATTCACCTGCAGTGGCCTGATCAAGACACCCCATGATATTCATCAGTGTCGACTTGCCAGAGCCTGACTGACCGATAATCGCAACCATTTCGCCTTGATAAATAGTCAGGTTGATATTATGCAAAATTCGAACCGTCTGCTCACCTGCTGGAAACTCTCTTATAATGTTAGAAAGTTGCATGATAGGCGTGGCGTTTTTTAGGTCTTTTGGGGAAGACGGCAGGGTAGTAACGTCTTGTTCCAAATTCTTATCCTCGATTTTAAAACGCTCTGGGTGTACTGTAGCAGCAATTTAGTAAATACAGATGACTTAAATATAGAGCGTTCAATATAGAGCGTTAAATTAGGGGTAACTTCGATAGCATAAGTTCTTCTATTTGTTTTGTTAAAGTCGAGGTGGTCGGCTACCAGAGTCACTTTTACCAGTTTCTTCACCAATAATGATCGTCTCTCCTTGTTGCAACCCACTCAGAATTTGAGCGTTAACTCTATTGTCAATTCCAACCTTAACTGGTCTGTTTTCGACACTGCCATCTGGCTTTAAGACTCGAACAAAAGTGCCTTTTATGTTGGCAGCTTTGTTATCAGACTTATCAGACTTATCAGATTTTGGATTAGAAGCTTGAGCATCACTGCCATCAGGTGTGCTATTAGGAGATCCTTTTTTAATTGCAGCAGAGGGGACTAATAGTACATTCTCAGCTTTATCTAAGATGATATACACTTGGGCAGTCATATCAATTCGAAAGCGGCGTTCGGGATTGGGGACTTCGATATAACCCACATAATAAATAGCCGAATCAGTTGAGCTGGTGTTACTTATCTGTTCAGGGGCAGGCTCAATGGCGGTTAATACCGCATTATATTTCTGATCAGGGTTGCCAATCGTATTAAAATAAACGGGCATGCCGGCTTGGACATTAATGACATCAGCTTCAGATATTTGCGCGTTAATTCGCACCGTGGATAAGTCGGCTAAGGTAACGATAGTAGGGGCAGATTGATTGGCATTAACGGTAGTGCCTTGTTCGGTAACCACAGCGACAACTGTGCCATCCATAGGCGCCCGGATAGTGGTATAGCCTAAGTCTGTTTTCGCAGTATTCAAATTGGTTTGTGCTTTTTGTAAGTCGGCTTGATTACTGGCTATTGTCGCTTGAGCAGTAATTAACGCTGCTTTAGCGGTTTTAATGGCAGCTTCGGCATTAGCCACTTGAGCCTGAGCGGTTTCTACACTGGTTTGAGCAGTGTCTAACTCTTGCTCACTAATGGCGTCTTGTGCTAACAAGGGGCGTAATCTGGCATAATTTGACTGAGCTTGCTTTAGCTCCGCTTTACGGCTAGCAAGGTTCGCTTGGGCGCTTTCTAAATCGGCTTGACGGCTTAGATAATCTGCCTGTGACCCTTGTAAACCTGCTCGTGCTTGCTGCAAAGTCGCTTCTTGATTTGATACATTATTGTCTTGGGTGACTTGATCTATCTGAGCGATAAGATCGCCTTTTTTAACCTGATCGCCAACATCAACATAGAGCTTCGTCACTTCACCAGAAACCTGAGCACCAACATCGACCGTATTTAATGCTTTGACTTTGCCAGACGCCATGACATTATTTTCGATATCACCGATCTGTGCAGTCGCAGTAATATAATTTGGTGTCTCTTCTTTAGGTTTAAATTGGTTGTAGGCTAAAACCGCTAAACCAAGTGCAATGAATCCGAAAACGGCCCATTTGATCCATGATTTGCGGTTCTTTGAGTGAGCAACAGTCGCCATAACGTCATCCAAAGTTTGATTTTATAAATATAGTCAGCGAACTTATAAAGAGTCACGGCGTTAACCACGTTAAGCCTACTCCAGTAGTACTTGCACTCGGTTGCCTTATGACTACTTTAAAGTTCTTTGACTATACAATAATACCGTAATGGCATTAAAAGAGTATGGTTATAAGTTTACTTAAGGTTACTGAAGCTGTTTAATTAAAAGGTTTTTTTACCTTAAATAGGGAAAGACTAGGAAATTAAACGTAAATAATTTAAATGAATTTTAATCCATAATTTAAGCGAACAAACGCACCCCAGTTGCTCTTAATGCCGCTTGCAATATAAGCTCCCATGCCGGCTGACGGATGACACCTTTTACCGCTTTATCACATTGGTAAAGAATATCAGACCAGTCTGAGATGCTTTGAAGGTTTTGACGGCGGCAAGCTGACTGGTATAAAGACTGCTTACTACTCCAGATACCCAAACTCTGTGGATCTTGTCCACCCATCAGTTGCATTATTAAGCGCATATCTTTACTAATTGCCCATAATACCAATGGAGTAGGCTCATCTGTGGCTTTTAATTGTTCAATAATTTTTACCACTTGAGGCGCATTTCCAGCCAAAATGGCATCAGACAAATCAAAAACACTATATTGTGCATCACTGACTAACGCCTGTTGTAATGCGTCGACATCAACTGTGACAGTAGGCGTGCTTGAGGTAGTTGAATTAGAAGAGGCAGACTTAATATCAGGGGCAAACAAATAAGACAAACGCCACAAGGCTTGGTAAGCGCTCAATAAATGATGTTCCGTCTGAACCATTAAAAATTGCCACGCCTCCGGTACAAGATCTAAGCCAAAACGATGAGCTTGTATTGACAGTAGTTGTTGACGCTGCTGCTCGTTATATAAGTTGCAGTCAATGACATGACCTAGCTTGGCAAAAGGAGCAAACCATTGACTACTTTGTGAGCGTTTATCGACCTTTGATGTAAGCCATAACACACAGTTTTGATTGTTTCCAGCATTCGCTTCAGTGGCGAATGCGTCTAGTTCTGCTAGTACTGATTTATCTGGCTTATGATTGCCTGTCACAATAACCGCGGTGGCATCATCAAACAAAGATAAACTATTAATCTCGCTTAATACATCCTGCCATGTCTTAGTAGACACCAACTCAATACGTTTTATCGCTAGATTTTGCGCCTTCCAAGAGGCCCTCATCGCATCAATTAGCCACTGCTGTAACAAGGGCTCATCACCATGTGCTAACCATAATCCCGTCAGACTTAAGTTCTGAGCTGAGGGCGATGCGCTAAGTTTGGGATAAACGTTTAAAAAAGAGTCCTGCATAAGCTATTATGTCGAGTCAATCAAATTGGCCCTATCCTAATTTATCGGGAATGATTGGTAGTTATCGGAAGTTATCCTTAATTACCGTGAGTTAGCGGGATTACTTAACGCAAAGGGCTCTGAAGGTTTAGTTCCCTGAGCGGGTGCTGCACTAGGCGCTTGGCGAGGTAGGCTTAACGCCACGTATTGATCTGTGATGCGTTGAGCTAAGTTCTCATATAACCAACCTTGAATCTGCTGACCTTGCTTGTCCTCAATACTGACCGACGCCTCGTCAAACTGATAAGTGCGCTCGACCTGTATAGTATTTTTGACAATAACCGGCTCATTAAAATGACCATTGGTATTATTTAGTGACTGATACGTGACATCAGCCGATAATACCAAACGCACTTCGGTCAATACCCCGACCAGTTCGTAACGTTTAAACCTAATATTATCGACTCGAATAGTGGCCGTATATAACTGGTTACTACTATTGATTTGACGTCCTATATCATCGACAACATTTACCCCCACATCGTTTAGTTTGTCCTTTAAAGGGCGTTTTAAACGGAAGCTGGTAGGGTCATCGTCTATGCTAAGCACAGTACTACCGACCACATAAGATAGGGGGGGCTCATAGCCACGCAGATGAAACCCACAACCTGTCAACACCAGTGGCGCAGCAAAGGTGACAGTGGCTAAAATAGAGGTAGTTAAAGCGATGCTTAAACGATTATGAGTCATACTTATCCCGCCACAACGATATTGACCAATTTATTAGGTACCACAATCTCTTTTTTAATGTCACCCGTTAGATATTTGACCACGCTCTCTACTTGCTTAGCTTGTGCTTTTAGCGTTTCGGCATCGCTATCTGGCGCGACCTCCATCTTACCACGAACCTTACCGTTAACCTGAATGACCATAGTAATGGTATCTTGAACCAACGCAGTTTCATCAAGTTTTGGATAAGTCAGGTTTGTGGTGTCGATAGACAACTGCTCTAATAAGTACTCGGAAATATGGGGAGCGTAGACCGACAATATAGTCAGCAATGTAACGATAGCTTCATGCTGAACAGCAAGTAAGGTGGCATCAAGTTGCTTGTTTTTTGAGGTGAAAGCACTGAGCGCATTCGCTAGTTCCATCAAGCTTGACACCGGTGTGTTCAAAGATAAACGTTCACCAAGGTCATTGTCAATCTTAGCGATAACGTCATGCGCTTTTCGGCGTAAGTCTTTAGCAGAGCTTGACAACTGACTGCTATCCATGGACGTTATATTCGGTAAACTGTCCAAAGATACCTCTTGATCTTTGAGTGCCTGTATATGATCTTGCGTTTCACGCCATACTTTTTTCAAGAAGTTATAGGGACCTTTTAATGAGTCATCTGACCATTCCAACGTCTGATCAGCAGGGGCAGCAAACAAGGTGTATAATCGTACCGTATCTGCCCCATATTGATCGATGGTCGTTTGAGGGTCGACACCATTGTTTTTTGACTTCGACATTTTTTCAATTTTGCCAATAGTGACTGGCAGGCCATCGGCTTTTAAGGTCGCACTAACGGCTTGTCCACGCTCATCGAAGTTAATATCTACTTCTTCTGCGAAGTAGTAAGTTTTACTACCGTCATCATTGCTACGATATAACGTACCCGCCAACACCATACCTTGGGTTAGAAGGTTTTTAAAGGGCTCATTGCCAGAGACTAAGCCTTCATCACGCATTAACTTATGATAGAAGCGCGCATACAATAAGTGCATGACCGCGTGCTCAATACCCCCGACGTACTGGTCAACGGGTAACCACGTATCAGCAGCTGACTTATCGACCATTTGGGTATCGTCATTGGGGCTGGCAAAGCGCGCATAATACCAGCTAGACTCCATAAAGGTATCAAAGGTATCGGTTTCACGCTCGGCAGGGCCACCACACTTAGGACAGGTTGTATTGACAAATTCAGGTATGTTTTTTAGAGGGTTGCCACGCCCATCCGGTACCACATCTGTCGGTAGTTTAATAGGTAACTCCGACTCTTCGACGGGGACATTACCGCAATACTCACAGTTGATCATCGGGATGGGACAACCCCAATAACGCTGACGAGAGACCCCCCAATCACGCAGACGAAACTGAATCTTACGCGATGCTAACTTTTGAGGCTCAAGTTTGGCCAACATGGCCTCAAAAGAGGCCTCAAAATCAAGACCGTCAAATTCCCCAGAGTTAACCAACGTACCCCGTTCGGTGTAAGGCCCTTCATGATCTTCTGGTGTTTTGATAACGGTTTTAATCGGTAAGCCGTATTTGGTAGCGAACTCAAAGTCACGCTCATCATGAGCAGGAACAGCCATGACAGCACCTGAGCCATAGCTCATTAACACATAGTTGGCGACCCACACAGGCACTTCTTCTCCTGTTAATGGGTGAGTGACCGTTAATCCCGTATCCATCCCTACTTTTTCAGCTTTGGCCAGATCCGCTTCCGCAACAGACCCTAATTTACAGGCGTCACAAAACGCCGCTATTTTTGGATCTTGCTCAGCAGCCAATTTAGCAAGGCGATGTTCTGCTGCCACTGCCACATAAGTCACTCCCATAAGGGTGTCTGGACGAGTCGTAAAGACGTCTAAGGTACTAATGTCGTCGGTATTTTTATAAGGAAAATGCACTTCCATACCTTGGCTTCGACCGATCCAATTACGCTGCATAGTAATGACATCACTTGGCCATTGACCTTCTAACTCATCAAGATCATCTAACAGCTCATCAGCATACTCTGTGATCTTAAAGTAATACATTGGGATATCACGTTTTTCGACAGGGGCGCCACTACGCCACCCCTTACCGTCAATGACTTGTTCATTAGCCAGTACGGTGTTATCCACTGGATCCCAGTTTACTGTTGCAAGCTTTTTATACACCAAGCCTTTTTTGTATAACTGTAAAAAGAACCATTGCTCCCAGCGATAGTACTCTGGCGTACAAGTCGCAAATTCTCGTGACCAATCAATAGACAGGCCTAAAGTCTTCAACTGGGCGCGCATGTTGTCAATATTATCAAAGGTCCATTTAGCCGGAGCCACTTGATTAGCGATTGCGGCATTTTCTGCTGGCATGCCGAACGCATCCCAACCCATCGGTTGTAAGACTTTGTCGCCCTTTAAGCGATAATAACGGCTCAGAACATCAGAGATGGTGTAGTTACGAACATGCCCCATGTGCAGTTTACCGCTAGGATAAGGGAACATAGACAGCATATAACGGGTATTGGCGTCTTTGCTAATATCGTTACTGATTTCAAAACGTTTGTCAGCCTCCCATTTCGCTTGTTGTTCAGCTTCGATGATATGGGGTTGATAATGATTAGAATTTAATTGTTCGGATGCTGCAGTGCTCATAATAGGCTCTAAGTTGGATGTTTTTAATAGGGTGTGTTGAACATGCCCTAAGGTTTTGATGAAAAAGAGTAAAATTAAGGATAATAATCAGATACGATAGGATAGCGTAAATTGACTAAAATTGCGATGGTGTGCACTAACTTTAGCGTTTCATTGACATCGTAAAGTAAATGCTATTAAGCTGGTTTTGAACCGGTATTCACACTCTATAATTGGCTCTTTTTGCCTAAAAATATCATAACGGCAGCTTGTGAATACAGGTTCTTAAAGAAGCTATTAAAGGACTTACGTTTACTGAACACATATACTGAACTGAAACATATCAATATTAACTGGAGACAATGATGACAATGACAATCTACGGTATCAAAGCCTGTAGCACGATGAAAAAAGCGTTTAATAAATTGGATGACATGGGCGTAGCTTACGAGTTTCATGACTACAAAAAGCAAGGTATCGATAAAGCACATGTTGAGCGCTGGGTAGATAAACTCGGTATTGAAAAAGTACTCAATAAACGAGGCACCACGTGGCGCAAGCTGACTGAAGAACAAAAGCAAGCTGCTGATGACAATATCGATGCGGCAATAGCGTTATTAATTGAGAATACCAGTATGATTAAGCGTCCTATTGTAGAAGGCGTTTTAGAAGGCAAGTACGAGGCTAAAGATATTTTATTATGTGGCTTTGATGACGCAGAGTATTCAGAAGCTTTTGCTTAAATAAAGGATGTTAAAAATTAATGAGTATTGATGATATAGATTATTTTAAGTTAATAGTGAGAGAATGTAATATTTAAACAGTGATTTAGCCTTCGTTAATAACAATTCATATAAACTTCATAATATAGCTCAGTATTTATTAAATGAGTTGTGTATTATTATAAGGAATGCCTCAATAAGTTTATAACAATTTAGAAAAGTAACTTTACTTTGTTGAACTAGCTTAGCCCATTAAAGGTATTGCTTAGACTAAATTAGATTTGGTTTACTCGATAGGTTGCTTTTTATAAATATAAGTTATAAATATAAGTTTTATTAACTTTTTTAAGGGAAAAATATGAAAAATGTTTTGATGATCTCAGCGCTAACGATCGGTTGTCTATTTGCTTTACCAGTGCAAGCGGCGGAGCAGTCCACTAAAGTCACTTTCGCCGATGGTAGTTATTGTGGTAGTTTTTCTGGATATATGAAAGATGGTAAAAAGTTTCGCTTATGGTTACAGCCCAATCAAGAGATGGTCATTCGTAACTCGGGAAATGATCAATTAAATGTGGCCTATGTTGAAGGCCCTAGTGGACGTCTTGAAGGTGTTAGAGATAACTATGATGATAGCACCACCTACTATACGGAAAGTAGGGGCAACCATTATATGAAAGTTTATGGCAATGACAACTATAGCTCAGTAGAGTTTTGCGCTTATTAGCGAACAGTGTACATAGCTTTAATGAGTGCCTTTCAACAGTGCCTTACTTATAAAGTAACTTCTATAAAATAACCTACTGTTGATAGCCTCAATAAACCCACTCTTTGTAGTGTTTGCTATCACTGCCCTTGATAGGTTAACTTTTAGATTGGGTAATATATAGGATTTACGTAAAAATTGAGGACTTGCGTAAAATTGAAGGGCGTTTATATCCTAATTAACGTAAGTCCTATAATTCCAAAGTCTCATATAATTTTAAAGAGCTCTATTAATTTCAAAGTTTCTAATTATATTGCTGGTGTGTCTTTTTTAATGAATAATAAAGCTAGACGAATAAGCCCACGAAGCCGATCCTGTTAGTGGCTTAGTCGGTTTGAACTCAAGTACAGGCGGCACGACCAAAGACGGCGGCAAATGGGGTGTTTTCAAAGGTGCTGCAATAGTACTAAGTGGCGCAACCACCACAGCGCATAACTGTTATGGGGTTGGGACGGAGTTTTGTAAAGATAATGATATACTTTATAACAAGCAGCTTTTAAATTGGGAGTCTGTATATCGGCCTAAAAATAACAATCAAGGAGCAAGCAATGACTAAATGGATGCTTTATGTACTAATGACAGTATTGATGACAGGGTGTTCTGCGAAGTCTTTTCAACCACTACCAAACGCATGGGAATACTTTTACAAACATAAAAAAGGGGATACGCCTTTTGAAGTGATTGAGCGAGATATGTTGGCCTGTGGCTTTGATAATGCTGGCACTAGCTATATTGAAGGAGATGATGAGCATAAGACACAGTATATTAATGCCATGCTATGTATGGAAAGCAAAGGTTATCGCAATGAGTCTGTAGATGAACCAACGATATGTTTGAATCCAGCTCGTAAAGATAAACCCGCTTGCCAAAAGCATCTCGCTCAATAGTTTGAATTAACTCATCAAAAGACACATTGGCGATTGCTGATGTGTCTTTTTTTGTTCAATAATAAAAGAATTACCAAGCCCACGAAGCCGATCCCGTTAGTGGCTTAGTCGGTCTGAACTCAAGTACAGGCGGCACGACCAAAGACGGCGGCAAATGGTGTGTTGTCAAAGGTGCTGCAATAGTGATTAGTGGTGCAACCACCACAGCGCATAATTGTTATGGGGTTGGGACAGACGACTGTGCTGAAGAAAAATTGTTAAAAGATAGCAAACCACTAAACTGGGAACCAGTATATCGCCCTCAAGAGATTATCAATAATAACAAACCTAAAGTAGATAAAGTCACAGTAACGGAGTAAAGCATGAAGCTTTTTATAATAGTAATCACAGCTTTATTTATAACAGCATGTAGTATTTCTCGTAGCTTTCAACCACCACCCGTAGCGTGGGAATTATTTTACAAGCAAAATGAGGGAGATGTTTTATATACTCAAATAACAGGCGATATGAAGGCATGTGGATTTATAAGCAATACTGCTAATCTTGCTGTCATGAAAAAAAATGATTATATTCAAGCGCATCAATGCATGGAAAGTAGAGGCTATAAACATAGTGGTGCATTGCAAGGTGGAGTTTGTAAACATAGTTCTTATCAAAGTGAACCCGCCTGCCAAAAGCATCTCGCTCAATAGTTTGGCTTAACTTATCGAAAGACACATTAGCGATTGCTGATGTGTCTTTTTTGTTCAATAATAAAAGAACTACCAAGCCCACGAAGCCGTTCCTGTTAGTGGCTTAGTCGGTCTAAACTCAAGTACAGGCGGCACGACCAAAGACGGCGGCAAATGGGGTGTTGTCAAAGGTGCTGCAATAGTACTAAGTGGCGCAAAAACCACAGCGCATAATTGTTATGGGGTGGGGACTAACGAGTGCGCAAACGATGATTTACTTGAAAACAAGCAACCTATGAATTGGGAGCCTGTATACCGCCCAAAAAATAACAATCAAGGAGCAAACGATGAGTAAATGGATACTTTATATACTAATGACAGCATTGATGACGGGGTGTTCCATGAATTATTTTCAACCACCACCAGAGGCATGGGAATACTTTTATAAACACAAACGAGGGGACACGCCTTTTGAAGTAGTAAAGCAAGACATGTTAGCTTGTGGCTTCGATAGTCCTTATAGTAGTTATATAGAAGCTAACGATGAGCATAATACACAATATATTAATGCCACGTTGTGTATGGAGAGAAAAGAATATCGTAAGGAATCTATTGAAGAGTCCACGATATGTTTGAATCCAGCTTATAAAGAAGAACCCGCTTGCCAAAAGTATCTCGCTCAATAGTTTGGCTTAACTTATCGAAAGACACATTAGCGATTGTGGGTAACGCATTGTGTCTCAGATGGTTATTGAGATAGAGAAGGTGAAAAACTGGGAATGCGTCAAGAACGTACCGTTTATGAATTAAACAATTCCACTCTTTATGATGAGGAAATAAAATAATATGAAACAGGTGATGATTATTTTAATGGCAACAGCCTTAACCGCCTGTAGTTTTAGGGGGTTTGAACCGCCCAGAGAGACTAGTACATGGAATTTACCTGGTGTAGGAGACAAGGAATACACCAATAAAGAGGAACTTAAAAAAGCCGCATTAGAATATATCGCACGCTCACATCAAGCGATGAAAGATTGTGGTATAGACCCAAATGTGGGTAGCACCACAAGCGTAAAAGAGTCGTTATGTATGGAGGAGAAAGGTTGGAGGGATTCAGCAGGTTGGACATGTGAGCAAGATATGTATAAAAATCATGCACTTTGTGATGACTGGAAAAAAGCAAATGAACAGTAATTGCTCAAAGGAGCAATAACCCATGAAGAACATTATCCTACTTAACGGTATAAGTGTATTAACCGCCTGAAGTTTTAGTGGGTTTGAATCGCTGAGAGTGACTGGTTCATGGTATCTATTTGGTATAGGAGACAAAGCGTCACCCATAACAATACTCATGTTAACGCAGGTAATGAACTAACTATTTAAAGCGGTGGCGACCTCAACTTAGTAGGTGCTGTGGCTTCAGCAGATAAAATAGTCGCTGATGTTGGGGGAAGCTTGACCATGAAAAGTTTGCAAGACACTCATGAATCAGACAGTAAAGATAGGCAATATGGTGGTAATATCAAAGTAGGCATGGGCACTTAGATATGCTGTTCAAAATAGACGAGATGAGAGTGCTGCATTAGGTGAAGAAGTTAATTTAGATAAAAACCCAATATATTTTTGTCTATTTCCCAGATACCAATAACCCCTTATCTGAAATGATGGTCGCAGGCTATCAAAAGTACCTAGAAAGCGATACGCTAGGCTTAACCAATGCTAGTCAGAACATCAAAGGGCTGGTTGAGACATACGGTGCAACAGGCATGCAACTAGACGGACATAGCCGTGGTTCCCTCACGATCACGAATGTTTATACCTCACTGCAAAATGATGGTAAAGCAGGCGCCTATCCAGGGCTAAGTACCAATATGGTGGGGCCAGCAACAAATGTTCGCAATGCCGATAACAAGCTTGCCGAACTACAAGGGCGTGATGACATATTGGTACTTGATCCCTTGAACCCTGAATTAAGCACATATCGACCAACAACAGAGCAAGAGAAGTCAGATATGAGTATTCACTATCAAACTCATAAATCTGACCTAGTCGGCACAATTATAGGCTTAAACCCTTCAACAGGCGGAAATAACTCAGAAGGAAAAACCATGTTTGGCGAATGGAAAGATATGTTTGGAAATCCTGCTACAGTGCATAGTTGTTATGGAGTGGGAAATGAGAAATGCAAAGAGAAAAACTATTGGGATGATGGTATCCCTAATAATGGATCAGATTTACCTCAGTGGGAGCCTGCTTATCGATATGATAATCCGAAAAATAAAATTGATGGAGAATAATTTATGAAATTACTCACGTTATTAATTTTAATCAGCTTTACTTTAGAAGGTTGTCATATAAGACGAGCCTTTGATTATCCAGACGCATACAAGGGATATTATTTTCATGGCAAGTATCCGACTAAAGGTAGTGCCTTAGCTGAACAAACAAAAAAAGACATGCTTGATTGTGGCTTCCGTAATACCTATAACAACATTGGCTATATGACGATGAACGAAATCGCAATCTCTAGCATGTGCATGGAAAATAAAGGTTATTCTAAGAATGGCGAAACTAGAAAAACCTGTGATTACAAAGTTTATCAAGAAACAGAAGCCTGTCAAAGATATCTTACTCAGTAAGTTGACTTAACTTATCGGAAGACACATTAGCGATTGCTGGGGTGTCTTTTAGCTCAATAAAAGCTAGACGAACAAGCCCACGAAGCCGATCCCGTTAGTGGCTTAGTCGGTTTGAACTCAAGCACAGGCGGCACGACCAAAGACAATAATAAATGGGGATTCTGAAAGGTGCTACAACAGTGATTATTGGTGCAGAAACCACAGCGCATAATTGTTATGGGGTTGGAAGTGATGCATGTGATGAGAACAATTATTGGGATGATGGTATCCCTAATAATGGCGCTGATTTACCACAGTGGGAGCCTGCTTATCCCTATGATAATCAGCAAAACTAGGTAGATGGAGAATAATTTATGAAATTACTAACGTTCTCACTTTTAATAAGCCTTACTCTAGTAGGGTGTCATATAGAACGCGCTTTTGATTATCCAGACGATTACAAGGGATTTTATTTTCATGGCAAGTATCCGACTAAAGGTAGTGCCTTAGCGGAACAAACAAAAACAGACATGCTTGATTGTGGCTTTAGTAATACCTGGAACAATGTTGGCTATATGACAAGAAATGAAGTCGTAATCTCTAGCATGTGTATGGAGAATAAAGGTTATTCTTATAGTGACAAAGATAAGAAAACCTGCGATTACAAAGTTTATCAAGAAACGGAAGCCTGTCAAAGATATCTTACTCAGTAAGTTGGCTTAATTCATTGAAAGGGCGCTTGTATCCTAAATAACGGTGTAATCCTATAATTTGAAAGTACCTTGTAATTTCAAAGTCTCATATAATTTTAAAGAGCTCTAATTAGATTAAATCGTGTTGACAGATGATTGATCTAGTTAACTCAATGCACTCTCAAGATCGCGGCTAATTAAGGTACCAACACCTTCGTTAGTAAAGATCTCTAACAAGGTAGCATTTGGCACACGTCCATCAACGATAACGGCACTTTTGACACCCCCACGCACGGCGTCAAGCGCGCACTGAATCTTTGGTATCATGCCACCTGAAATTGTCCCATCTTCGATTAACCCATCCACCTTCTTCGGTGTGAGACCTGTCACAACATTGCCCTGTTTATCCAACACACCTTTAATATTGGTCAGCAGCATAAGCTTTTCCGCTTGGATAAATTCTGCCACTTTCCCCGCCACTAAATCTGCATTAATATTATAGCTATTACCGTCTTGATCAACGCCGATAGGGGCGATGACTGGTATAAAGTTGGATGCAATTAACATCATAATGACGTCTTTGTTGACACTGACCACTTCTCCGACAAAGCCCAGATCAATTTCTGTACTTTGACCCGCACTATCTACTTTGCTCATTTTTAATTTTCTTGCAAGAATTAAGTTAGCATCTTTGCCTGTAAGACCGATGGCACGACCGCCATGCTTATTAATTAAGCTGACGATTGATTTATTGACGCTACCGCCTAGCACCATTTCAACGACATCCATGGTCGATTTATCTGTAATTCGCATGCCATCAATACGATCTGATTGACGACCTAACTCTTTAAGCAAATTATCAACCTGCGGTCCACCACCGTGTACCACGACAGGATGTAACCCGACCGTTTTAAGTAAAACAATGTCACGTGCAAATGAGCTTTCAAGCTCAGGATCCGTCATGGCATTGCCGCCATACTTGACCACGATAATTTTATCTTCGAAACGTTGAATATAAGGTAGGGCGGTGGTAAGAACTTCGGCAGTGGTTTTGGCTTCTGCAAGGTTTAAAGACATGAGTAACTCTTCTTTCGGGTTAAAAGTAGGGTGAAGTGGCATAATTATAGCCAATTACAGTGAATAAATGAGTAAAAGACGGTAAATTAATGTAGGAAATTTAAAGGACGCTGAAAATTTAAAAAGCACGTTTGAAGTTCATCAATGTCTGATCAATTTAGAGGTTAGTTTGCAATGTGACTGGCATAGAATGAAAAGTGGCTTTAAATGAATTTGGCTTTAAATTGAAAACGTTATAAATGAAACTAGCTTTGAATATTAATTTTAGCGACTTGATTTGCCAAGTCTTGACTAACAGATTGACACAGGTTAACAAAATAATTTTGTACATTTTGTAAGTCGGATAGTGTATCACCTGCAAAGCGTACCGTGAGCTTGTCACTGGTTCTCGAGGACCTTATTATCCCAAAACCATGCGCAAAATCCAAACGTAGCCCATCTATAAAGGTCAGACGGATATCTTCTGGCAAGCCTTCAGCTAAAGTATGATGAGACAAGGCCTTAGAGGTTTTGCTCGTCGTATGATTAAGAGCAGTTGCATGAGTAGAACAAGTTGACTGACTATTTTGCAGTTTTTTGCATAGTGCGGTCAGTCGACTTAGGATGGATTGTCTGATATTTTCAACTTCTCTGTCATCGTCTTTAGCCCATTCCTCTAGGCCATACAAACCATAAGGATCATGTCTTTCAATAGGTTGATAATTGTCCACTGGTAAGTAGACATCTGCTGTACTCACCATCGGCGGTAAGGTATTTATAATGTCAGAGATATAAATAGGCTTGTTCGTAACAGGATCTTTAGACTGCTTCTGTAACCAATTTAACAGGCGAAGGGCCGCATACATGGCATCATCGTGCAATAAAAAGTGACCATCGTTAAATATGAAATGTCCTGACAACTCGCCCGCAAATAAGACGGGATCTTTTGTCCCATATTTCTTAGCTTGTAGTGCACGGCGGAAGATACTACTGCCGGTTTTACTCATTTGACCGTTTGCGCCAATTTGCTTAATCAATACTGGCAGATGATGAGAGCACTTCACATCAAAAATGACGATCGGTGTCAGAGGATTATTCTCATTAGGTAATGGAGTGCTTTCAGGTTGGCTTAATAAAGAAGAGTCAGATAATCGGTCTTGAAAGTCTTTATGACTATAGTCTTCAACAGCAACGCGGGCTAACAGATACAGCAGATGATCTGGGGCTAAGGGGTGGCCTTGATGATCGACTACCATTAAGCGATCACCATCACCATCAAAGCTTAAGCCAATATCGGCACCATTTTCAACGACCGCTTGACAGAGCTCTTGCAGTCTTTGATCCTCCATAGGATCAGGATTGCCTTTCGGGAAATCTCCGTCAGGTACGTTATTGAGTAAAATGACGTCTGAACATAAGTTTGGGTGTCTTGTAAAAAAAGACTCAGCGAACAGTCCCGTGACACCATTCAAACAGTCTATGACGACTTTAAAGGTCGGATTATCGGTATGCGCTGTAGTAGTTATACTCTGAGCTTGATTTTTATTGATAGAGTCCAATGCGTGTTGAGTAGCTTCGATATAACGCTCTAACACTATATCAGGGTCTAAAACCTTAAGATCTAAAGCATTTTCATCATAATAGCTTCGAATGACAGTTTGGTTGTCAATAGGAATTTTAGGGGATGTTTTGATCTGCGGGAGCTTGGTGTTATTTACTAATGACAGGGTAGGTGCTGACGACTTATCTGAAGATACGTTAAGTGCGGATGGATGTTGTACAAGGTCATTGGTAATCTTATAAACTTCCTGAATGTCCTCGCTACTTGGTGACTCACCACTGATTAACCATTTAATGCCAATATAGCTTGCCTCAGAATGACTGGCAGTGGCGATAAGTCCATGTCCTTGATATTGATTAGCCCAATAAGCCATAATTGGAGTCGTCACCATGCCTAGCCAAATGACTTCCACACCATTTTCATAAAAGCTATTGGCTAATTGCTCTGCTATCTCTTGACTGCCATGACGCACATCATAGCCAATGACGACTGTATTTATTTTTCCTTTATCTAAAATGTGCCCTTTATCCAAGAACTTAGCTTTATCAAAAAAATGGCAAACAAGGGCTTGACTGACTGCTTTCGTAAATTCAAGGCTGAAATAATGACGCTCACCTCTTATATCGTAAGCCTTGAACAGAATGTGCTGAGCAGAAAAAGCAAAAGAGGACACGTCATAAACCTGTTTACATGTAAACTTTCATTATAACTGATATACAACTATTTATAATACTTTTATCCTGTTGAGTTATAAATTGGAATCTGGTAGTAGACTTAAAATACTGATTGCCGTGTCAATGAAAGTAGAAAATAGGTAGAGAATTGAATGAATAATTGCTTAATTAAAATCACTATACCTATCAATACAAGGTTAAATTAATATTTAAAATAGAGGGTAGGCTAGGCGCATAATGACAACCCTAATTTTTTCTTAATCGCGACCGGAGTGACCAAACCCGCCAGCACCACGCGCACTTTGCTCCGTAAACTCTGAGACGACTTCAAACTCTGGTCGTACCACAGGAACAACCATATATTGAGCCATACGCTCAGCAGGATTGAGTACAAAATCTGTATTACTGCGGTTCCAGACACTGACCATAAGCTCACCTTGGTAATCGGCATCAATAAGACCGACTAAATTTCCCAAGACAATACCATGCTTATGACCGAGTCCTGAACGCGGCAAAATAATTCCGGCATAATTGGGATCGGCAATATATATCGCCAGACCAGTGCCAATAAGCTGGGTTTCACCTGCTTTAATGGTAATGGAGTCATCAATACAAGCACGTAAATCAATACCCGCAGATCCATCAGTTGCTCGACTGGGCATAGGAAACTTGGGGTCTTTGCCTATCTTAGGATTTAAAACCTTGACTTGAACAGAGTTCATAATTTACCCTTTTATTTATAACGGTTATAGAGTTAGCTGAATTATTGATAGCTGTTTTAAAACTGAGGTGACGAGAATTTACTTATAAAATTAGGATACTTGCGAGACCTAAGAAGGACATAAAGCCGACAATATCCGTCACTGTGGTCAATATAACCGATGCCGATAAAGCGGGATCGATATCCATACGTTTAAGTAATAAAGGAATACCAATACCTGCCACATTAGCGGCGGTCATATTTATGGCGATAGCGCAGGCAATAACCACACTAATTTTAGGATCATGGAACCAAAGCTGAGCAATGACTGCCATGATCAATGCCCAAATAACCCCATTGATTGCCCCTACCCATAGCTCTTTGTTCATCAGCCATAAGCGGTTTGAGCCACCGATTTGACCCATGGCCAAACCGCGAATAACCACAGTTAATGTTTGACTACCCGATATACCACCCATACTAGCCACGACTGGCATTAAGACTGCCAGTGCAACGACTTGGGCCAATACCTCTTCAAATTGTCCAATGACAACTGCCGCAAGCAGCGCTGTCAATAGGTTAATACCTAACCAGACACTACGACTTTTGGCACTTCGTAAAATGGGTGCAAACAGCTCTTCATCATCACTAACACCCGCTAAGTGCTTCATCGTACTGTCGACATCGTCTTGAATAATCTCCATGATATCTTCAGCATTTAACTGGCCTACAAGCTCGCCATGGCTATTGACCACTGGCGCATAACGTATGTCAGATGAGCGAATGACGGCGGCTGCATCTTGGATATCCATCCGATCATTGATGGTAATGGCAGGATCAATCCATTGCTCAACCAAAGAGTGCTGCGGATATTTAATTAAATCCACTAAGCTTAACAAACCCAACAGCTGATTGCTGGCGTCCACCACGATGAGCTCTTGAGTTTGATCATCCAGTAAGTCTTCATCTTGGCGTAACTTGGACTGAACTTGCTCGAGGGTAATATTGCCCTGAATCTGAATAGTATCCGGGTCCATATAGTCACCCACTTCATACTCTTCATAGGTATTTAGATGACTGACCTGCTGACGAAGCTCTTCATCAAGATGGGACATCACCTCAGATCGAACTTTGTCATCTACCGTGTCTAAGATCTCTGCAATGTCCTGCGCGTCTAGATCTTCTGCCAGCGTCTCGATCTCTTTTGCTAGCATATTCTCCATCAATGATGGGCGAATATCATCCTCAACTTCAGCTAGAACCTGTCCCTTCATGTCGACAGGGACTTGTTCCCAAATTATTTGACGAGAATCGGGTGGGAATGACTCAAGTAGGCTGGCAATCTCATAGTCAGACTGCTCACTTAAGAACTCAGCTATTTGGGTTTCATTTCGATCATAGACTAGCCGCTGCAGATAGATTAGCTTGTCGTCTGCACGATCATACCCTTCAGGATAGGCGTCTTGTTTGGCTGTGTTTTCAGTATGACTGGACATGGGCGCCTTTGGATAATCTAAATAATATTTAATAAGGGGGAGGTTAAGCGTCTAAAAACAGGCTCTTAAAGCTTTAAAATAGTGTGTACATTTATTTCTTTTTCTGTAGTAAGGCTTTAATATTTGCCATATACTCATTTGCCACCTCTTGAGGATCTCGCTCTGCCTTTTTCTTTTTGGCATTGGCAGGCCAGTCTAAATGCTCTTCGGGTAGCTCCTCTAAAAAGCGACTTTGAGTCGTGGTACGCATTTGACCACCGCCGCGGCGCTGAGCCGCTAATGTCAACGTAAGTTCACGGCGGGCACGGGTAATGCCAACGTACATCAAGCGGCGCTCTTCTTCAATGGTCTCGCCAATGATAGAATTTCGATGCGGTAGTAGCTCTTCTTCTAACCCCATAATATAAACAAAATCAAACTCGAGCCCTTTTGCAGCGTGCAGCGTCATCAGGTTGACTTTATTGGTGTTTTCCTCTTCTTGTTGCTGCTCAAGCATGTCAAGTAAGACCAATTTGCGAATGACCGCATCGATGGTTTTGTCATCATCGTCATCTGCTCGATTGATCAAAGCTTGAATACTGGTATAAAGGACTTCGATATTATCCAGACGGTTTTTTTCTTGTTGAGGAGTCTTTGAGTCTGAGCGGACAAAGTCGATATAGCCCGTCTCATCAATCATTTGGCGCACCAAAGGCACGGGGTCAGGGTGCTGATCAAGCTCACGGGTGTAATGCTCGATAAAGTCGCCAAAGCTTTTAAGCGTACTATAAGCCTTGCTTGGTAGTACATGAGGTAAGCCGCCGTGAGTACAGGCTGCCAATAGTGAAATACTGTGCTCCTGCGCAAACAGTCCTAGCTTCTCCAACGTAGCTGGCCCAAGACCCCGTTTTGGCGTATTGACAATACGTAAAAAAGCACTGTCATCTTCAGGATTTAAAATCAGGCGTAAATAACCCATTACATCTTTAATTTCACTACGTGCAAAGAACGACTGTCCGCCAGAGAGTTTATAGGGGACTTGCAACTGACGCAGCTGAGCCTCAAGCATACGAGCCTGAAAGTTACTGCGGTACAGCACTGCATATTGCTCCCACTCATTGCCAAAGCGAAGCTTATGAGTGACGATCTCTTTGGCAACTCGTTCTGATTCATCATCATCGTTGCGACAATTGATGATGCGAATTTTTTCGCCTTGACCCTTTTCTGACCATAGTGCTTTATCAAATAAGTGCTCATTATTCATAATGACTTGGTTGGCGGCACTTAATATACGGTTAGTTGAGCGGTAATTTTGCTCAAGCTTAATGACTTTGAGCTTAGGGAAGTCCTCTTTTAGTAAGGCCATATTTTCAGGACGAGCCCCACGCCAAGCATAGATAGACTGATCGTCATCACCTACCACAGTGAACTTACCCAAAGGACCGACGATAAGCTTAATCAGCTCATACTGAGCGGTATTGGTATCTTGATACTCATCGACCAATAAATAGCGAATTCGGTTTTGCCATTTGTCTCGTAGCTGTGAATTTTGACGTAATATCTTAGCTGGCAAGACAATCAAGTCATCAAAGTCAACGGCATTATAAGCACGCAGGTTACGCTCATATAACGCATAAAGGGTCGCAAAGATCATATCTTCAGGATCGTCCAGAGTTTCCATCGCTTTCTCTGGCTCTATAAGGTCATTTTTCCAATCAGATATAAATTTAATTGCCTTACCCACAAGCTCTCGGCTTTCAGCACCAGACAAGTTATCTCGCATCATAAGCTCCATCAGCAGACGCTTACTGTCGTCGGCATCCATGATAGAGAAGTTGCCTTTTAACGGAGTGTGTAGCAGCTCATAGCGCAAAAACTGCAAACCAAATTGGTGAAAGGTAGACACCGTTAGCCCGCGCGTTTTTTCTTTCGGCATCAGGGAGGATACCCGTGCCTTCATTTCTCTCGCAGCTTTGTTGGTAAAGGTCACGGCGGTAATACGCTCTGCAGGAATATTGCACTGTTCTATTAAGTAAGCGATTTTTTGAGTAATGACCGATGTTTTACCTGAGCCTGCACCCGCTAAAACGAGGAGGGGACCAGTCACATAAGTCATGGCCTCTTGTTGTTTGGGGTTTAGCTTGCTCATGACACACCTTTTTATATTAAAAATTTTTATATTGAATCTTTTATATTCTATACTGCTAAAATTCGAACAGGTTCTAAAGCTTGGATAGGATTAGCTTTAGAAAAAACGCAAAACTTAAACTAATCCTATCAGTTCGAGCCAATCTTAGTTTAAATGGCTATTAGTTGAGATGGCTAAATAGTGATTAAGAATTCGGCTTATATAACGATTAAAGAGCTCAAACCTTTTAAACGTTTGTGACAGCTAAAAAAAGTTTAAAGTTGCGGAGGTGTTATTATAGGCGTTAACGATGAAATCACAACCGCTAAAATGAGTAACCATACTATAGAAGAATAGACAGGCAGTTATCCGATAAGACATGATAAAAGACGTTATAACAAGTTAAAGCCTAATAATGAAAAATTAATTCATTCGCCCTTAGGATTTCATAAAATTTTTCAAGTTATAAAACCCAAGAAAATGTAAAAAGTTACGACTAATTAGTCGTGAGTTTTCTGTTTAAATACCTTACAGCATTTAAGGATATGTAATATAATACAACCAGACAGTTAGGAGCGAGTAATATTCTAACGGTTTAAGATTATTATTAGGCGTTATGATTGATTTATAAGAATCTTACGCTTTAATCGATTACTGACTACTTAAATTAAGTTGAGGATACTATGATGAAACGTCAAGCATTACTTTTAGCTGCTCTAGCTGCTGGTTTTAGTATGGCGCCTGCTATGGCAGAAACCGCAGGTACTTGGACTGTAGGTGTGGGTGCTGGCTATGTAGATCCAGACAGCGATAATGGAACCCTTGCAAATGGTGTCTATAAAGTAGACGTAGATTCTGATGTTCGTCCAACGATTACTGCTGAATATTTTCCAATGAATAATTTCGGTATTGAGTTATTAGCGGCCATTCCATTCCATCACGATATCGAATTGAAAAATGCTGCTGGTGCAGTCGTCAATGCTAAAACCCAACATCTTCCTCCAACGCTATCCTTACAGTATCACTTCGACAACGTGAGCACTAGCGTTAAGCCTTTTGTTGGGGTTGGTGCTAACTATACTACTTTCTTTGAGGAGCGTATCGATGGCGGCGCTGATTTAGATATCGATGACAGCTGGGGTGTGGCAGGCCATGTGGGTGTTGATTTCAAACTCAGTGACACCGATGCGGTTCGTGTAGACGCTCGCTACATCGACCTTGAGCCAGATGTCAAACTTGATGGTACTGATATTGGTACTGTTGAGATTAACCCTTGGGTATATGGTATATCATACGTTCAGCGTTTCTAATATTAATTATCAATACGCTAATGTTAATATACCTAATAACTGTAAAAACCCCGTTAATCATCAATTAACGGGGTTTTTTTGACTAAAACAAAATTGAATAAATTGACATTATTTTAAAGCATTTAATTGCTTAGCTGCCTCTAAAGCAAAATAAGTCAAAATACCATCTGCTCCTGCACGGCGGAAGCCAATCAGTGACTCTAATATAACGGCATCAGTTAGCCAACCATTTTGTATAGCAGCCATGTGCATGGCGTATTCACCCGATACTTGATAAGCAAAGGTAGGAACTCCAAAGGTATCTTTAACCTCACGAATTAGGTCTAAGTATGGCTGACCTGGTTTGATCATGACCATATCCGCGCCTTCATTAATATCCATCGCCACTTCGTGTAGCGCCTCTGCACGGTTGCCAAAGTCCATCTGATATTGCTTCTTGTGTCCGCCTTTCAGGTTACCGGCACTACCGACCGCATCACGGAAAGGACCATAATAGGCAGATGCATATTTAGCGGAATAAGCCATAATGCTGGTATTAACAAACCCTTCTGCTTCAAAGGCTTCACGAATAGCCAGAATTCGACCATCCATCATGTCACTAGGGGATATGATATTCGCACCTGCTCGTGCATGGGCGAGAGCTTGCTCTACTAAGACATCCACTGTCTCATCATTGACCACATAGCCTGTCTCATCAAGTAGACCGTCTTGACCGTGAGAGGTGTAGGGGTCTAAGGCGACATCCGTCATAACCACCATCTCAGGGACTTCTTTTTTAAGGGCACGAACCGAACGGCATGCTAAGCCATCAGGATCATAAGCGGCTTTACCATCTTCGGTTTTTAAGCGTGGGTCAATCACTGGGAAGATATCGACTGTCGTCACTCCCTCAGCCAGTAGCTGTTTGGCATAATCAATTAATAAATCAATCGATAAGCGTTCAACGCCTGGCATACTGGCGACAGCTTCACGCTGATTTTCACCTTCTAATACAAAAACAGGAGCGATAAAATGTTTGGGCAATAACTCAACTTCACGAATCATTGCGCGAACATTATCATTGACTCTTAGCCTGCGTAGGCGAGTATGGGGAAAGGTACGATTAAAGGTATAACTCATAATTATTCCTACTAATTTAATAGGGTTGGTTTTTATAGCTTTTATAAAGACAGTTAAAACGTTAGATGCCTATTGGTAATTACACTCAAAGACCATAATCTATGGAAGAATTTGCAATCTCTGTATATTATAACGCAGAGCTAGGTATATTTTGGGTTGTAGATAGGATAAAGCAACAAACTTATTAAACTTATTTATTCGAAAGAGGTCGCGATAGCTATGAATGATAACCAGCACTCTGTTTTATTAGGTAAGTGTGACATCGATCGCAGAAGATTTCTCAAGTTAACCACGTTTGGTGTCGCAGGAATGAGTCTATGGAGTAGTCATTCAAAGCATGCAATAGCGAATACATTGATTGTAGGCAATGATAGCAGCAGTAATATAACAGATCTAAAAAATTCAAATGACCTTTCGCAAACCCCTTTACATACCACTGCGCAAACCCCTGCTCAAACCAATAATACAAGCTGTATTAGGCCCACTATATCTACACGTCTATTTTCAAGCTCAAACGCTGGGCTAGACGACGCTCGAAATCAAATAGGGCTACAACGCCTAAGCTGTGCTGGATTTGACATTCAAAATCCACAAGTGACTCGAAGGCAATATCTGCGCTTTGCCGGAACTGATCAACAACGAATTAGCGACTTACAAAATATTGCCACCGGCGCCATTGCCGCGCCAAAACTATTGATGGCAATACGCGGCGGATATGGGGCTATTCGGCTTCTCGAACATGTCGATTGGCCGACACTAGGGCGAATCTTAAAAGAGCAGGGTAGTATTATGGCAGGCTTTAGCGATGTGACCGCCTTGCAATGTGCATTATTGGCCCAAGGTACCATGAGTAGCTTATCCGCCCCTATGTTGTATAGCGAATTTGGTAAAAGTCAACCGGACAAAGTCAGTTGCCAAGAGTTTGTTAACGCCATCACCAATCCAAATCTTGTCATAGATCTACCGCCACAACACTATTCCGATTTGAACAACCCTCTCTCAGGTATTCTATGGGGAGGGAATTTAAGCATTGTATCAGCTTTGGTAGGCAGCTCATATTTACCCAAGCCTGAAGGAGGTATTGTATTTTTAGAAGAAGTAGGCGAACAGCCTTATAAAATTGAACGGATGCTGTATAGTTTGCACTTGGCAGGTGCTTTTAAACACCAACAAGCGATTGTACTTGGTACGGTTACTGGCACAGGTGAAGACAGTTATGATGCGCGATATGATATGAGTGAAGTCATTGACCAGTTAAAGCGTATTACGGGACTGCCAGTGTATACGGGGCTTCCTTTTGGGCATGTATCACGTAAGCAAAGCTTTCCGCTTGGCGCAATGTGTACCTTAAAGCCAAAGAGCTTAGGTATTGCCCTGGAGTTTAGTGGTTATCCGACAATTGATGGTTCGTTAATTTATGCTGAGGGGTTGTGGCAGTGACTTATGAATTTGATGAGTTATGGTGTTGAATAAGTATTTTGAAAGGGCGCTTTTAAAGACATTTAAATGGTCTTAAGTCCGTTTCTTATAAGCTTGAATATATATCTTAGGGATTATAAGGGTATTTAAAAACCACAAAACACGCAAACAGAAAAAAGGCTTCCAATTGCTTGGAAGCCTTTCTTTTTATACCTAAAATATGGTACCCGGAGCCGGACTTGAACCGGCACGATCTTGCGATCGAGGGATTTTAAATCCCTTGTGTCTACCAATTTCACCACCCGGGCAAAACTTTTAAATTAAGTTGTTCAATGTTACCAACAACTTATTGAGTGCGCGTATATTACCATAAAAACAATATTCGTCAACACTTAATTTGGAGGCTGAGGTCGGAATCGAACCGGCGTCCACGGATTTGCAATCCGCTGCATAACCACTCTGCCACCCAGCCATTCGAGGTGAACTATAATAGCAAATAAAAAATAAATTACAAGCTGTAATCACTATTTTTTTAAATATAAATAATGACAAGGCTGTACCGATATGACATTCATCAGACAAAGACCGTTCAGCTTGTAAAATGAGACAGTGGTCAAGCCGGACAAGCTGAACATGACTATGTTTATATTATTTGCCTGTTAGACAATAGAACGGTTCTCTTTTTTAGCCTTTTTTATATCCCGATAGGTGGCTGTACAGATCAGGACAAGTACTGCAAGAGTAATGGCAGGCCATACTAAAATATATAAGCCGTAGGTAAAGACACTCATAATAGTCTCCTAGTATATTGATTAATACCTGTTTAAGTCGTTTACTCGTCTTGTGACTCTCATATTACCTCGTTGAGCTCAGGCAACTGCTGATATTGATATCTAACGTAAAGTAGCTGTCTAGCGTGAAGTGGCCGAGGTTGCTTTTTTGTCATAGTCTCCGACTCGTTGCTGAATCAGCTCAAAGTCAAAACGCTCTTTATTGAATAAGCTTAGACCAATACAGACAAGTGTGCTCACGCCATACGCGGTGAGTGACGCTACCAATACCATGTACTGACGTAGGAAGTTGGTAGCAAACATCAGCATTAGCACTAAGGTAATGGCCGCTGCAATCATCCCTAAGGTGCGTCCTAAAAACCCAAAAACCATAAGTCCTATCACAACGGCGGCGCCAACGCTTGCCAATATCTCAAACAATAGGGCAGTATTACCGACCATAGATACCAGCTCAAAACGAGCAATACAGAAGAAGATAAGGGCCACAATGACGCTAGTTGTGAAGGCTAGATTGGTGACCCTGTCCCAGAATACACTGGCGATAACAGGGAATACCACCGCCCCCCAAAGCGCACCAACGAATACTAACATCACCAAGATATCAAGCTTTAAACTGGCAAAAATCAAACCGGCTGCTGTCGCAATAATCATAGTAGCACGACCCACGATCATCATCTTCTTAGGATCAGCTTTGCCTTTTGCAATATTTTTGGCATAGACATCGGCCATCATAATGGTTGATAAGGCAGATAAGTCAGAGTCAGCAGTTGAGGAAAGTGAGCCGATGACCAAGATAAAAAACATGGCAATGAATACGGGATGTAGGTAGCTGCTAACCATTTGCGGAATAAGATTGTTCATATCGCCATTCATAGGTTGTACGCCAACCGTCAATGCCATCAATCCAATCATACCTAGTCCAATAACGATACCGGCATAGCCGACCGTTGCTGTGACGAAAGTCGCTTTAATCTTGCTCTTATCGATGGCAAAGAGACGCTGAGTAATGGTCTGGTTACCGATTGCATAGGCCAATACGGCAACAAAATAAGGAGCACCTTGTTGAAAAAAGGCTTCGGATGAGAAGAAGTCTTGTTGTTGAGCGGTGAGGTTAGGCAACCCATCTACCATGGCTTGAGGTCCACCCATCGCAAACAATACCGCAGGGATAATAACCACACCGATTGCCATCAAAGCGACCAGCTGGGCAAAGTCGGTAAATACTGAAGCTCTAAATCCTGAGCTTAAGGTATAGCTTAAAACCCCAATACCGGCGATGATCACTCCTGTTTGGAAGGATAACGGCGAGAGTACGGATACCAATGCTCCGGCAGCGGTAAAGTTGACCATCAAGCTAATTAAACTCCCCATGAGGTTTGAAACCGCTAAGATTAATTGGCTTGAGGATCCATGTCTGGCTTTAATAAGCTCGCCTAAGGTATGACCATTTGGGGCAAGTTGGCGAAAGCGCATGCCAAATGGGTAGATGAATAAAATCATCAATGCCCCCCAAAATCCATAATGAATAGGGCCAGACAATCCATATTTGTAACCTGAGGTGGCTGCTGCGTAAAATGAGGCTGCCCATATCCAAGTGGCAGTCATACTGGCCGCGCCCATACCAAAACCAACCCCATGGCCTGCTACCATAAAGCCGGTGGTATTTTCTTTGTCTTTTTTGATTAATAATGAGAGTAAATAAGTCCCTCCATAGAAGGCCAGCATCATGATAATGATAGCCACGGCCGAGAATTGGAATAATTCTTGGGTTTGCAAACTTAATCTCCTTTGTTGGTTATAGGATAAAAAGATGTCAGTCGTGCCATTAATCAACTCTATACAACGCCTAGTACTATCCTTATTATTTAAATGGGTATATGCCAACAGTGCCACTTAGCGCGTAGATAGGCACTTAAAAGTTCATTATTAATAGCGCAAAATCTTGGCGTAATTTTTGGCATTACATAGGTATGCACTTGCTTGGCATGATGACTTTAGTTTTAAACAATGACTATAGTCTTCAGCAATAAGAACGCTAAACTATGTAACGCATTTAGATGAGTATTAAATTCAAATGGGCTTAATACATCTCGAAACGGTGGTACTTGCAGGGTGTCATACTGTTTTAGGAGTACACCATATGAAAGTAAGCGCTAATACTAAGGTAGATGTTAATACCTTTATGGCGCTTGCTATGTTATAAATATCAATATAAGTCAACCACTTACTCGACTAATTGCTTAAGCGTTTACTTTACTAGTCACTTAGCGATTTACTTAATTTATTTATTTACCGTCAATAACTTTGTCAAAGATTGGCAGACGTGTTACTAGAACAAGTAGCAAAATTTGAGCAACATAGAGTAACTAAATATTAAATTTTTTTCAAATGGTCCAAGGGTTTGCTGACTATGTTAAGGAAACTGACGGATTAAAAGGAACAATCTGAGTGGTTAAAATGAGTAAGAGGGTTAATTTGAGCTATGAGGTTGGCATTTACCGACACATATACATTTATGTTTTATAAGAGCTGATTTCAGTATGACAAACCAGTCATTGTCAACTGAAAAGAGGGTCGGACTATTTGACCTGTATAGGTTACAATATCAGGCTTTAAGTTAGTAAAGAGAAAGAGTTAGTAAAAAGAAAGAGTTAGTAAATATAATTGTATCATTCAATCCTAAAGCCCCTAATTGGGACAATAAAATTTTACTTTAATATTAATGGAGTCCAACATGTCAGATACCACTGCCACTCGACTTGATGGTAAAGCCCTTGCCAAACACATTGAGCAAGATCTCAGTCAGCGAGTAGCCGCCCTTGTTGAGAAAACAGGACGTACGCCTATTTTAGCGACTATTTTAGTAGGGGATGACCCTGCCTCTGCCACGTATGTGCGTATGAAGGGGAATGCTTGCAAGCGCGTGGGAATGGAATCGATTCGTGTGGCCATGCCAGAAAATACCACGACCGATGAGCTACTTGCCAAAATTAAAGAGCTTAATGACAATCCGGATGTCCATGGTATATTGCTTCAGCACCCAGTTCCCGCCCAAATAGATGAGCGTGCTTGCTTTGATGCGATTGACTTAGCGAAGGACGTCGATGGTGTGACCTCATTAGGGTTTGGACGAATGAGTATGGGCGAGGAGGCTTATGGCTCCTGTACGCCGCAAGGCATTATGTATTTGCTTAAGCATTATGGCACTGAATTTGCAGGTATGAATGCAGTTGTGGTAGGTCGCAGTGCGATCTTGGGCAAGCCAATGGCGCAAATGCTATTAAACGCCAACTGCACAGTAACGATCTGCCATTCCAAAACTAAAGATTTAGCAGATCATGTGAGCCGTGCCGATATTATCGTAGGGGCGGTAGGTGTTCCTGAATTGATGAAAAAGGATTGGATTAAGCAAGGCGCTATTGTGGTTGATGCAGGCTTTCATCCGACAGATGATGGTGGAGTCGGAGACATTGAGCTCAAAGGTATCGAGTCGGTAGCATCCGCTTACACCCCTGTTCCAGGTGGCGTTGGCCCAATGACTATCAATACTTTGATTCGTCAAACGGTTGAAGCAGCAGAAAAAGCGGCGAATATTTAGAGGATCAGTTATTTAGAGTATCAATGTTAAGCGTAAACACTAGTATGCTTAAAAATACGTCAGATTATCAAATAGTGAACCACCTTTCTTTAAAAGACAGTAACGCAAGGGGGCTCTAAATGTTAGAACGTAATAAGTGGCATGATCGAGCCCAAAGCTTAGGCGAGTTTTTGGTCGATATTGGTCACTATGTGGCTTTATTATTAATATGTGGGGTGGTGATATGGTCAGCCGGTGTTGAATTTGTCGGTATTATCGGCAAAGGCACCGCTGACTTAAAAGATATTTTGATGCTGTTCATCTACCTTGAGTTACTGGCGATGATTGGTATATATTTCAAAACCCATCGTCTGCCAGTGCAATTTTTGATTTATATCGCAATCACTGCGTTATCTCGACATTTGGTAGTCGATGTGCAAGCAGTCTCTGATACCTTTCATCTATGGTTACTGATGACTATTACGCTGGCTATTTTTGTTTTGAGTATCTCAATTGTCTTGTTGACGTGGACAGCCAATCAGTTTGGACGACCGGAAGACAATGTTCAAAAGCGTAAGCTTGAGCGGTTAAATAAACGTGACCTCAAATAAATAAATTAATTAAATAAATTAATCAATCCAGAATGGAGGCTGTTTAAAATCCACGTGTTAAACTATATATGACATAAGGGTAATTCTACAACCAACCTGACTTGCGGAACTGACGATATAAGATAAAACAGGTGGTAAAGATGGCTAATAATACAATAAAGTAGGCATACTTGTAATGCAGCTCTGGCATAAAGTCAAAGTTCATACCATAGATGCCCGCCACCGCAGTCGGCACTGCTAAAATACCTGCCCAAGCTGCTAATTTGCGTACCACCTCGTTCTGTCCCATATTGACCATAGCCATATAAGTGTCCATTGCCACACTTAACATCTCATTTAGCCCATTGACCGCGTCAATCGCACGTAATAGGTGATCATTGACGTCCCTAAAATAGGGCTTGGCGATACTGGGAAAGATAGAAACCAGCTCGTTTTTTTTGTGATTAATAAAGAAGTTACAAATATCTTGCACAGGGAGCATAACCGCGCGCATATGCACCAGCTGCGACTTTAAGGTATATAGGCTTTGCAACATCTCTTTGCTAAATTTATATGAGAAAAGGCTACGTTCCTGTTCTCTTAAATATTCACCTAAGCTATCGGTAATAGGTAGGTAGCTATCCACCACATAATCCAAGATGGCGTGTAATACAAATATTGGCCCCATAGACATTTTTTCAGGTCGGCGGTGGCAATAAGCGCGAACTGGGGCGTAGGACTGTGATGCACCTGTACGAATCGTTATAATGTAATTACTACCCATAAACATTGAAGTGGTACCATAATGTATATGGTGATTGGCAAGGTAGGCCGTTCTTACAACCACAAATAAGGCATCAGTAAAGGTTTCGATTTTTGACCGTTGATGTTCATTAAACGCATCTTCAAGTGCTAACTCATGAATATCAAAAGCCCGTTGAACGGTTTCAATGGTTTCAATACTCGGATCATACAGACCAAGCCAAATAAAATGGCTTTTATTGCTTAGAGTACGACTGACTTCGTCCAGTTCAATTTTTTCAATAAACTCACCTGTTTTACGCGAATAGACACAGCAGTTTACGATCTCATTGATACCAGAACGTTCAAAATCTTCAACACGCTCTGCGTCAGGGTCATATACAGGCATAGTAGACGACATAAATAACAGGGCTTGTTGCTCTTCAACGTCTTTGACATGAGTAACAGAAAGATCATCTAAGCGAACAGAAGGTTTGGGTTTAATATTTAGCATGGATTTTCTACATTCTCATGAATCTAAATAGAGTATTGACACTGATTATACTAAAAGGGTGAATTTATCTTGTTGAAATTAAGACACTATGACAGAACTTACGCAATAATAGGGTTTCCAGCCGCTTAATAATCTATCTCTTATCAATCTAATTGGCGTAAGTCCTATTTCATATGTTTAGAGAGTAGGCAGAGCTAAAGCGCATACTTCTTTAAGGTGTCCATGTCAACTAATTCTAGTAAGCTTTCATGACAGGCCTCTAGTTTAATTTTAGGTGCTGTCCCATGATCTAGTGCATCAATCCAACGTAAGGCACAGACACACCAATAGTCACCCGGTTTTAAACCCGGAAACCCATATTCTGGAATTGGGGTAATAAGATCATTGCCTGTTTTGACAGAAAAGTTTAAGAACTCACTGGTCATCTTTGCACAGACAGTATGTTGACCGATATCTTGTTGTCCAGTATGGCAAAAGCCGTTACGGTAGTATCCGGTAATGGGGTCAAAACAACAACTGGCAAGCGCTGTGCCCAATACATTTCTTTGATTTAAATTTGGATCTGGGTGATTCGGATCTGAATAATTAAGTGACATAGTTAAGCGTCTCAATGTGGAGTATATAATGATCTGTGTTCAAGGAGATTTTAATATAAAAACTTGATTGGGCTAAATAAGCTAAAATGGTAACACATCAGGTATTTATTAGTATTACGCATTTCATGATGCAATAGAATGTTGCAAAATAAGAGTATGGCATCATATAAAAATATATTGAGATCTTTTTGCAATAGTCAGGTGTTTCTCTAGTCGAAAGCGGTGAGCTATGCTAGACTTAAGCGGTTAAAGTTTGAGTCAATTTAATCCCTTACCTATAATAGGTGAACATATAGCAATAGCCTAATAAGCGTTTACATTTTAATTATCTATACTGTATTAAGTATTTTACTGATCAAATATGTATAACCTATATTCATAAGCTACAGTGATGGTATTCTAGGTAAAAAGAGTCAATTATAGCTTGTGAATACAAGTTCTTGTACTGAACTAAACCTTAAACGTTAACTAAAGATTTGGTAACGGCGTCTTGATTTGTATATTAAGCAGGCCCCCCAAACAAGGATTACTTGTGTCTGACAGTTCTACATCTTTAAACAATACAGCAAGTCACTCTTCTAAGAAACTATCCCATGTCTCAGACATTGATAATATATGGCTGTTGCCTGATGGCGTAAGCGACTTATTATCTGAGGAAGCTCAAAAACAAGAGAGGCTTCGTTATCGGCTAACTCAATTGTTAGTAAGCCGCGGATATGAACTTATCTGCCCGCCTATGATTGAGTTTACAGAGTCATTACTAGGTAATGCCTCTGAAGATCTAAAACGTCAAACATTTAAAATTATTGATCAGTTGTCTGGTCGTTTGATGGGTGTCCGCGCCGATATTACCCCTCAGATTCTACGGATTGATGCTCACCTAAATAAGTTAGGACAGGCCAACAAGATTGCACGCTATTGCTACGCCGGTCATGTTATTCGTACGTTGCCAAATGGATTGTTTGGTTCACGAACGCCTTTGCAGTTAGGGGCGGAAATCTTTGGTAGTGATAGCTTAGATGCTGATATAGAGCTGATGGATGTGCTGTTTTGTCTGATTAATACGCTCAATTTGAAAAAGCATTTGCATATCGATATTGGTCATGTTGCCATATTTGCTCGTCTTAAGGAATTAGCAGGATTATCAGACAGTGATGCCTCGGTGCTAATCAACTTATATGCTAATAAAGCATTACCTGAACTTGAAAATGTCTGCAAAGACTTGCCGATGGGAAGTGATTTTTATCAGTTGGCGGTGTATGGACACGATATGGTGTCGTTAAAGCAAGCATTGTCCGATACTGCCACAAGCGACGAGGTTATCATCAAAGCCGTCAAAGAAGTGCAAACCATGGTGGCACATATCAAAGAGACTTATCAGAGCAATGTGAGTGTTGATATAACAGAGCTTGGCTACCATTATCATACCGGTATTGTGTTTAACGCTTATTTTGAAAATGAATCTCAAGCAGTGGTTCGGGGCGGTCGTTTTAATGGCGAGGGTTTAAGCGCTTCGAGCAGTAGCCCTCAAACTGCGATTGCAGAAGCATTACCCTCACGTAGTGCCACAGGTTTTAGTTTAGAGGTCACGCGTTTACAACGTTACATTAGTCTTAATGAGTCTATGCTGATATTGGTAAGCTATGAGGATATGCAACAGGTAGCTATGGATAGTAGTACCGATTTGGCAGAGGCTTTGGATAAAAAAGTCGCTGAATTACGTCATTTAGGAAATAGAGTTGTGAGCCCTTTAAGTATGGACGATGTGCCCAATAATGTCACGCATCGACTGGCATTAGATCAAGGTGAATGGGCACTTCAGTCAGTAAAATAGTTCAAAGAGTTTGGTGTCGATATTTGGTGTCGATATAGTAGTAGCTTTCAATAGTAGTAGCTCTCAATAGTAGTACCTTTCATTCAATTTTGTAGTTTCATTTTGCAATATCATTTTATAGTTTAATACGAGTGGTTAAGGATTAGTTATGGGTAAGAATGTCGTAGTACTTGGTAGCCAATGGGGCGATGAAGGTAAAGGCAAGATTGTTGACTTGTTGACCGAGAAAGCGTCTGCGGTTGCGCGCTTCCAAGGGGGTCACAATGCAGGTCATACGTTAGTCGTAGATGGCAAAAAGACCGTTCTACATCTCATTCCATCTGGCATTTTGCGTGAAGATGTCACCTGCTTTATCGGTAATGGTGTGGTGCTGTCGCCAGAGGCGTTACTGATCGAAATGAAAGAGCTTGAAAGTAATAACGTGCCAGTACGTGAGCGCCTTAAAATATCGCCAAACTGTCCTTTAATACTGCCTTACCATATTGCGTTAGACCAAGCGCGTGAATCTAAGCGTGGCAGTGGTAAAATTGGTACTACAGGGCGTGGTATTGGTCCCGCTTATGAAGACAAAGTGGCACGTCGTGCGATTAAGCTTGCCGATCTGTTCCGTGAAGATCTGGATGAAAAATTACGTAACTTAATTGAGTATCACAACTTCCAGTTGACGCAGTATTATAAAGTTGACGCGATTGACTTCGATGAAACGTACGCGCTATGCCAAGAGTGGAAACAAGAGCTTAAAGGCTTAGTTTGTGATGTGACGGAAGAGCTGAATCAATTGCGTCTAGCGGGCAAGAACTTAATGTTTGAAGGCGCTCAAGGTACCCTTCTTGATATCGACCATGGGACTTATCCGTTCGTGACCAGCTCAAGCGTCACCGCTGGTGGAGTGTCAACAGGTACAGGTATTGGGCCATTGTACTTAGACTACGTGCTGGGTATTACTAAAGCCTATACCACGCGAGTCGGTAGTGGTCCATTCCCAACTGAGTTGTTTGATGATGTGGGCGCTCACTTAGCCAAAGTAGGTCATGAGTTTGGTGCGACGACCGGCCGTGCTCGCCGCTGTGGTTGGTTTGATGCTGAAGCACTTCGCCGCGCTGTGGTATTAAACTCATTATCAGGTATTTGCTTAACCAAACTAGACGTACTTGATGGCTTAGACGAGATTCGTATTGGTGTCGGTTATGATCTACCTGAAACGGAATGTGAAGGGGCTCATGATGGAGAGTTTTATGAGTCGGTAACGCCAAAGTATGAGACATTGCCTGGCTGGAAAGGCTCTACTGTTGGCATCACGAACTATGATGATCTACCAAAAGAAGCGAAAGAGTATATCAAACGCATTGAGCAGTTAATCGATTGCCCAATCGATATTATCTCAACTGGCCCTGATCGTGATGAGACTATTGTCCTTCGTGATCCATATGATGGTTAAGTGCTATGTTTGAATATTTAGCTGAGAGTTTTATTTCAGTTTTTAAGTTCTGTTATTAAGCTAAATGTTAGGTATTTCATCTTACATAGTTGTTCTTTTAATTTAAAAGATGAAAAGCACTTTTAAAAACCCTATGTTAATTTGCTAACATAGGGTTTTTCTATTTATACATTTTGATTTTATAAGAACTCAACCCCTATGCTACATCTTACTTTTTTAGGTACTTCAGCCGGCATTCCTACCAAACATCGCAATGTGACAGCATTGGCGGTTGAACTTCTTAATCCCTTTAGCAATAAAGAGATTAATGCTCATAACTCACCCAAAAGACCTTGGGTGCTGATAGACTGTGGGGAAGCCACTCAACACCAGTTGTTACATACCAACATCAGCAGTAATCAATTGCTCGCCATTTGCATTACCCATGTACATGGTGATCATTGTTATGGACTACCAGGATTGCTGGCTAGTATGGCGATGTCAGGACGCAAACAGCCTTTAAAGATTATTGCGCCTCAGGCCATAGAGCAGTTTATCGACGCTGTGCAGCTTACTACAGAGCTATACTTACCTTATAAGATTGAATTTATCCCTATCGAACATTTATTTGGCTTAAAGTCCCAAGTAGAGACGACAGTAAAGTCGAATCTAGAGACAAAAGCTGAGGCGAAAGTAGAGACAGAGGTCTTTAAGGATTCTCAATTTAATTCAGATCCAAATGTTTTATCACAATCAAATGAAGGCCTTGATACCACAAAGAATAATTCTAATTCGACTTCTGAGCCCGTACTCATCAACATATCAACGACTCATAAACTGGCTATCGCCGTCACTAAGCTATCCCATCGTGTGCCCTCTTACGCGTTTAGTTTGACTCAAACTGTGCAAACATTGAAACTAGATATTGATAGACTCAATTCTGAAGGTATTGCCCCCTCATCAGCATGGGGACAGCTACAAGCTGGGCAAGATGTGGTATTAGAGGATGGCAGACAGCTGGAGTCAATAGACTATACGCAGCGCCTGACTAAACAACTCAAAATCGTAGTGGCGGGGGATAATGAGACACCTGAGCTATTGACGCAAGCGGTAAAAGAGGCTGATGTGTTGGTACATGAGGCGACCTATACGCAGCCAGTCGCAGATAAAATTATGTTGCGGCCTGACGCATTTGACCCGATGCACACGACTGCACAACGAATAGCAAGCTTTGCCAACTCGGCAAACATACCTAGCCTTATTTTGACTCACTTTAGTGCCCGTTATCAAAGTTATGATGACCCCGATAGTAAAACGCCGAATATGGCAGACATTCGAGTAGAGGCTGAGCAGTATTATCAAGGCGGATTATGGTTGGCAAGAGACTTTGCTCAGTTTGAAGTCAGTACAGTCGGTGTTAAACCTATTGAGAAAAATTGAGATTAATTATGGCATTCACCATTCGTAATAGAAATCAGACAGATACTCCTAAATTAGTAGAGATATTCGAGCAGTCTATTGTTGTGTGAATTAAAGCTGTTCTATTTACCGCTGTTTAATAACTGTTGCCCCACCCAGTGTCTGGCAAATTGATAGGCCACACGTCCTGAACGACCACCACGGCTAGACGACCATAGTAATGCTTGCTGTCTGGTATCATCTGTCCATTCAATACCATCCGCTTGTAGATAATGGGCAACGATCTGTAAGTAAGTGTCTTGATTCATAGGGTAAAACGACAACCATAGACCAAATCGATCTGATAAGGATACCGTTTCATCTATTGTCTCATAAGGGTTCACTTCATCGGTTTGACCATCGTAAATATTGACATTGTCTTTCATAAGCTGCGGCAATAAATGACGGCGGTTACTAGTAGCATAGACCAGCAATTTGTCTTGCTCTGAATCTAGCGCCCCATCTAACACACTTTTGAGGGTTCGATAGTTTTCATCTTGCCCATTGAATGCGAGATCGTCACAATAGACAATATAGCGACATGGGGTAGTGTTAGGAAGCTGACTAATGACTTCTCTAATTTTATCGAGCATCTGTAGGTCATCCCGCGATACCTCTATCATGCGCAGCCCGTCCTCTTTAAATTCATTTAACAACGCTCGAATTAGTGAAGACTTGCCAGCACCACGAGTGCCTGTCATGAGTACATGATTGGCAGGATATCCTGCCAAAAACTGACGAGTATTTTGAATAATTTTGGCTTTTTGAGCATCGATGCCTAGTAAGTCGTCCAATGCCAACGCTGAGTTGATATTAATCGCTTTGAGAGATCCATTGACACCACCTACCCAGCGATAGGCCAATTGATCGGGGTCAATAGTAAGTGGCGGGGTAATCTGTTGTTTTAGGTACTTAGTAAGCAAGCTGGTAAGGGTATCATCGAGGGTGAAAGTTTTCACAGAATTTGTCATAGTGATTCAAGACTCTATTATTGGTGCTTTGCTGTTTATTATACAGGCCCTAATTTATTAGATTAAAAATAGTGCCAGTAACGTATTGTTATTGCAAGCACAAATAAGGTTAAGAAAGCAGCCATGTTGACTTCAAAAATACGCCCATTCTCAAGCTCAACAACTGAAATATTACGGCTCAATAGTATCACCCAACTGCTTGAGCGAAAACAATATCGTGATATCAGTCATAAAAGAATGAGTGCAGAAATCAATCAAGGAAATCCCTTTTACCAAGGTTTGACGGTCGCAAATTATCAAAATAAGTCTGTGATGATTAAATGGCAACTGCAGCAACCGTCACTTATATCACGTTTTCAATCGGACTCTCAATTACAATCTCAATCGCACTCTCAATTAGAATCTCACTCAAATATGATGCCAACACCCATAGAGCGTGAGATAGCTAACTTAACTCAAATTCACTCAGACTTTGCAAGTGCTGCTCATCAAGGTCTAGACCTAGAGAGATGTATAAAGGTTAAACAAGGTTTTAATTTTAAAAAAGCTGAATATGGACTTCCTATTGTTTCTATCCTCGATACATTGAAAGATATACCGCTAACTATCGAGTCAGAGCTATGGCAGCTTGATGGCTTTGTGATGCCATATTTCCAGCAGGGTAGTGTAAAAGACTATTTGCACACTCACTCGCTGTCTAATCAGCAAAAATGGCAACTTTTTTATAGCATGGTATCTTCAATTGCTTCGTTGCATCAAGCAGGCTGGATTCATGGGGATATTAAACCGAGTAACTTTTTAATAGACAGCCGAGCTGAGTTAGCCTCAGAGGCGTTATCTGATTATTTGAATAACACTGACAAAGATCAAACAGACACTTTAGCACCCAGCATTATTATAAGTGATATGGACTATGCCCAAAACATGAACCTCACACAGCCATTAGTATCAAACACCTCCGACAGTATGAGTTCAGCCCATCTTGATAGCATTAGAGGAACGCCTGCTTATATCGCGCCAGAGTGCTGGCAAGGGTGCCCAATCAGCATACAAAGTGATCTTTATGCGCTTGGCGTCGTTATGTACGAGGTATTAACAGGTAATAAACCGTTTGAGCTTGAAACCAGACTCAAAACTAGACAAGGTCATACTCAGAAAACCTCCCAAACGCAGACGGGACAACAGATAAGTCGATGGGCACAACTGCACTGTCAAGCGCCCGTGCCTTTACTGCCCAATGAATGGCAGTTTGCACAGTCATTGCTAGATAAACTATTAGCAAAAAAACTTGAGTATCGATATAAAACAAGTGATGATATGATGGATGCGCTACATTTCATACAAAATAAATTTTAAACTAAAGGCGATACGATTGCCCATACTACCAATGCTACTACTGCCACTACTGCTAATAAGGATTAACCATGTTTGTTGTGATAAAAAATGATACGATTAATTTAAAAGATGTCAGTAGAATCTCGCGTCAGGGATCAGTCATCAAGTTTTACTTTATCAGCCAAAATGTACCTGTCGAATTTCATTTCGATAACGAAAGTGATGCAACTGAGGTGGAATACAAGATATTTAAAAACTTAGAAGAGCAGGGGCTGATTGTTTAAGGCTTAATTGGTATAAAGTGTAAGGGTATAAGTCTTGTTTATATCAGGCTTGATCGGTTAAGGTTTTATCATTCCTGCCACTTGTACACGAAACTCTAGACGATAAAAAACCCGCTATACGCGGGTTTTAATATGTGATATGAGCGTAACTAACCGGATAAAATGGTGGGGCTGGAGAGACTCGAACTATTTCATTATAAAATCATTACATATCAATGATAATTAAACTTAGTATTATCAGGGCTTTAGTGGTTTTAGTCTCTATAGAGTAGCATAGTTTTAGATGTAATGGTGTCATAGATGGTGCCAAGTCATCCAGATACGCCGTACAAACGGTAGTAAATTAATTTATTAAATAGTTGACTATAATACCCCTTATTTATATTATCGGTACATAAAGTAAAGAATAATCACTGGAGAACATCATGACTACCAACCCAACTACACCTGATTACACCCGTCGAGCTGTTAAAAATTACGATACCAAAGCATACAAGCCCAAAGTGACTTTTAACCCGTCAAAACCCGACGAAGCTCAACTTATTGAAGCTATTAAAGTTGATGCAACGCCTTTTAGCGTAAGGGTTAAAGCTTTACTCAAAGAATTTTATAAAATTACTTAAATAATGCTTGCATATATAAGGGGTATTATATATAATCAGTATTAAGAAATGAGGTAAACAACTAAACAACTAAACAACTAAACGACTGGAGAATACTATGAAAACTGTAATTGGATATGATGTAACAAATGCTACTGCTCAACCAATCACTAATAATGATGGCTATATCTCATGCGAGGCTTATGATTATGGTTATGATGTAAATGAGCAGACAGGTTATGGTGTAGCAGATGGCGAAGAATTTAGCACTGTAGAGCAATTTATTGATTGGGCTAAAACTCAAGAATGGTTTAAATTAGCATAAACAAACAAAGCCCTACTGTTAATTCGGTAGGGCTTTTTTAATGAGGTGATAAATGAGCTATCAACAACCTAAGCCGTTTACCAGTCAAGTTGATGTTGATGCGTATGCGAATCATGACAGAATTCAATGTTTGCTGTGCGGTAAGCGATATCAATTTTTACCATCTCATTTAAGCCGAGCGCACAATGTTACAGCTGATGAATACCGTCAATTATTCAATATTAATGCTGGTACAGCGTTAGCAGGACTATCATATCGAGCTAGGCAACGTGCGAAAATTGAGCGCCTGCAAGCTGAGGGCAGGCTAACATAT
>NZ_JBXYJH010000005.1:0-305902 GCF_057396215.1 Psychrobacter sp. CX18 | reverse complement strand
ATGATGGCACCTTAAGCATCACCGACAATGGCGATACTATTCAATCAGTGATAGCGACCAAAGCGGACGGTAGTGAAGTAACCATTGACCTAGTTGATGGTAGCTATGTCTTGCCAGAAGGCGAGTACACTGATGTCACTGTCACCACCGTGGACACTGCAGGTAACACAGCGACAGCAAGCACTGGTGCCATTACCGTAGACAGCTCTATTACTGATCCGACGATTAAACTTGCCACTGACTCAGGTACCGATGCAACCGATGGCATTACCAACAGCGGTATCCTAACCATTAATGACAATGGCGACACCATTGACTCAGTGGTTGGTACCTTAGCAGATGGCACGACAGTTAACGCCGTTAAGAACGCAGAAGGTAACTATGTGCTACCAGAAGGCGAATACACTGATGTCACAGTAACTACCAGTGATGCTGCGGGTAATACTGCTACAGCAAATACAGGACCAATCACAGTAGATACCGTAACAGCTGCACCAACCGCTCAGCTTCCTGAAGATGCAACTAACGACACAGGGTCATCTGCTAGCGATAATATCACTAGCAATACTACGCCTGAGATTAGTGGTACTAGTGAAGCGGGTGCCGCAATCTCTGTAGTGATTGGGGATCAAACCTTAACCACAACAGCAGATACTGAGGGTAACTGGACAGTGACACCGACTGCCTTAGCAGATGGCGAATACACCCCAACTATCACCGCAACAGATACTGCAGGTAACGTCGCAACCGCTGAAGGTGAAGTATTTACAGTAGATACCGTAACAGCTGCACCAACCGCTCAGCTTCCTGAAGATGCAACTAACGACACAGGGTCATCTGCTAGCGATAATATCACTAGCAATACTACGCCTGAGATTAATGGTACTAGTGAAGCGGGCGCCGCAATCTCTGTAGTGATTGGGGATCAAACCTTAACCACAACAGCAGATACTGAGGGTAACTGGACAGTGACACCGACTGCCTTAGCAGATGGCGAATACACCCCAACTATCACCGCAACAGATACTGCAGGTAACGTCGCAACCGCTGAAGGTGAAGTATTTACAGTAGATACCGTAACAGCTGCACCAACCGCTCAGCTTCCTGAAGATGCAACTAACGACACAGGGTCATCTGCTAGCGATAATATCACTAGCAATACTACTCCTGAGATTAGTGGTACTAGTGAAGCGGGCGCCGCAATCTCTGTAGTGATTGGGGATCAAACCTTAACCACAACAGCAGATACTGAGGGTAACTGGACAGTGACACCGACTGCCTTAGCAGATGGCGAATACACCCCAACTATCACCGCAACAGATACTGCAGGTAACGTCGCAACCGCTGAAGGTGAAGTATTTACAGTTGACGCGACAGCACCGATTATTACAACAACGACGATTCAGTACAACGAAAATCAAGTTGTAGATGCTCAGTTGGGTACCGTAGTTGCCTCTGATGACAGTGCGATTACGCAATATAGTATTACAGCTGGTAACGATCAGGGTTACTTTGCAATCGATAGTGCTAATGGCAATATCACATTAACTGCAGCTGGTGAAGCAGCAGCCGCTAATGATTTCGAAACGGGCGCTAATTCATTCGACTTAACTATAGAGGTAATAGATGTTGCCGGAAATAAAGGGTCTGAAAAGGTTACTCTTGAAGTACAAGATGTTAATGAAGCACCCGTTATAACTGGTGATCTTAAATCTACTGTGGTTGAGAACTATTCTACCGTAATCAATAAAGAAGATTTATACTTTACCGATCAGGATAGCGCTGACACAGCTGAAAATGTGACATTTACAGTTACTAATCTTACAAAAGGCAATGTAGAAGTTGATGGTGTGGTAGCGACAACCTTTACAGGCGCTGATCTAGACGCAGGCCTTGTAACTTTTGTCCATGATGGATCTGATTCTACTGTTGATAGTACTGCAGGCTTTGATGTCACTGTTGAAGATGGCAACGAAGATAATAGTACGCCAACGGCCAGTACTTTTACACTTGACGTAACACCATTAGCAGAAGTTACCAATATTTCGATCACAGATAATGTGGATGATCTGATTGATGGTGCAGAGTCAGCTGACGGCAACGAAAACACTATCGTCAATATTAAGAGTAGTATATTTGGGTCTGACTATTTATACGAAGGGCTTGTTTCAGACGCTGATGATGCCACAACTGATAATTTAAACGGTTTAACAAATGATGTCACACCAACTATCACTATAACTTTAGATAATCCTTTAGTAGAAGATTATCAAGTCCTAAAATTGGAACGTTATATCCAAGTTGATGGTGAGTTTGTTCTTGATGCTGTGGTTGCTGACGCGGATCTGGTGAAAGATACTGATACTCAATATACGTTTAGTACTGAAAGCCTACCTGTAGGTCAACCCGATGCTGTATATCAATATAAAGCAACGATTGATAATATTACAGGTGGTACTTTAGCTTCATCAGATCAATCTAGTCAATCAGCGGATATGACGCTTGATACCCTAGTAGAGATGCCGGTTGTAACAGGTTATGATTCTGGAACCGGTATTATTAATGGTATATATACTGAAGAAGGAGCCATATTTGTTAAAGACGCTAATGGCAATGCTGTAGGTAATGCTGCCGTGGTAAATCCTGATGGAACATGGACTTTGCAATTAACCCCAGAGCAGCAAGCGGCCTTTGAAAGCAAAAATGATGTTGATAACTATGGTGTTGGACTACAATCCACGCCAACAGGCAATTTCGATGAGTTTTTACCATTAGGATTTATGGACAAAGCGGGTAATGTGTATGGCAAAGATATAGAGCTTTATCACTTTGATACCAGCTCTGGAGAAGGCATTGGGTCATTAAACCCCCGTGATCGCCCATTGACAGGTTTAAACTTTAGAGATGGTGGAATGGTTGATACCAATGGAGATGGCACGCCAAATTACAACACGGTATTTAGTGATGCGTCACAGGTAATAATAGTTGATGGCAATATATCTACTATAGGCACTACCAAAACGGACTATTTTACTGTCGATACAGGAGGCGGGGATGATGTTATGAACGTTATTGGGAATATAAGCTTGAATGTGGATATTCGAATGGGTGACGGAAATGACACCTTCGTTGGTGAAAAACTCTCTGGTGCTGGTTCAGCAGATAAAACAGTCGTTGACTTGGGAGAGGGCGATAACAAAGTTATCTTGGGTAATAATGGTCCGATTTACTCATTATATTCTGCAACTATAGTTGCAGGAGATGGTAACAATCTTATCGATATTGATAGAATGATAAACAGTTCAATCATTAAATTAGGGAATGGTAACAATGAGTTGAATGCAGGGGATGATATCTTTAACGGTACTAAAATCACTACTGGTTCTGGTGATGATACCCTTACTATATTAGGTACTCCTGGTCAGACTAATGATAAAGATATTTCAGGTTCTGAGGTTAATTTGGGAGCGGGTAATAATAAAATTGAACTACAAGACGGTGGTATTCAGTCAAATTCAGTTATCACTACACTTGGTGGAAATGATACCATTATTGCACAAGAGTTTACCGGTGGTAGTAAGATAAATGTTGGTAACGGTAATAATATTATCGAAGTCACTAGTTTTACTGGAGATGATACCGTTTTAATCGCGGGTGACGGTGTAGATACCATTACCATCTCTGATGTCTTTGGTCAAAGCTCTACGAACCAGTCTATATTCTTAGGCGGTGGCAACGATACAATTTCTATAGGTAACATTAATAGTTTAGGTGTTGATAACCGTGTGATTGATGGCGGTGAAGGTACCGATAAGCTTATTATCACAGGCAGTGATCAAGATGGCGCTGCTAATGATTTAGTCACTCATAATATTGAAGTCATTGAGTTTGAAGGTGCTAATAATAGCTATAATTTAAATGCTAGTAATGGCGACTTCAAGTTTGGAGCCAACAATAAGACCTATATCAATGCCAATAACTCAACTACTGAAATTGATTTAGAAGGTGCAGGTTTTAGTACAGGTGGTACACAAACGACGCAAGATGCTTTGGGTAATACACATACTTATGATCTGTATGTCTACAATAATGCTGGGGTTACTGGAACCTTATACATTGAAGACACTATTAACGTTATCTAATCTAGGATATAGACTAGTCAAGTAAAATTTAAAACGTCCTCTTCATGAGGGCGTTTTTTGTTATAAAAGGAATATTTTCAACCCTGTATAATAATGAACAACAAAAATTAATACTAGATACTTGAGACTTTGATTATCCTATCAATCATATATCTCAAAAAACAGGGAATATCTTAAAAAAATGGAAGTCTAAAATGAGCGAATGATCCTCTCGTAAGCAAAACCTAACACCTTATATGATGATTTACACGCTAAAAGACTTTTAATGATTAAATAAGTAATTCAACTCAATAAAAAAAAGGTGATCTATGCAACATTTTTATCCTCTCTATTTAGCCAATCAAGCCCATGAAGGTGCCAATGAGCTAGAAGTTATCAATAAATTCAGTCAAGAAACGGTTGCAGAAGTTGCACGTGCAGATAGCGAGCTGCTGGAGCAAGCAATACAAGCGGGTATTAAAGCCATACCTGCGATGCAGGCTCTCAAGCCTTATCAAAAACAGCGAATTCTGCAAGACTGCGTTGCTAAATTTAAAGAGCGCTTTGATGAGTTTACCGAAGCTTTGGTTGCTGAAGGCGGTAAGCCAAAAAGCGCTGCTGAAGCGGAAGTCAATCGCTTAATTAGTACCTTCCAGCTTGCAGCGGATGCCGTCACTACGTTAGCAGAAGGAGAGGTAATACCCCTAGATGTCACTGAAGCCAGCGCGGGCTATCGAGGTTTTAGTAAACGCGTACCGATAGGTCTATGTGGTTTTATTTCCCCCTTTAACTTCCCCTTAAACTTAGTGGCGCACAAGATTGCGCCAGCGATTGCAGCAGGGTGTCCGTTTATTTTAAAGCCTGCAAGCTTTACGCCAATTAGTGCGTTATTGATTGCAGAAGTATTGGCTCAGACAGAGTTACCCGAAGGCGCATTTTCAATATTGCCCATGTCATCGAAAATTGCAGATGTTTTAGTGACAGACGAACGAATCAAGCTTTTATCATTTACGGGCTCTGATAAAGTAGGTTGGGATATGAAAGCACGTGCTGGTAAGAAGAAAGTGGTCTTAGAGCTTGGTGGCAATGCAGCTGTCTTAGTGGAGCCTGATGCTGATCTAGATACGGCGCTGCCCCGTATTATTACAGGCGGTTTTACTCAGGCAGGGCAAGTCTGTATCAGCGTACAGCGGGTACTGATTCACCGTGATATTTATGATGAGGTCAAAGATAAGCTGGTTGAATTGGCGAAGCAGGTTAAAACTGGAGATCCTAGTCAGGGAGAGGTGCTTATTGGACCGATGATAGATAAAGGGGAGCTTGAGCGATTACAAGATTGGATTAACAAGGCGGTCGATCACGGTGCTACATTGCTCTGCGGAGGAGGTAGTGAGAGCTTGGTGATGGATGCTACTATATTAGAGAACGTTAGTCATGATTGTCAGCTTTATAAAGATGAGGCCTTTGGTCCCGTTATGATATTGGAAGCCTATGACAGTTTTGATAAAGGTGTTGAGCTTGCTAATGATAGTCGATTTGGCTTACAAGTCGGGGTTTATACTTCTAATATTAATAAAGCCATGCAAGCTTGGGATTGTATCGAAGCAGGTGGCGTCATTATCAATGACATTCCAACTTTCCGTGTCGATAATATGCCTTATGGCGGTGTAAAAGACTCAGGTTTTGGGCGTGAAGGGGTTAAGTATGCAATTGAGGATATGAGTGAGTTGCGGCTTATGGTGATTAAAGACTAAAGTTTAATCCACTTTTTATTAGTGATTATTTGAGGTGATAGAGGGCTTGTGTTGTAGTATCAAGAAGGCTACATTACAGCCCTCTTAAGATCTTTAAAATTTAAATGTGCATTTAATGATTTAACTTAAGATTGAGAACATCCCATATATCTTCTTTATTTTCGATGATATCTTCTAAGGTATAGGTGTCCATAACCTGTAAAAAGGCCTGTTTTGCTTCAAAGTAAACATGCTTGAGTTTGCATACAGGTGTTATTACGCATTCAATTTTAGCCTTTTTAGTATCCTGACTATCCTGCTGACTATCCTGCTGAATATCCTGCTGAATATCCTGAAAGTCAGGTAGGTTATTTGCTGAGTTATTCTTATCTCTATCGTCTTTATTGTTTGTATGGTGTGTTATATTAGAGTCGGTGAAGCAAGAGGCAATATTAAAGTCAGGTTCGGTCTGACGCATAACTTCTCCTAATTTTATCAGTTTAGGATCTTTAGCCAGTCGTATTCCGCCATTCTTACCCCGCATACTTTCTATGTAACCTATTTGTGCTAATTTATGAATAACTTTGGTCAGATGACTTCTCGAGATTTTATATATATTTGAAATCTCACTAATAGTCGCTAATGTATTACGGTTAGAATCAAGAGCTAAATACATCAGTGTTCTTAGAGCATAATCGCTATAGTCGGTAAGGCGCATAAGTTCCCCTATTGAATTAAAATATAAAAAGCTTTTATAAAAATAAACTATGTCATTCTTTCATCAGACCATTTTCTAATTATTAAATTTGAGATATTGACCATTATTATCCTAGAGTGTTAACTATCATATTTGTTAATAGCTACGATGCTATATTTTATTACTGCTAATAAATCTTGTTATCTCTCATACGTAGCTATTTTGAAAAAAATATAAATACTACCTCACTCTTAACTCTTAATTCTTACATCTTTACTTTTAGCAAGGCTGCGTTATTAGCCCAGGATTTTGATTAAAGGTTTTGATTTGCTGGACTAAAAAGCACCGCCTACGATGAATTTTAATAAGTTGAAACAAGGTAAATACTATAAATTTTAATCAGTCTACCTTTAGTTTGTGTATCACTATTTAGTCTATGTCGTAGTCTATGATTCTTAATGTATAACAATAGGCTATGGTAGAACCATCGATTTGATATAAAATGCCATTTTAAAAATAATATATCCACATAACTTATTGATTTAAATGTTATTTATCACTGTTTGTAATACTATTTAACCCTTAAAAGTAATACAATGTCAACATTGTTAAGGTTTTTTTAATTACTAATGGGTACGTAACTCATTATACGTACCAAAATTTTAAAGAAATAATTAAAAGGTGGATTCTAAATTAATAAACATAAACCGATATATCACGACTAACTAAATTGATGAGTTTGCTAAGGGTATGTCATAACATTTAAAGTAACGATAGACTGAAACTTTAAGGGGTGGATAACCTTGATTTGTTTATTGGGTGAGAGTAGAGAGGTTTTTGAATGAGAATAGGTGTTTCTAAATGAATTTAACTGACGAAGAGTTGCTACGTTACTCACGCCAAATATTGCTTGAAAATTGGGATATTGATGCGCAGCTACGCTTAAAGTCAAGCAAGGTAGTGATTTTAGGGGCGGGTGGATTAGGATGTCCGGTTTCAGAAACTTTAGCACGTGCAGGTGTTGGTGCCATCCATATTATCGATAATGATGTGATTGAAGCGAGCAACTTACAGCGTCAAACCTTATTCACAGATAAGGATGTCGGTCAAAACAAGGCAGAAACGGCGTATTCCGCTTTAAAAAAAATCAATCCGTTTGTTGAGGTAAGTTTTAGTGCAAAGCGCTTAGATTATACGAACGCTGAGGAATTATTACTTATTGATCACTCAAAACAGTCAGGCCCTTTTTTACTGTTAGATTGTACGGACAACTTTGCGACTCGTGAGCTGTTCAATAAAATGAGTGTGCGTCACCGCCTGCCATTGCTATCAGCTTCCGCCATCGGTATGACAGGCCAACTTGCCTTATATGAGCCTGCTCAGCAAAGTGGATGTTATCATTGCATTTTCGGCACTACTATTTCAGATAGTCAAGGTTCACATTCTACAGGTTCAGCTACAGGTTTAGAATCCTCCAATGACACTCAAAACTGCACTAATTCTGGGGTTTTGGCCAGTACCACGACAGTGATGGGTAACTTACAAGCCAATGCGGCGCTACAATACTTAGGGCTAAGTCATAACCCATTAGCCGGGCAATTACTCATTTGGAACGGACGTAATATGACTCAGCAAAAAATACGCTATCGGCAAGATAAGCAGTGTCCAGTCTGTGGTATCAATAAATAATGTTAGAAATCAATATAGTGCTTCACCAAGGGACTAAGATCGATATCAACACCGAGGTTGACTAGATTCCAATACTGTCCAGAGATGGTACGGTCTAACATCATAGTTGTCGCAGAAGGTTGGAATTGCTTAAAATACTTTAATCCTTGTTTGGCTTGAGCGATAGCCACATGATGAACCTGACTGTCTGCAAAATTAAACGATCCGCTATGATAAGGTTCAATCGATAAGGGTTTGAGTCCAATTTGCAACCACTCTTGATAGAATGAACCGGGTATCAATACATCATCTGTGCGTCTTATATCTAAAGCGATAAGATCTTGCTCTAATGCGGTCACATCCCCTTTTAAAGCGTGCCTAGCAAACCGTCTAAACAATTCTACTTCAGCATTACTATAAGTACGAATGCCACCAAAATCATAGGCGATAACACTGCCATCTTGCCGAAACGCAAAATTGCCGGGATGGGGGTCACAATGCATACGGTATAGCTCAAATATCTGACCGGCACTAAATTTAAACAGTCGAGTAGCAATCTTCTGTTTAATCTCATTGTCCCAAGTAGAGGCGACGCTTAATGGCTCGCCTAGCTCTTCTGTTAAGGTCAAAATTCGGCGGGTAGAATGGCTTTTTATGACTTTAGGAATAATTAAACCGTCATCATCGGCATGGAATGCGCCAAATATAGCCAGGTTCTGTGCTTCTTTAATATAGTTTAGTTCATCTTTTAAGCTATCACGGATCTCGTTAAATATCTGATCCTGTAGCTCACGGCTCATGCTTAATACACCCGTCATCTTTAGTGCTAACCGTACCTGTTTTAAGTCGCTGTCGCAATTTTTATCCACATCTGGATATTGCACTTTTACGACGACATGTTGGCCACTGGGTAGTATGGCTTTATGGACTTGACCGATAGAGGCTGCTGCAAAATGGTTGTGTTCAAAGTGGTCAAAAGCGTCGTCAATAGGTTTGCCAAGCTCACGTTCGACTTGGGATTTAATGACGGAATAAGGCATGGCTGGGGCATCGTTTTGTAGTTTTTCTAAGGCTGCGGCGACCTCTGGTGGAAAGACCTCTTTGTATTGAGACGCAATTTGTCCAACTTTCATTACCGCCCCTTTCATTTCACCTAGGGTGTCTGCTATCTGAATTCCAACATCTTGCAGCATTTGTGAACGGGCTTCTGCACGTTTAGTTTCATCACTCGATAAGTTCTTAAATGAGTTTTTAGCCGCCTTACCAGCAATACTTGCTGTCATGCTCGCCAGTTTCATAAAACGTTTGCCGGATGATGCCATAATAAATAATGCCTTAGCTTTAAAGGGAATGTCTTAAAAGGGAATGTCTTAAAGAGTAAAAACAGCTCAGTTTACTCACTATAATGTTCAAGAAAATAACTTAAAGCCATATCATAACCAAGATGCCCCAAACCACAAATGACACCGACCGCTTTATCACTAAAATAAGAATGAGCTCTAAAATCCTCTCGATTATGTATATTGGATAGATGTACTTCGATGAAGGGTTTTTTAATACCGAGGAGGGCATCGCGCAGAGCAACAGAGGTATGGGTAAAAGCCGCAGGGTTGATAATTACGGCATCGACCAAGTCTTCACTATCCCCGAGTAGACCATGATGTTGAATAGCATCTATTAGCTCGCCTTCATGATTGGATTGTACGCAAACTAGCTCGATACCTTTAGCCTTAGCTGTGGATAGCAAACGCCTTTCTATATCATGCAATGTGGTTGAACCATAGAGTTCTGGCTCACGAACCCCTAATAGATTTAAGTTAGGGCCATTGACTAATAATAATCGACGGTGCAAACCATTTATCGAGTCTGTGGAATTTTTTGAAGAAGATTGTGTGTCAAGCGCTTTAGGGATAAAGCTTTTGGCAGTAGACTGTTCGGTTATGTCTGTCATAATGAACTCGATTAATATAGTTTTTTTAAGAATAGAAATAGTTTTTTGAAAAAAATAAACAGTAGAATGGTCGATAATATTATACTGCTAAACTCGATATTTATAGTGTTTAATTATCAGTATATAGTGCCAAAAGGTTAAAATGATAATAATTGATCACACAATTTAGCTCTCTAGTATGAAAGTTGTGTTAAAACACTTTGTGTTAATTATTAGTCATGCTATGATTAGTTTTAGATAACAAACATGTCTGTAGTGTAACTAAGAGGCTTTTATCTTAGAATTTATATTTTAATTATAGCACTCTACCTCTGTTTTGTTGTTAAGTGGCCTTTTGCCACTCTATTATACCCAGTATTCGCATTACAGCCTTTAGCTTGGATGCTTTGATGGGTCAACTTGAAGTTTCGTAAATTTAGTTTTTTAGGAAGTAAATTATGTCAGCTCGTGAGCAAGGTACTGTTAAGTGGTTTAATGATGCAAAAGGCTTTGGTTTTATTCAACGTGAAAGTGGCGAAGATATCTTTGTTCACTTCCGTGCTATTCAAGGTGACGGCTATCGCTCGTTACAGGATGGCCAAAAAGTTGAATTTATTGTTACTGAAGGTGAAAAAGGCTTACAAGCTGAAGAAGTTACTAAAGTAGACGAATAAATTTAACGAATAAGCTTACACTAAAAAAGCTTACAAAGTTATCGTTTTAACGAACGTTATAACGTTTTTATGACGGCTTTAGTTGTATAGTATTAAATTATTATACATCTTTATACGTATGACCAGTTTAGACAAGACTAGGTTATAGGGAGCTTTTGTTCTTCGCGTTAAGCTTTTTACTCTAAGGCTTTAAGGTTGATATAAAAGTGACGGCAAAGGCCCGTTAGGTGTATCTGTAAAACCAATATGTTAAATCTGTCAGCATAACAAATGTGCTGGTTTAGATTTAGCATATTGGTTTTTGTCGTTTATAAAAGGTTTTATTGGTTTAGGTCCGATTCATTAAGGTACAATTTATTTAGGTTCAATTTATTTAGGTTCAATTCATTTAGGTCATTTAGGTCATTTAGGTTCAATATTTTAAAATAACCCTTTTTGAAGTCTAACTAGTCTAAAATGGTTATCATTTTACAAATAAAGATATAGATATAGATATAGACCTTAGCACTCATTAAGATAGAAATAGGACGTTTTATGGATAGCTTTATTACATTTAGTGATTTGCCACTAAGCAAAAGTACCTTATTATCCATCAATGATTTGGGCTTTACTGAGTTGACGCCTATTCAAGCCAAGATATTACCCAATACGTTGGCGGGGCAAGATGCTATTGGTCAGGCACAAACCGGTACGGGTAAGACAGCTACCTTTTTAATCACTATCATAGAAGCCCTATTAAACAGACCCTTTGCCGCTGATGAGGCACGCTATCTAGGAGAGCCAAGAGCTTTGATATTAGCGCCAACACGTGAGCTTGCAAACCAGATATTTGATGATGCTATTGCCCTAACCAAGCATACTGATTTGCACAGCGTCTGCATCATGGGCGGGGTTGATTATGACCAACAAACCTCTGCTTTGGAGTTGGCATTCACCGATATTTTGATTGCGACCCCAGGACGCCTTATAGATTTGATACACAAGGGTCATGTATTTTTAGATCGTATAGAAGCCTTTGTGCTAGATGAGGCAGATCGGATGCTGGATATGGGGTTTATCCCTGATATTAAACGAATTATACGTTATATGCCGCCAAATACCGACAGACAAAGCTTGTTATTCTCGGCCACATTTAATCAAGATGTGATGAATTTAGCGTATAAATGGTTACTTAATCCCGTATTTGTAGAAATTGAACCGGAACACAAAACCAGCGATTTGGTTGAGCAGCATTTCTATTTATTGACGGAGAAAGATAAGTTTAATGCGCTTAACCGTATCTTAGACGCAGCAGAGACCAAAAAAGTGATTGTCTTTGCCAATCGAAAAGATCAAGTTAAGCGGCTCTACAACCGGTTAGGTGCCGAGCACAACGTGGTCATGCTATCTGGTGATGTCGATCAATCAAAGCGCGAACGCTATCTAGATAAGTTTAAAAATGGTAACGCGAAAGTTTTGGTAGCGACAGATGTGGCGGGGCGGGGCATTCATGTGGACGATATCAGTCATGTGGTGAACTATACGCTACCAGATCAGCCTGATGATTACGTCCACCGAATAGGACGTACAGGGCGGGCCGGTCAAACAGGTATCAGCATCAGCTTTGTGAGCGAAGATGATGCCTTTAACTTGCCAGCCTTAGAAGCACATTTAAATACTAAATTAAAACTTGAGCAGTTAGACTAACATTTTAACTCAGGTTTGAGTTTCCAAGAGTTAGGGTACAAATATAGGTTCTTAGATTTAGGGTACAAGTACAGGTTAATGAGTCTCATGAGACATAGGTTGATGCTCATTGTGCTCCATGTCTGTTAATGCCTCTCCATTGGTATGATGTCTGCTATCCATATCACGCCTGCTGTGCGCGTCATGCTTGTTGTGTGCGTCAGGCATATTATTCATATCAGGTGAGTGAGCAGGTGCTGAGGTATTTTCACTGTGAGCTTGATGAGTGGTGTGCCCAGCATGACCCCCTAAATGATTCATCGCAAGTGGAACAAAGATAACGGCAAGACCCGATATCATCATAATAATTCCATTTAATTGGCGCAATCTAAAACGTCCAATTTGTTTATGCAACCAGCCTACTGTTTCGTGTGTGGCAACTAGCATTGGCACAGTGCCCAAGCCAAAAACGAACATGAGTAAGGCACCAGTGACGACATGATTGCCAACGGCTGCCATTAATAAAGCGCCGTACACCAACCCACAAGGTAAAAATCCCCATAACAGCCCTGCCGCAAGTGCACGCGGAAAAGTAGTGATTGGAAATACTTTTTTTCGCAAAGGCGCCAGTCGTCGCCAAACACCCATTCCCACTTTTTCAAGTTTATTTAAAAAGGGAAGCCCGATCATATTAAGACCGATAAAGACCAAAACCGCCCCTAAAAGAATTCTAGGAAGATGGTTACCCGTCATCAAAGGTGCAAGCACTGTCGTGCCAATCAATGCTGCTATCACACCTAATAAGGAATAGCTTACTAAACGCCCAAAATGATAAGTCGCTATTAGCAACCGCTTCTTAGCGGGGCTTACCTCTTGCATGGAGAAACCAAAAGCAGTTACTAAACCACCACACATACCCAGACAATGCGGTGAACCAAAAAAACCCATCGCTAAGGCAGCGAGAAGAAGCGGTGTTATCATAAATTATGTTCACTAAATAAAGTCAATAATATCAACAAACAAGTATTTGGATAATAGCGTGATAAAGTCTTAAGATAAGCCCTAAGAGGTCTACTTTGGGTCTGTTGCATATTCAAATGTGGAACTGGCGGAGGCTGTTTTTTACGCAATATGCAGGGAAATTTTTGACGCTTAGTCATTCTAAGTTAAAAAATTTCGCAATATATTGACAAAAAACAGCCCTGCCCCTGAGAGCGGATTAAGCAAAGCACTGCTTTGCCCGTTTGCAAGGCGAGAGCTGTGCTCGAGAGAGGGCTGATGCTAAAATTGCCCCAAACGTTGTTATAAACCTAGCTAAGGTCTAGACATTATCGTCGGTTTACGCCTAGTTTGGAACAATTTTAGCTATCAGCAGTCCTAATATTTGAATGTTCAACAGACCCCATTATCAGAGCCTACATTGTGATTCATCTTAGATTTGGATGTCTCTGTAGACACATTAGACGTTTTCTTTAAAGCCTCACGGCGTTCTTGACGATCATCCAATATTACCCGTTGTGATTCATTGTCTAAATCCTCAAACTGATTAGATTTTACCGCATAGCGAACGGCCCAAATACCAATGACAAATAGCATTAAACTTAGCGGAATCAGTAAATACATACTGGTCATAACCAGGCTCCTCTTTCAATAGAATTGGCTAGCATGACCTTCCTAATCCTTTAAGGATATTTAAGGGAGTGTCATTAAACGTTATATTATACTCTTTTTGGCAGGTTATTGCCCTGATGTCGTTGGTGATAGTTCTCTTCAACTGTCCGCTGGCTTGCGACTGCGTAATAAGGTATCGAAACTAACCTCTTTGGCATTTCGGCAATTTTGCTGGGGGGCAAAGACGTCTCGGGTATAAGCGAGAATCTCATATAGCGCGCGTCGTGAGTGCTGGGCATTATTTTTTGGACTTAGCCAACTTTTTTGCATAGGTAAGGGGGCTGGTATTGGCGTGGTATGAATATGATTCAATGCAAATTGTCGCCGAGTTCGGGTCATATGATAAGCGTCTGTAATCAGATAGACATCAGATAAGTTTAAGCGTTTTGCAGTAAATCGGGCGTTTTCACACGTATTCATACTGGCATTTTCAGTAATGACATCGTCAATACCATAGCTGTATAACCAGTCTCGCATCCAAGCAGACTCAACACCTGTGAGCACGATAGGAAGAGGCGTGCGTTTATAATGTCTGATTACAGTAATCATTCTATTCAGACTATACTTATTCAAAACAATATTATTAGCCGCCAGACTATTATTTACTTGTTCAGCAATAATACTTTGCTCGTCACTGTTTTCGGTATGCTGGCTCTCCCTTTGGGAATTAGGCTTATGGTCTAGTGCTGTCTGGGTATGATCCGACTTCAATGTATTATCAGATGAGATACTGTCCGTTGAAGAAGGCTTAGAGTTATAGGTATGGTCAGCTTCAGTAAGTCCACCACCTAGAACGACATAAGCGGTAGGCTTATGCTCCGTTCTTAGGTTGAGAACAAGCTTAGAATAGGGGTGTGGGGTTTCTATCTTAGATTTATCAGTGACATTGTCCACAAAGGAGACAGGATAGTGGGTAACTTCTGGTATCGGTAGATGGTTGAGCACCCAAAGTCCAACGAATGAAAACACAGGGGTAAAAAAGCTGACCACCATAAGAAGTAATAGCATTAAAATTATGAGAATGCTTTTTATCACTCCTTTATAAAAGCTTTTTAAAAACGGCGTCATTATTTTCACATTAAACTCAGATTAGACTACCTAATACGGATAGTCAGTTATATATAAACGCACCCAACAGTCTTTCTTACCCGATTTAGCGATCTTACCTCCATACCTCGTAATAGTCTATGGGTCTTGTAATCTGTCTACCTAGCTTAACACATAGTTGGCTGAGCTATTTAACCACACTGGCTCTCGTTCCAAGGTAATTGAAAACGTGTCAAAGACAGTGTTTTGAATAAGCTGTTGCGTCGCTAAGATGTCTTGTTGAGTAGCAGGGGTGGTAATATGCAATGGACTATGATTGACTAACACTAAGGCCTGTTTAGCATGGGTCAAAATAGGGGCGACCCCTTTACCCTTAAGTCCTGCTGTATCAATTAGCCATCCTGCAGCGACTTTGGTATGTTGATCATCTACTTTATAGCCAACTATATTAGGGTGCTTTTGTTGCAGGCTCAAAAATTGTTCTGTGTCTATGATAGGATTTTTAAAGAAACTTCCACAGTTAGGCAATTGTTTAGGGTCTGGGAGCTTTGATTGACGAATCTCTATGATTGCTTGCATGACTTCAACTGGTGTTATATTGGCAGAGTCGTCATCGTCTGTCAAAGTTTGAGCCAGTTTAGCAACGTCCCCATAGTTAGCATTAATCTTAGTCGGGTCTTTATGTAGCTTGAATCCGACTCTAGTAATAAACCACTGACCCGCTTCACGCTTAAATTTACTGTCTCGATAATCAAACTCACATTCGGCGTTAGTAAAATGATGCCAACGTTGGCTCGGTAAGTGAAAGGCTTTAACATAGGTCAAACAGTCTTCAAGCTGCACGCCATACGCCCCAATATTCTGAACCGGAGAGGCGCCAACCAGTCCTGGAATTAACGCCAGATTTTCAAGACCATACCAGCCTTTATTTACCGTGGTGGTGACCAGTTTATGCCAGTTTTCACCGCCCATGACTTCTATATCCACCCCATCATCGTCCTCATTTAACACGGTTAGCCCTTTGAAGACTGGCCGAATAACGCTGGCATGTAGCTGGTGTGGCAGTATGACATTACTACCCCCTGACAGTACAAAAATAGGGTCACCTTTATCCATCAATGTCGCCACTACCGGTGCAACCTCTGACTCTGAATGTAGCGTAACTAAGGTATCAGCGGTGCATTCAAGCTGCATCGTATTCTGCTCGATTAAACTTGCCTCATTTAAAAATGTTAAGGAAGTGAATAATGAGGGGGTAGGTTCATCTTGCTCATTATCATTCAAGCGGATTTGCTTGGAAGTACCTAACGTCTGGTCATCAGGTTGCAAGGCACTAGAGGCTAGATTGGGTGTACTCATAGGGGTCAAAAGGCCATTTATATCGATTGAATAAATTGAATGATAGGGGGGAAGTATCAGTAAACCACTAAACTGCTAAAACATTAGACATGTCGATGAAGGATTTAACGTCGCGATACTCAAGTATGCTTAGTACTCATGAAGTAGCAGGTGATGTTTTAAACAGTCCAGTGATCTATCCAAGCATCTACTGAGGACTCAAGGCGCTCGATAACCTCCTCAAAGCCATCTTTATCCCCATAATAAGGGTCTGGGACGTCTTGCTTAAAGTAGCGGGTATCGATCTCACTTATTAAGGCAAGTTGAGCTAAATCATCTGGATTTGACTGCTTTGATACAGACTCTTTTATGACGTTCAAATCTTTTAAATTTTTAGCGTCCATCGCTAAAATAAGATCAAAATCTAAAAAATCTTGTTCACTAACTTGACGAGCGGTCAGTTTACTAATGTTATAACCATGTCGCTTAGCACGGGTTTGAGCACGAGGATCGGGATGCTTGCCAATGTGCCAGTCTCCGGTACCCGCAGAGTCAATCTTCATCGTAAGACCAGCAATAGCAGTGCGCTGTCGCATGATACCTTCAGCGGTGGGCGAGCGACATATATTTCCAAGGCAAACTAACAATACAGATTTAGGTATAGAATCTGACTTCGGCATAACATAACCTATCATCATAAATAAAGGAGTAAGAAAAGGTAGTCAAAAAGGGGTAATTGCCCTTTTTAAGTTGAGTTCCTTATTCTAACAATCTTAAGCTTGAAACGATAGCGTCAAATTCTTCAATATTCAGATCAGTTTAAATGATCTCAATCGTGACTTATGAATGAGTCCTATACCATTCCTAATCTGATTGATATTTAAAACGTTGCAGTTCTCGGCGTTGTTTTTTATTAGGTTTGGTATCTGGGCGGGCAAGGTTGGCTAGTTTGCGCTGCTGGGCAAAGTATTCACGCTGCTTAATACTTTCCTCTGTTTCTTCATAGAGGGTTTGGGCAATTGTGGCATTGCCGCGCTGCGTCGATAGATCTTTTACGACGATGGTTTTCTCAGTCATGGCAGTGGCAGAGCCTTGACGAATGGTCAACTCATCACCGACACTAATCTCTTTGCTGGTTTTAACCCGGCTGCCAGCGAAGTGAACCTTCCCACCTTCAATGGCTTGTTTGGCTAGATTTCTAGTGCGAAAAAATCGAGCGGCCCATAGCCATTTGTCCAAACGAACTTTAGAGGGGGAAGTCGTATCGGATTTTTTTACCATAGTTACTCACCTTAATAAATGATGACATGTCTGATAAGTATGAGAGTGGGTTTGATCATCCAGCGCTACTTTAAAATACTAGGGATTGGATACATTTGTCTCACCCTCTAGCTCAGGGGCTCCTTCTATTTCATATTGAATGGGGACAATCACTGTACCTGCAATGGCTTTACCGTTTTTTTCAAAGGGATTGAGCTTAGCAACGCGCATCTGACGGATCATAAGTTGATCTAGTCTTTGATCACCACTACTTTTAACAATACTAATGCTATCAATCTCGCCTTGTTTGTTAACCAAAAGTTTTAAAGACAGGGTATAAGTGCCAGTTTTAAGTCTAGAATAAATATGTGAAGGAAGCCTAAAGTGCGGCATCACTCTCCATGACGCAGCATTATCGAAATCTTGTAAATAGTATTCCTCATCCTGCTCTTCGGTCATAATGCGAGTTTCAGAATTATCTATTAGCTCGGCATGCGCAGAGGTCACAGTACTGACTACAACTGTGAATAACCCTATTGACAACCCTATTGCCGCTAGATATTTAGATAGGGATAATCTTGTTCCATTTTGAAAAGTCATAGGCAATCTCTTCTATATTTGAGTTAATAACTATGATGATAAGTTATTTTAAAAATAATTGATAGCCAATGTTGTCAGTAATAGGGGTGCACTCATAACCAATGTCTTTTAGAGTGTCCTGAACCGCACGTGAGCTTGAGTCAGTGGCATGAATACCAACCAATACTCGGCCATCAGCAGCCCCATGATTACGATAATGGAATAAAGTAATGTTGTAGTCTGACCCTAATTTCTCTAAAAAGTTGAGCAATGCGCCAGGACGTTCTGGGAAACTTACCTTAAATAATTGTTCATTTTCAAGACCTGTATGACCACCAATGAGATATCGAATATGCGACTTAGCAATATCATCATCGGTCAGATCATGGGCATTATATCCAGATTCAGCCAAAGAGTTGGCGATGACATGTCGCTCTTTATCCCCTTCTTTAAGGGCAATACCCACAAATATCGAAGCAGGCTCTAACGAGTCTGGCGATGTTTTACTACGCGCTCTATAGTTAAATTCCGTAATATTGCGACCTTTTAAATCACGGCAAAACTCTAAAAATGCACCGATACGCTCTGGGATAGTAACCGCAAAGATGGCTTCTTTTTTCTCACCAATTTCAGTACGTTCGGCAATATAGCGCAATCGATCGAAGTTCATATTGGCGCCTGAGACGATGGCGACACAGTTTTTATGAGTCAGCTCTTTTTCGGTTAAATACTTCTTTAAGCCTGCCAGCGCTAATGCCCCTGACGGTTCGATAATACTTCGATTTTCTTCAAATACATCTTTGACCGCAGCACAAACCTCATCGTTAGAGCAAGTGACGACCTCTTGTTCTACTAACTTTCCTGAGTTATCACTTTTTAAAAGATTCATTACCTCAAAGGGCAGCTCTCCAATTTGCGCCACGGCTGTTCCATCAACAAATAAGCTTACTTGGGGCAACTTGACACGCTCGTTAGCCTCTATGGCTGCTTTTAAACTGGCAGCACCCTCTGGCTCTACGGCTATGATCTTAACGTGGGGTGCCACATCTCCTAAAAAGGCGGCAACACCCGCTATTAACCCACCGCCACCTACGGGTACAAAAACATAATCAACATCACGCCATTGTTGATTTATTTCAAGCCCTATAGTGCCTTGCCCTGCAATGACCAGTTCATCATCATAAGGCGGAATATAAGTTAGTCCTTCATTTTTAGAGCGTTCAATAGCGTATTGGTTAGTAATATCAAAACTGTCACCATATAAGTCGACAATTCCTCCTAATGCTTTTACGGCTTGTATTTTTATCTCAGGGGTTGTGGTGGGCATGACGATGATGCTATTTAGACCAAGTTTACTGGCAGAAAAAGCAACGCCTTGAGCATGATTACCCGCTGACGCACAAATAACGCCGCGCGCTTTTTGTTCATCAGACAACTGACTAATTCGGTTATAAGCCCCACGTAATTTAAAGGAAAAAACAGGTTGTAAATCTTCGCGCTTGAGACGAATATCGCTATTGAAACGGGCTGACAACTTAGGTGCAAAGTCAAGAGGTGTCTGTATGGCAGTATCATATACGGTAGCTTGTAGAATATTACGAACCCATTTCGAAAGCATAGATTATCCTATAAAGTTTTAATGAATGGTTTTTTCAACTGTTTTGTTCAGGTATTTAAGAAATTAAGTAGTGAAAGATTCAAATGTTGAAAGATTATAATGTTAGCTGTTTAGCGTATGCTGTTTTTTTTGTTACTGCAAGTTTTAGATATTAAATTATTGATGATAATAGGTTATTGCATTGATAACTTTTATTATTACAATAACTTTTAAAGCATTGGCGTGTGTCACAGAGCCTAGTATTTAGTCTAGTTTTTAGTTCGAAAATAGACCAAAACTCGGGCTAGATTTGTTATGATTAGCACTTAAAGTTTAAGTCAAATTCAAGCCAAGTTAGCGTTACATATTAATGAATAATAAGGGCATTTATGAGTCAGCAGCTTCAGCTAAAACAACACGTTGCCAAAGCGGCATTACGTTACATTGATGATGGTATGATATTGGGTGTGGGAACGGGCAGTACCGTCAATTGCTTGATTGAGCTGTTGCCTCAAGTCAGACTTAAAGGAGCCGTTGCCAGCTCAAAAGTGACTCAGGATAAGCTTGAAGCGCTCGGTATTGATGTTATGGATCTTAACTTTGTCGGTGAGCCTGATTTATATATAGATGGCGCAGATGAGGTTAATCCAAATCTGCAGCTTATCAAAGGGGGTGGCGGCGCTTTAACACGTGAAAAGATTGTCGCCGCGGCCTCCAAACAGTTTTTATGCTTAGTGGATGAAAGTAAGTGGGTGACACAGCTGGGTCGTGAGTTTCCTGTACCCATTGAAGTGCTTCCTCAAGCACGTTCTTACGTCGCTCGCGAATTGGTGAAGCTTGGTGGAGAGCCCGTGTATCGGGAGGGTTTTGTCACCGATTATGGTAACTTGATTTTAGATACTTATCACTTAGACATCGCAAGCGCCAGTGAGATGGAGCAGACCTTGAATAATATCGTTGGGGTGGTGTGTAATGGTATCTTTGCAGCGCAACAAGCAGATACGTTATTAATAGCAAGATCTAGCGGTGTAGAGACATTACAGCGTTAGTGTTTTAATCTTATTTTAGTTATTTCTATGGCCTTATTAAAGGCTATAATAAGTAGTGTTAGTAAAATGAATGCCATTAAGCATTAAGAGTAGTAAACCTTAAGATTTATCATTAAATCATCATTTATCAAACGACAAGGAAGTCATTACTATGCCACATATTAATATCAATAACGCTCAGATATATTATGAAGACAGCGCGCCCAAGGATAATAGTAAACCGGTCATGGTTTTTGCACACGGACTACTTTGGGGTACGCCGTTATACGATCATCAAGTGGCTTATTTTTCAAAAGATTATCGCTGTATCGCCTTTGATTTTAGAGGGCAGGGCAAGTCTGAAATAACCAAATCCGGCTATGATATGGACAGCTTAGCCGATGATGCCATCGCCCTATTAAAGTCACTGAACATTCGCAAATGTCACTTCATTGGATTATCCATGGGGGGCTATGTGGCTCAGCGTGTTGCTCTAAAGTCACCTGAATTGCTAAGTTCTCTGATATTGCTTGATACCTCAGCAGACGCTGAAGATCCTGAAAAACTGGTTCAATACAAAAAACTTCTTAAAGCAATAAAGTGGATAGGTCTCAAAAGACTAACCAAAAAAATATTACCGATTATGTTTGGTAAAACGGTGTTGAAGGACAAAACCCGTCGAGATGAGTTGAATGAATGGGTTGCCTATCTTCAGAAAAATAATAAGAAAGGTGCCATTCTAGCAACACGAGGGGTGATTGAGCGCGATGAGGTGTTAAGTAAAATTGGTCAGATTTCCATACCAACACTAATAATGGTAGGCGATGAAGATGTAGCAACACCATATCCTAAGGCGCAGCGGTTACATTTTGCTATTAAAGGCTCTAAGCTTGCTATCATTCAGGGCTCTGGACATACCACAACGGTCGAGGCACCCGATCAGGTTAATAAAAATATAGAGTGGTTTTTAAGCTTGCAAACGTCTTAGCCTAAGTAAGGCAGTAAAGAGTCACTATTTTAATGGGTGAACTTTTAATTAAAAAGCTGAAAAGTCACCCTTTGAATGTGTAAAGTTCAAAAATAAAAAAAGCTGAGAAGTTATCATATACTCAGCTTTTTTATGGCATTTAAAAAATATTATAGAACTCAAACATACATTAGCTGAGTTTGATTTTATCTTTAAGTAAGAACTCCATCAGTGCTTTTTGGGCATGCAGTCGATTTTCTGCTTCATCCCAAACAACTGAACGAGGGTCATCTAACATATCATGAGAGATCTCCTCACCACGATGTGCAGGCAAGCAGTGCATAAATAACACTTCTGGATCAGCTTTATCAAGCATAGAAGGCGACACTTGATAGGGCGCAAAACGGCGTGCACGTGTGCTTTGTTCGCTTTCTTGGCCCATGCTGGCCCATACATCTGTGACAATTAAATGCGCATCTTTGGCAGCATCTTGTACATCATCTACCAGACTGACACAGTGCTTAAACTTCTCAAGCAAATCAGGATCGGGCTCAAACCCATAAGGCGCCGCTACTCTTAACTCGAAGCCAAATTGATTGGCTGCTGTCATAAATGATGAACACATATTATTGCCATCACCGACCCAAGTGACGATTTTGTCTTTAATACTGCCCCGATGTTCATAATACGTCTGCATATCCGCTAGAAGCTGGCAAGGGTGAAAGTCATCCGTCAATGCATTAATGATAGGGACAGAGGAGTATTCAGCAAATTTCTCAATCTTTTCATGCTCAAAGGTTCGTATCATGACGATATCAACCATACTTGATATCACGCGAGAGGAGTCTTCAATAGGCTCACCACGGCCAAGCTGTGTATCTTTTGGCGATAAGAAAATGGCATGTCCACCGAATTGACCCATACCTGTTTCAAATGATATGCGCGTGCGTGTGGATGACTTCTCAAAAATCATTCCAAGCGTACGTCCAATAAATGGCTGGTAGACTTCGCCGGCGTGTTGCATTTTTCTAAGCTCACTTGCCCGCTTAATTAAAGCTTCAAGCTCGGCTGGTGACAAATCAAGGAGAGTTAAAAAATGTCGCACACTCATGAGAATCTCTTTAAATAATTATGAATAACAATCTATTAGGGCAATACACTGCAAATAAAAGCAAACCTGTAAACTGTCAGTATAGCGAAATTTTGACTGATGTGAAAACACTTACACTGTTTTTAGACAGTTGACGGTAAAACGAAAACACTTAATAAGACACTAAATAGCATGTCTATTAGGTCGCTGAGTCATTCTGCATAAAAGCTCATATCCTAAAGTGTTTGCTGAAAGGGCAACCTCATCGACACTAGGCACACCAAAAGTAGCGTCTCCCCATAAGGTAACATTATCCCCCACTCTTGGATGAGGGATATCTGTTAGATCGACAGTAATCATATCCATAGCAACTCTGCCAATGACAGGACACTTATAGGTAGTATGCGGGTTTATTTGGTTCAAGTCGGCTGTAGCATCTGATGTATTAATTGACTCAGAGTGTACACTAACCCAAGCTGTACTATCGACCACCCTTGGATAGCCATCCCCATATCCGATACTAACAACCCCTTTTACCAAAGGTCGATCGGCGACATAGCGGCTACCATATCCAATAGGGGTACCGGCCGATATATTATGTATTGTCATAATACAAGCCTCAAACGTCATCACGGGTTTTAAGTGCAGGCTTTCAGCTGTGATATTGTCCAAAGGTGAGCTGCCATATAGCATAATGCCGGGACGCACCCAATCAAAGTGACATTCAGGGTAGTTAATGAAGCCTGCAGAATTACACAGTGATGCTTGAATGGAGGGATCAACGTTAACTTGAAGCTGCTTTAAGGACGCTTTAAATATATTAATTTGTTCAGCATTTGACGGATGGGAGGGGACGTCTGCATTGGCGAAATGACTGGTTAAAATCAGTTTGTATCCAGCGTTTACCAAACGCTGAGCCACCTCAATCAGTTGTGCAGGCTCAAACCCTAGACGATTCATACCCGTGTTGACTTTTAGCCATAGTGTACGACTTGCAGAATCACCCTCAGGGATGTGATTGACAGCCCACTGGACTTGCTGTAGATCGTGAATCACACTCTGACAGTGCGCCGCAATCGCTTCAACCCATTCACTTTCGCTAAATACACCTTCAATGAGCACCAAGGTTTTTTCCCAGCCTAACTGACGAATACGTAGCGCCTCACTGAAGCAGGCCACGCCTAGCCCATCAGCTTGTTCAAGAGCCGGTATACATGCCTCAATACCATGACCATACGCATTAGCCTTGACCATTGCCAATACTTTGGTTGACCCAGAGAGGGCGTTTTTAACCTGAGTGAGGTTATGGGTTAGGGCGTTACGATCAATGGTGATGGAAGCTTTACGCATAGTGATTACTTACTCAATTGCTATAGACGATAAGGCTATTATTGGTATTAATTTGACATTCATGCTATTAATTAGGATTGGCTCAAGGGAGTTCACGACTGGTCATTACAGGCTAACCCAGTATGCGCCAGAGTACAAATAAAACGGCACAAATATAAAATAACGGCGCTAACCAACCAAATACTTGCGTGGCTATCGCAACACTAATGACAAATCCTGCTAAGGCAATCCAGTCTCGGCGTCTATCGTTTAGCATATCCGCACGGATTTGTTGTATTTCACGCAGTTGTTGATCTTGACGTGCCCCTTGAGAAGCCATGCTTTGTAAGCTCTGATCCAACAGTTTTGGTATTTGTACGGTCGAGAGCATAAGCTCTGGCAGCTGCTCTCTAAGCTCACGCATATTGCGTGCTGGATCTAACTGCTCTTTGACCCAGCCCGTTAGGATAGGTTTGGCCAATGACCAAATATCTAACTCAGGGTATAGATCACGTCCAAGTCCTTCGACATGCACTAAGGTTTTAAGCAATAGCATCAGCTGAGGCGGAATGCTCATATGATGTCGGCGTGCGATATCTAAAATCTGCATTAATACGCCAGCAAAGTCTATCTCATTGATAGGCTTTAATACCATGGGTGCCACAGTGCGGCGCATGTCTCGGGTTAGGGCATGCTTATCGGTATTAGGCGGTATCCAGCCCGCACGGCTAACGATGTCCACTAAGTTTGAGAAGTTATTGTTCATCACTGCTAACAACATACGGGCAACGATCATTTGATCGTCTTTTGACAGCTCTCCCATGATGGCGCAATCAAGTCCAATGTATCTTGGATAGTAGCGATAAGGCTCGGGGGCATCTTTTGGCAAGGTTTCTACAAAGACATTACCTGGATGCATATCCGCATGAAAAAAGTTATCTCGAAATACTTGAGTAAAGAAGATGGTCAAGCCTTTTTCAGCAAGCGCTGCTCGGTCGTAGCCCAACTCATCGAAAACATCTGTCTGTGAGATAGGGACACCATGAATGCGCTCCATAACCATCACATTCTTAGCGTTTGCATATACTTCTGGCACATACATCATCGTTGAGCCTAAGAAGTTATTTCGCATCTTAGTGGTGTTATCCGCCTCATAGGTTAAGTCAAGCTCATTGAGCATGATTTGGCGGTAATCTTCTACGACATCGATAATACGAACTGCTCGAGCCGCCTCAATACGCGCAGACGCCCATTGTGCCATATCTCGAAGTAGCTCAAAGTCAGCGACAATAGACTCTCTGATATCAGGTCGTACTACTTTGACCACCACTTCACGGCCATCATGTAAGGCAGCGGTATGAACTTGGGCAATAGAGGCAGCCGCTAAGGGTTTGATATCGAAGCGTGCAAAGAGATCTTTAATGCTTTGTCCCAACCCCTGTTTAGGATCTTCAATCTGTGCAATAACGATACTTACATCGAAGGGCTTGACGCGGTCTTGCAACTGTACTAATTGCTTAATGATATCAGGTGTCACTAAATCACGGCGGGTTGATAATAATTGACCCAGCTTTAAAAATAGCGTGCCCATTTCTTCAAGCGCGAGCTTCACGCCATTAGGATGATGCTTTTGACCCCAGGCAGCGGGATGCGATTTGATCAATCGCACGACAGATTGCAGTTGCGGCGCATCTTCTAAAGGCAGGTGAGTGTCTAGACGATAGTGGGCGGCGATGCGCCAAATTTCAAGCAGACGTTTGCGATGAGATAACAGCATAGTGTGGTGGATTCACTCAAGTCATTAAGATAACGAATATCATACCATGCCCCGCCTAATTTAAGAATAAACAGACCCTGTAAAATTTTACGCAGCTAACAGGACTTGAGTATTTTAATTCAAGGTGAGGTTTATATTCGTTTAAGCAATGTTCATATCTTTAAGGCATCAAAAAAGCCATTAAATAGATAGGTCATCTATTTAATGGCTACTTTGTTATGAATGTCATTTATCAATGGGTTCTAGAAAAAACAGTCCTGTAACTGCATATTGATTACTAAGACTGCTGTTGTAATCGTGCTTGTTCGGCTTTGATCATTGCCAACCGCGCCTCTTCACGCTCGACATCGGCACGTAGCTTAAGCAATTGCTGTTTAAGATCATTGACCTCAGCCTGCATCTCTGGGTCAGGCGCCACATTCCCCGCAACATCATTGGCCCAGTCAGCAACATCATTAAATGCATGCTTTGCGGTGCTACCGACATTGCCTTTGAGGTGATTGATAAGTAAGCCGAGTTGCATCGCCACTGAGCTCCCAATAAGGGGCTCAAGTTGACTAGCGATATCAGGATTAAAGCCTGACATCAGTTGTTTGACTTGCATAAGTACCTTATAGTCACCCTCAATAGGCAGGTTACCACTGCTGTCACGCAATAAATTTAAAAGCTCAGCGATATTATTCACTTTAATCGTGCAGTCCGGTATGCTGCTGCCGATAGACGCATACTCTTGCCACGCTTGTTGACGCTCTATATCAGGATGCGATGGCGACTCAAAGACACTGTTTTGTATCGTACTGACAGGCTCAAGCCTAATATGATCGTCATGAAAGTGAATATCGACATTAAAATTGGGTACAGCAATCGAGAGACGCAGTACTTTTCCTGCCAAAGGGGCAAGTCCTGCTTGGGTGATTTGATCGCTAAGAAGTGCAAAATTGACAAGCTTTTCAACACCGGTTAAAAGTAACACTGTAATCATGACATTTACCCAGTAAGTAGGTTGTGAATATAGGTTCTAAGTGAGTCAGTAGTACGTTGTTGTTGTAAATTAAATATGGCTTCTAGATACACGTTCTAAATCCGCTATTTTTTAAAGCCACGATGAACCGCAACGATACCTGCTGTCAGATTGTGATAGTCACAATTCACAAACCCTGCATTTTCCATCATGTTTTTCAATGTTTGTTGATCTGGGTGCATACGAATGGATTCGGCCAAGTACTGATAGCTTTCTGAGTCATTGGCGACCAGTTTACCCATAAGCGGTAAGGCAGTAAAAGAATAAAGGTCATAGGCTTTTGACAAGGGCTCAAATAGGGGCTTTGAGAACTCCAAAATCAGCAAACGACCACCTGGTTTTAGGACGCGGTACATAGACCGTAGCGCCGCATCTTTATCAGTAACATTGCGGAGTCCGAAGCTAATGGTTAATAAATCAAAGCTCTCGTCTTCAAATGGCGCAAGGGTCTCAGCATTTGCCAATATAAAGTCGACATTATTACAGCCAGCATTGATCAGACGTTCACGGCCGACATCAAGCATAGCGGCATTAATATCTGATAACACTACTTTACCAGTGCGTCCAACTTCACGACTAAAGGCTTTGGCCAAATCACCCGTACCGCCTGCAATGTCTAACACATGCTGTCCGGCGCGCACACCCGATAAGCTAATGGTATAGCGCTTCCATAAGCGGTGGATACCAAAGGACATGAGGTCATTCATGATATCGTATTTTTTAGCGACTGAGGTGAATACGTCAGCGACACGGGCTTGTTTCTCAGCTTTTTTGACCTTTTTGTAGCCAAAGTGGGTTTCTTCTAACCCATCAGTGTCAGGCGTATGGGGGTTATTGATATCGTCCTTTGGGTTAAAGCGGGGTAATTCTTTTTGACCAGTACCATAGCCGTTGTCAGAAGGTGCTTGATGGGTTGCTCTTTTATTAGAGTTGGCTTGGGTCTGAGTGTTTGAGTTAGTGAACGGTAGAGTCGTTAGTTGGCCTTGAGGCGTGCCTGCTGGCAAGTCAGAAATATCGCTGAATTGATCGTTTAGCACTGTATTATTTTTGCCGTTAGGATTGGTAGATGTGCTATTTGTATGAGAGCTATTCGTCTGAGAGTTGTTTAGCTCAGATTGAGCAGTAGATTGAAGTGATTGTTGCACTTTGGCATTGGTTTGCTGATGGTCATTGATCGTTTTTTTAACCAAATCATTTTGAAGGTTGGCAGTATTTTCTGCCTGATTATCGGGTTTGTTATCGGATTGATTATGATGTTGGCTCATTATAAGTCCTGATTTTAATTATGGATTAGACAGTGAGAAGAGGATAAGGGGTAATGAGATAAGAGTAAATAGATAGTAAATAAGCAATAGTTTAGATAATTGATAATCTCTATAACTAAAGTCGAAAACTAGTGTCTCGAAAACTTAAGTCTCTATAACTATAATAATACATGAAATAAGTAAGGCATGCTTATTGATGATGTTGATAAATCGTGCTTATTAATCACTTTTAATAGCATGCTTTATAAACCATTATAATACAATACCAACGCTAAGAGGACAGTCGCTGGTATTGGGTGTATAGGGTATTTTTGAAAGAATTAACCGTGTTATTTGCAGTTCTTAGTCTGAATGAACGTCAGAGATAATTTCAAGTTCACGTTTGCAAAATGGATCAATAAAACTGGCAACACTTTTAAGAGGTTTCATCGCATCAAAACCTGACCCAATGAAATCATATAAAGGTTGCAGATTATACTTATATGCCTTTTTCTTAGCCAGTTTAAACCCTTTTTGTAAAATAAAAGAGTTAAGATATTTATCACTACGGTAGCAAACTTGCTTTAAATCTTCAATCTGTTGACGTCGCGCTGCTTCATCATCCACCGCTAAATAAGCGGCATGCATATTCGCTTCATTGACCTCTAAATCATTGTTAAGCAACCACTCGGCTAATTTTAGATCTAATTTGGTTGAGGTGATAGCCGTTTCAATGCCCATAGTACCCGTTTCTAAAGCAGCAGTAGGGGCTAATTTTTCTAATTTTCGGGCTTTAGGCACAATCTTTTCAAGTTGGCTGACGATTTGGTTAAGCGTATCACCACCATACAGATGATTCAGAAAATACTCAGCCATTGGTTTATTTTTGGGTTCAGAGAACAGTTCTGCATGAGTATGACGAATCCGATCTTTTTGCCAAGACTGCACTTGTGTTAATTTAGTAGCAAGCTCTGGATTATTATGGTGGGGTAATTGCCAATATTCTTTAAGATGAACACTTAGCTCTGATAATGCAGACATTTAAAGACTCCAAAGTTTTAAAAATGAATATAAGGTAGAAAAAATTTAAGATAAAAATATTCGGGTTGACGTTTCAGTAGAGAGTGTAGTTTGTTCTGGGGCATATAATCAAGTAGGGATAATGATAAAGTCCTAAATTGCAGAGTGTCGTTTATTATCAGCACTGATACTTAGGAGACCAAATTTAAAAACGCTGGTAAAGACAAATCAAATCTTTAACAGGCCCTAACTTAATTATGATTACCTCTACTATAATTACTACTACTATAATTGACTTAAATTTATGTTGAAACCTAGTAGATGTTGTCTTAAATTTATGTCATGGTAGAGCTTTATAACACCCTATATAAGAGACCCTATATAAGAGAATCTATATGAAAGACCCTAATTATAAATAAAAAAGGAATGAAAATGTCTGAAAATAATAACAATAAAGAGATACGCATTGAAGCCGATCCATTAAGTCAGTTTCATATGGACGAAGATGCATTGCGTTTAGAGTTGGTAAAGGCTCAATACGCGTTGCGTGAAACCCGCAATGTGGGTCAAGCCACAGGGTTGCTAGTATTGGTCAATGGTATGGAGTTGTCGGGAAAAGGCGCTGCAGTCACTCAGCTAAGACAATGGGTCGATCCAAGGTTATTAAATGTAGAGGCTACAGTTGGTGTTGTCCCTAGTAACTATGAGCCAATATGGCAGTCTCATGCCCCAAAGTTACCTAGACATGGCAATATAACCACTTACTTTGGCAACTGGTATGCTGACTTAATTCGAGGGGCTTTAGCCCTAATGAAAGACGGTAATAAAGACGGGAATAAAGAGGCTAAGCAATCCGATATTCCCGAACCATGGGAAGTATATCTGCGTGAGCAGTTAAATATCCTAGCTGAATTTGAAACAGATTTAGCCAATAACCATACCAAGTTATTAAAATGCTGGTTCCATATCGATGAAGATACGTTAAAGCATCGCCTAAAAAATGACTTTGAAGAACCTAGATGGTTATACCATATGGACTGGCATGATAAAAAGCAGGTACAGCGATTTAACAAAATAGCCAAAATTATTTTAAGTCAACATTCCGATTGGGTGATCATTGACGGTAGTGAACCTAATAATAAAAAATCTAAAAAGAAATCGAATCTGGATCAGGACTACAGTGAAGAGGCTAATATACATTTTTGCCATGAGGTATTGCATGCGACGCAGGCAGCTTTGCTGAGCAGTCAGCAAAATGATAGTAAACACCCGTTAATAACGGATGTATCCCGTCATATAAATGCCGCTTTTTCATGGGCAGATGTGCCTGATAAGTTAACCAATATCGATGATCAGGATATAGATAAGTCAGAATATCAAAAAGCATTAGTAAAAAAACAAACTCGTTTGGCAGAATTGCTCCGTGGACGCACCTCTAAAGCCCGTGATAAAGGCGAACACACCGGTGATCATCATCATGTTATTTTCGCCTTTGAAGGGATGGATGCTGCCGGTAAAGGTGGGGCGATAAAGCGTTTGGTATCTCCGTTAGATCCGCGTGAGTATCAAATTTATAATATCTCAGCACCCAATCAAATTGAGCTACAACATCCTTATTTATGGCGGTTTTGGAAACGGTTACCGATGTTTTCTCCGGACTTAAAAGAAGAGCGCTTAAGCCGCATCGCAATATTTGATAGAACCTGGTATGGACGAGTATTGGTGGAGCGTATAGAGGGATTTGCTAGTGAAGATGCGTGGCAGAGAGCATATGAAGAAATTAACCGTATGGAACGTGACTTAGCGGCTAAGGGCGCAATTATCTTAAAATATTGGTTGGCCATTGATAAGCAAGAACAACTTGAGAGATTTGAAGACAGAAAAGATACCCCGCATAAGCAGTTTAAGCTGACCGAGGATGACTGGCGTAATAGGGACAAATGGCACGACTATGTTCAAGCAGCTTCTGATATGCTGGCAAGAACCAATACTAAGCACGCTCCTTGGCATGTCGTAGCGACCAATGATAAGCGAACAGCACGTTTGGCAGTATTAGACCATGCTATTGCTCAACTTGAAAAATATATAAAAGTTTAGACGGTGCTTTAAAGTATGACAATTTTGTTAAAAAAATGGTTTTAAGTTATAATATTGATTGCTCATTAGACCATAATACCCCGACTATTCGGGGTATTATGTTTTTTCACTATTGATAAGCCTTCTACCATCATGCTTCCAAACTCATCAACACCTAATCACTCAAACTATCAGGGCTCTAACACTGCCAGTGTGCTGTTTGGTCTTTTGCTATTAGTAATCACTGCCTATTTTATTTGGTGGGGCTTAGATTATACCAACCATCACCAAACGACTTTATTTATTGTCGCTACCGTATTTGGCATATTTATGGCCTTCAATATTGGTGGTAATGATGTCGCCAACTCATTTGGTACGTCTGTCGGAGCGGGAACGTTAACCATTCCTCAGGCGTTAGCCGTTGCGGCTATTTTTGAAGTCTCAGGTGCGGTTATCGCTGGCGGGGAAGTCACGGATACCATTCGAAAAGGTATTGTTGACTTAAATGGTTTGGCTATTACGCCCAATCAGTTTATCTACGTGATGTTATCGGCGCTGATTGCCGCTGCATTCTGGCTGTTGTTTGCTACTAAAAAGGGATTACCGGTATCGACTACTCACTCTATTATTGGCGGTGTGGTTGGTAGCTCAATAGTGATGGGAGTTCAAGTAGGTGGTACGGAGCTGGCATTGTCAACGGTGCAATGGGACCAGATTGGGCAGATTGCTTTGTCATGGGTATTATCTCCTTTATTGGGAGGGTTGTTAGCCTACATGCTCTACAGCCAAATTAAGTTAAATATTTTGGCTTATAACGATCGTGCAGAGCAGCGTATCCAGGAGCTGAAAGCCGCAAAAAAACAGATTAAAAAACGTCATAAAGAATGGGTCAATAGTTTGGCAGAGTCCTTACAGTTCTCATACACCTCAAAAATGGTTCGTGATCAGGAGATTTATAAGGATGAAGATACCGAGCGTGAAGATCTAGAGACAGAGTATTATCAGCAGCTATTTGATATTGAGCAGGAAAGAAGTCAAATCGATAGTTTAAGAGCGTTGCGTCTGTGGGTTCCCTTTATCGCTGCCTTTGGCGGTATGGTAATGACTGCAATGGTGGTGTTTAAAGGACTTAGCAATGTCGATGTTAGTTTGTCAACCTTGCATGGTTTTTTACTCATGACTATGGTTGGGGCACTCATTTGGTTGTCGACATTTATCTATACCAAGAGTATCAAAGGAAAACAAAAAGAGAACTTAACACGAGCAACTTTTATTTTGTTTAGTTGGATGCAAGTCTTTACCGCAGCAGGGTTTGCCTTTAGTCATGGCGCCAATGATATCGCCAACGCGGTTGGCCCTTTTGCCGCTATTATGGACGTCATTCGTACCAATACTATCGCAACTGAGGCCGCCGTGCCTAGTGCGGTTATGATTACCTTTGGGGTGGCACTCATTGTAGGATTGTGGTTTATCGGAAAAGAAGTGATTCAAACGGTTGGTACTAATTTGGCGCAAATGCATCCTGCTTCAGGATTTTCAGCCGAGTTGTCGGCAGCAGCTGTCGTCATGGGAGCCTCAATGTTAGGCTTACCTGTATCGAGTACCCATGTATTAGTTGGTGCCGTTTTGGGAATTGGCATGGTCAATAAAAATACTAACTGGAGTTTCATGAAGCCTATCGGATTAGCGTGGGTAATTACCTTACCTGCTGCAGCCGTGATGTCTATGATTAGTTATTTAATCCTAAGTAATGTACTGTAAACTCCCTAAACACTCTATACGTTCTGATGCCGTAAACGCTTTGTAGATATGATTATGAAATTAAAGAGCCCTCAAATTGAGGGCTCTTTGGTATCGTGTGCTATCTTTTCAAAATAAAGTGTTAACAATTAGACATTGCTAGAATGCTGTTTTTGTTGAATGTCTTTGGCTAAGTTGTAGCACTGATTAATATGATCATTGGCAATCTTCTTAAAGATCATATATCCCATCGTCGCGGCAACCATTTGTCCGCCTAATGGTATAAATTTAGTGACTTGCTTAGCTAAAATTTTGCCACCAAAGCCTTGAATGGTTTTATTAACCACCCCACGAGTGGCCATAAGACCAGCAAAATCTACCGCACGGTCTTTCATCTCACTCCAGTGTACTTCTTTAGAGTTTAAATCAATAGCAGATTCTCTTTTTGAGATAAGACCGAACTTCTCACTAATCTCTGGTAATAGCTGGGTTAACAAACCAGCATCAATAGCCACATCTACAAATGGCACAGGAATCACAGCGGCACCCGCCGAGTACTTTGCACGCTTTTTAACTAATTGTTGGCATTCTTTTTTAATCTGTTCTAAATCTAGATCTGGATCAATGGTTTCTGGCAGTTTTTCAGCAGCAGGAATGGTTTTCATAAAGTGTCCTTATAAAAAGTTGTATAATAGGCAGTTAATTTAAAATTTTCAAACCCTAATGTAAAACATATTCTAAAGAATTCAATTTATCACACAAGTGGCAGTTTGTATCTAGAATCGTCGTGTCGCAAACTTATGTTAAAGTCATGTATAGTGCTTAAGGTATTGATTTGACTTTTTGTTTTAACACTGTTTATGACTTTAAACCTTAAGTATCATATCCAGAGTTCCATGCCCAAGTAAACCGGCACACTAAATAAAATTAAAAGGCTAAAAACTAAGAGCTATAGAAATTGATTTAGAGTAATAAACTCCATACAGCCTCTAATAAGCTTAACCCCTAATAAACTTAAAAAGAAACTATTCATAATTATGTTGAATTTAACCCCTCGTTTTACAGGCAATTTGCCGTCGGACCTCCCTTCTTGTTTTACTTCTCTATATCAACAAGCCCCAACGTTGACTCGATTATTACTCGCGCGGGGCATAGAAGATACACATGAGCTGGACTATTCTCTGTCCTCTCTATTGCCTGCTGAAGGACTGAGAGATATTGATAAAGCAGTAGCGTTGTTAGATAACGCTATCGAAACACAGCAGCGCATATTAATCGTGGGTGATTTTGATTGTGATGGTGCTACCAGCACAGCGCTTATGATGCGGGTATTAACAGAAATGGGTGCTCAGGTTAATTTTGTGGTACCAGACCGCTTTAAATATGGGTATGGATTGACGCCAGAGATTGTCCAGTTAGGAATAGATGAGTATCAACCAGACGTCATTGTGACTGTCGATAATGGTATTTCGAGTCACGAAGGCGTCAATAAAGCAGTAGACAACAATATTACAGTCATTATTACTGACCATCATTTGACGACAAAACCGACACCTAACGCTGATGCCGTTGTCAATCCTAATCAGCTTGATTGCAACTTTGCGAGTAAGGCATTAGTTGGGGTAGGGGTGGCCTTTTATTTGTTAGGTCGATTATCCAAATTTCGCCGTGAAGCAGGGCGATCAAGTGCGCAGGTCAGTCGATATATTGACCTTGTCGCATTAGGAACGATAGCTGATGTCGGAGTATTGGATCATAACAATCGTACTTTAGTCAGTCATGGCTTAGCGGCAATACGCGCAGGTCGCTGTTCACTGGGTATTTTGGCTATTTTAGAGATGGCGGGTCGTGATTATCATAAAATGAGTGTGCAAGACTTTGGATTTGTTTTAGGGCCCAGAATAAATGCCGCAGGTCGCATGGACAATATGAAAATAGGTATTGAATGTTTGCTGGCTGATGATATGGAAACTGCCAAACGTTTGGCCTATCAGTTGGATACATTAAATAAAGAGCGACGACACGTAGAAGGGGGAATGCGAGAACAAGCCGATGAGATTTTACGTTTGTTACAGGGTGAAAAAGACGCTATTAAGCAAGGTAACATTGCCAATGACAAGGCCAATGCCAACGACAATAACAATGCCAATAACAATGCCAATGCCAATGCCAATGACAATGACAATGACAATGATGATACTCAAGCATTAAATAAGCCCGAGAGTCATCCTCCATTAGAGGACAATAATAGTCTCAATGTACTCAAGAAAGAGCGCCAACCCCAAGAGTCGACTGATATTGCGTCTGATAATCAAAAGCGACGCAGTTTAATTGTCTATCAAGATGACTGGCATCAAGGCGTAATAGGCATTGTCGCAGGTAGACTCAAAGAAACTCATTATCGGCCTGCCATTGTTTTTGCACCTGCCAATGAGACCAAAGTCGGACCTGAGGATGCGATAAAAGGGTCGGCAAGATCTATACCAGGGATTCATATACGCGATGCTATCGAAGCTATTGCAGAAAGTCATCCAGAGCTGATCACTCACTTTGGTGGACATGCTATGGCTGCCGGTCTTACCTTAAAGAAAAAAGACTTTGAGGCGTTTGCGACTGCGTTTGATGAATTAATGCAAACCCTAGATGGCTCATTGTTTGAAGAGGAGAAACTAACCGACGGTGAGTTACTTGCACAAGACTTTAGCTTACAGTTTGTCGACACTCTTACTAATACTAATATTTGGGGTCATGGGTTTGAGCCCCCTCAGTTTGATGGAATCTTTGAAGTTCTCAATTGTCGTATCTTAAAAGATAAGCATTTAAAGCTGTCTTTAAAGTATCCTGAGGTGATGTATCCCATTGATGCTATTTGGTTTAATTATGATGCTGATAAATGGGATTATCGGGCTAAAGAGGTCCATATTTTATTTGAGCTTGATATTAATGAGTGGAATGGCAATCAGAATATTCAATTAATGATCAAAGATTTAGACCTGTTATCCACTCAGTCAACTTAACTAACGACGTCTTAAATGATAGGGCTTAATCCACAAGTCGTATAGAGGGAAGGTGCCAGTCAAAAGTGAGCGCCAATATACGAATGAAGAAAATCACGGCCAATGTAATTAAGTCATTCATTCCAGTATGAACGCCTAAAGCATCGAGTAGCAAATAAAAAGAAGACCCCAAGATGCTGGCAGTAATATAAATTTCTTTTTGCAACACTAAGGGGATTTCATTACAGATCATATCTCTCACTAAGCCACCTACTATAGCAGTACATACTGCCATCAATACGGCAATAGCCGGTGCAACACCTTGTGACAATGCCACCTTTAGTCCAATAACACTAAAGGCGGCCAATCCTATGGCATCAAATAATTTAACAGCGGTATCTATTTTATGATATAAGTGAAAAAATATCTGTAAAGTCAGGGAGGTGATCGTAATAACAATGACGTAGTTAAAATCTATCATCCAAAATAGAGGATGCCGATCCAACATAATATCTCGAATGGTACCGCCGCCAATAGCATTGACCAAAGAGACTAAAATACAGCCTGCAATATCAAATCCTTTATGCTGGGCTAATAAGGTACCTGCAATCGCACAGGCAATAATCCCTATCATATCAAATAGATAAATTAGAATATCAGGGCTAATAAAGTAATTGGGCATATCGTCATCGAGTCATAATAAAAGGCTTTAAAAGGTACTTTTTTCTTTGTAAAGTTTAAGGCCTCTTAGTAAAGACCTTTAGTTAAATAATATGCCCAGTCTTAATGTCTTTATTCAAATAACCAGTCTTTAAGATAGACTAGTTATTAAGATAGTCAAGTCACGAAGATAGCCCAGTCACGAAGATAGCCTAAATGATTTTAGTCTTAAAGATGATCTACTTTAATATCTTAAGTCCTGCTTTGTTTTTAGGTTTGGGTTTGGGTTTATTACTAGAGTCAGATTTAGAAGGAATGTTTGAGGAGTCGTTTTCCTCTGGGCTGAAGTTATCATATTCAGCAGGATCAAAGGGCATCACAATGGCTTGGTTTTCTTTTGCAAAAATAGCCAAGACAGCCTGCATCGGTATCCATAATTCCTGAGAGACGCCATTGAAGCGCGCATTAAAATTGATGTAGTTATTATCAATATTCATATTACCCGTGGCTCTACTGGCGATATTTAATACGATTTGTCCGTTTTGAACGTACTCAGTCGGTATAATTAAATTATCTTGTGTGGCATCCACGAGTAAGTAAGGTGTTAATGCATTGTCTTCCAGCCACTCATAAAATGCTCGTATCATATAAGGACGGGTAGGTGTTAATTGTAAGTCTTCTGACATGATAACCTCAGGGTTATTTTAAATGTATTTTAATGCGCCAATGAGTAGATCAACCTTGCGTAGATTTAAGAGATTGAGTTGATGAAACTATCTCGTTCGAATATCCGCTTTTGGTAGTCGATTAAAGGACGACATAGATGTGTCGGTAATTCTATTCCCATCTCATCTAGTCGATATAACATCGAACCTAGTAAGACATCGCACCACCCAAACTCATCTGACATAAAGTATGAGGACTGCCCAAATATTGGTGATAAAGTGACCAAGGCATCTGATAGCTTTTGTCGCGCTAATGTTGCTTGACTAGGATTCATACTGTCTTTATGGGTGAGAAGGATACGGCCTAACTTAAGCCAGTCCTGTTGAATACGCCACGCTAATTGACGCTGAATAGCCTTTAGCCTAGGAGTATCAGGTAACAGTTTATGTCCATGATATCTATCTTCTAGATATTCAAATATGACATTGAGTTCATATAAGCTAAAGTCACGATGTACCAATACGGGCAGGGTGTTATATGGATTTAATTCCCTTAAATCCTCTGGCCGTTCGCTATCCAGTATAGACAAATAGTACTTCACTTGCTTTTCAGCCAATAGAAATCTGACAACATGGCTATCATAGCCGTCATCGGCATACAATACCAGTTGGCTATCGGGAATGTCATTGGGATCAATCATAGACTACAAAGTACTAAAAATAGACTAGCATCGTAACTAAACTGTAGAGTTTAATCAACAGTTGAATGTCAAATGCGGGATATAAAAGCGGTAAGAATAACCTCTTTAGTTTAAACAATTAAGGCCAAATTTAGAAGGGGGTTTTTAGAGGCATAAACTTACCCTAAAAATAAATGAACCCTAAAAAGATAACTCGGATAGGAATAAATATAAAAGGTATTAAAAAAGGACAATAGAATTGTCTATCGTCCTTTTTCTTTAGGATTAATATGCCTGAATTATAGTTAAATAATCAGACTATTTAACATCTGCTATTTAACGTCTTTCCAGAACTCTTTATTGAGTAAATAGACGGGTATCAACAATACTAATAAGAAAAGGATAACGAAAAATCCATAGCGATGACGGTCTTCACGCACAGGATCTGCCATCCAAGCCATAAAGTTGACTAAATCACCAACACGGCTACGATACTCTTCTTCACCTAGCTCATTTTGTAAGTTTAATAAAACATGAGGCATAGCCGCATTTTGAAGCACTAAATTATTGGCGCCCCATGGACGACTAGGGTCCTCATAGAAGCTTAATAAATAAGTATATACCCAGTCATCACCACGCAAGCGAGTCTCTAAAGACAAATCAGGTGGTGGCGCCCCAAACCATGAAGCCTGAATTTCAGGATCAATACCATTATCGATATGATCACCAATTTGATCAGAGGTGACCAATAAGTATTTCTCAACTAATTCAGGTGGTATCTCTAGGTCCTGAGCAATACGAGAGTGACGCACATACTTTGCGGTATGACAGCCGGCACAGTAGTTCATAAACATCGTAGCGCCACGTTGTAATGACCCTTTATTACCGAAGTCAATAGGAGCAGTACTACAGGCTAGATGCTCTTCCACACCTTCTGCATTAGTAAATGTACCACAACCATGTCCACCCGCTGCTTGAGCTGAGGTGGTGGCTGCAAGTGCCATAGCAACACCAAAGCCAAATCCGGTCAATGATTTAGTTAAAGCACTCATTAGTGACCTCCAGTAACGCGTTCAGGTGGTTGCTTACAAGTCTCAATCGATGTATAGATAGGCATCAATAGGAAATATAAGAAGTACAATACAGTAAAGATACGGCCTAAGATAACCGCTGTTGGTGTAGAAGGAGTAACCCCTAAATAACCTAGGACAACGAAGCTGACAACGAAAATAGCCAATGCAATCTTAGATAAAATCCCTTTATAGCGGATGGACTTCACTGGCGAACGATCTAACCAAGGCAATAAGAACAATACCGCAATAGCGCCACCCATAGCAATGACACCACCTAATTTATCAGGCACTGCACGTAAAATGGCATAAAAAGGCGTGTAATACCAAACAGGTGCAATATGGGGTGGGGTCTTCAATGAGTTAGCGACTTCAAAGTTTGGTTTCTCTAAGAAGAAACCACCGCCTTCTGGGAAGAAGAAGACAACTGCAAAGAAGATAATGAAGAAGACAACAATGCCGACCATATCATGTACAGTGTAGTAGGGGTGGAATGGTACGCCATCTAAAGGCACTCCGTTTTTATCCTTAAGCTTCTTAATATCGATTCCATCTGGGTTATTTGAACCCACATGGTGAAGCGCAACTAAGTGAATAAAGACTAAGCCTACTAATACCAATGGAATAGCAACCACATGTAGCGCAAAGAAACGGTTTAAAGTGATACCAGAGATTAGATAGTCACCACGTACCCATTCGGCAAGACCGTCACCAATAACAGGAATAGCAGCAGGCAAGTTTAGAATAACCTGAGCACCCCAAAATGACATATTACCCCATGGTAATAGATAACCAAAGAAGCCTTCAGCCATCAAGCATAGGTAGATACCCATACCGATAAGCCAAATAAGCTCACGAGGCTTCTTATATGAGCCATAGAGCATACCACGGAACATATGTAGGTAGACCACCACAAAGAATGCCGAAGCGCCAGTAGAGTGCATATAGCGAATTAACCAGCCGCCTTTCACATCACGCATGATGTATTCGACAGAAGCGAAAGCGCCTTCAGCACTAGGGTTAAACATCATGGTTAGCCAGATACCAGTAACAAGCTGGTTGACCAACACAATCATCGATAAAACACCAAAGAAATACCAAAAGTTAAAGTTTTTTGGCGCGTAATACTTTGACATATGATATTCATACGTCTCAGTAGCTGGGAAGCGGGCATCAACCCAACTCATCATCTTTTTACCAAAACTCATGATTAAGCCTCCCCAACAGTTAAGATAGGACCATCGACGCTGTACTCAGGTATCGGTAAATTCAGCGGTGCAGGAACGCCTTTGTAAACTCGACCCGCTAAATCATATTTTGAACCATGGCAGGGGCAGAAAAATCCCCCAAACCAACTATCACCACCTAGATCAGCTGCACCAACTTCTGGACGATAGTTAGGGGCACATCCCAAGTGGGTACAGACACCCTCTACCACTAATACAGTAGGTTCGCGAGAACGGGTTGGGTTCTTAGCATACTCAGGTTGCACAGACGCTTCTGATTGTGGATCGCTTAGTTGAGGAGCTACTTTTTCTAAGTTAGCGATCATCTCTTGCGTACGTTTGACCACAAATATCGGTTTACCACGGTATTTAACCACAATCATTTGGCCATCTTCGATGGCACTAATGTCTTGAGTGACGGCAGCACCTGCAGCTTCAGCTTTTGCACTTGGGTACCAAGAGCGTACAAATGGTGTTGCCACCGAAGCTACCCCTACTGCGCCTATGGCAGCAGTAGAAGCGATCAGAACTCTACGGCGTTTTATGTTGACGCCTTCGGCATGGCTCATTAAAAACTTCCTCCAGATAAAAGTCATGAAACTTGGTTGGTTTATTATGAAGATAAGTATCTATGTATTTGCAGGGTATTTGCTTGCATAAGTTACTTACTATATAGGTTACCTACGCCGTTTCATACTGGTATGTAAAACCCAATTTAATAAAAATGCAAATGACTTAGATGAATCATGTCAACTTACATTATGATTATTTGGTTTACATTGGCTTTGCCTAATATTACTAATTGTGTCTATTCTAAGCTATTTTAGTAATAAAATAAATTCGCATCTGCAAAAATAAAAAAACCCTTGAGTCAACAAGGGTTTTTAATACAAATAAGCGGTTTTTACTCCGCTTAAAATATAAATTAACGCTTAGAGAATTGTGGACGTTTACGCGCTTTGCGTAGACCCAATTTCTTACGCTCAACTTGACGTGAGTCACGAGTTACGAAACCGGCTTCTTTAAGGGCAGGTTTTAACGTTTCATCAGACTCAATTAAAGCACGAGTGATACCGTGGCGAATAGCACCCGCTTGACCATTGATACCACCACCTTTTACGGTGCAGTAGATATCATAAGTTTCAGCGGCGTCAAGTAGTTCTAGTGGCTGGCGAACAACCATGCGTGAAGTTTCACGACCAAAATATTCATCTAGCGTTTTGCCGTTGACAACGATGTTACCAGTACCTTTAGATAAAAAGACACGGGCAGTTGACGTTTTACGACGACCAGTTCCGTAATTGCGTTCCATAAGTTACTCCTGATTATGCGATTAAATGTCTAGTTCTTGAGGCTGCTGGGCGGCGTGGGGATGCTCAGTACCAGCATATAGCTTCAACTTCTTGATGGTAGCATAACCAAGAGGGCCTTTAGGTAACATGCCTTTAACGGCTTTTAAAAGAACTTCTTCAGGCTTATGAGCAATTAACTTAGTAAAGTTAGTCTCTTTAATGCCGCCAGGATAGCCACTATGACGATAGTATTTTTTATCTTTAGCTTTCTTACCAGTCACCGTAATTTTGTCTGCATTGATAACAACGATATAATCGCCAGTATCGACATGCGGCGTAAAAGAAGGCTTATGCTTACCGCGTAGGCGATGAGCGATTTGAGTGGCAAGACGTCCTAAAGTTTTACCTTCAGCATCGACGATATACCAGTCGTGAGTGACCTCAGCGGGCTTTGCACTTTGTGTTTTCATGATTTAACCTTAAGTTATCGAGTGAGATAAAAGTCCAACAATTGAGGCTTTTACCTCACTGTCGTTGAGAGTGTTAGGGGAAACGGGGCTCTCAAAAAACAGACGCACATTGTAGTCATAAGCCAGAAAAAAAGCAACCTTATAATGTAAAGATGCAAAAGTATTTCTTAATTAATTTAAGGTCTGTTTAGATTTTCCATATTTGTAATGAAGGGTATGACTGTGAGAATAAAGTAACACTTAAATTCTGCTTTGAAAATGCATAATCAAACAGACCTAAAATCGTTTAAATATGCCTTAACTCTTTAACTCAACTCATTCACTCTAGTCTTTATTTTAAATATTGACTTGAATAAGGCTCGCAAAAATTTGCCCCACTTTCGTGGATTTTAAGCACGTATAACTATGAGTGAGACCTTGCAAGGTTTGAGAGAGCTCTCGTCTGTCTTCTATATAATATAGAGTCTCACTCGTGATCAAATCCTGTTCAATCAGGTGATTTATCAAAGGTACCCATAAGTTCAGGTCATAAGGGGGGTCAATAAAAACTAAAGTGTAGTGACGGTCTGACTTTGACGTCAAGCTCGGTAGTATATGTAGGGCATCCCCAATATGGATTTCAAAGCGATCGATGGGCAACCTTAAATTTTTTGACGTTTCAGCGATTAATGTCGCTTGGCTAGGTTGTAACTCAATGAACGTCACAAACTCCGCACCACGAGACAGTGATTCAAACCCCAATACCCCACTTCCAGCACAGATGTCTAACACCCTGGCACCATATAACTCAAATTGTATCCAATTAAATAAGGTTTCTCTTAATCTATCTGGACTCGGACGTAACCCTTCCGCATCAATAAAGGAAACCCATTGGCGTTTGAACTGACCGCCAATGATTCGAACCTTATTGGATGTTTTATGAGACATCTTTGAAGACTTGGTTGTCTTAGGGCTCTTATTTACTTTGGGTTTTGTCTTTTTAGCGCCATGTTTAGCATTAGTAGGTCGATGACGTTGGGCGCACATTGGGTTACCTTTTGGCTCTACTTTGATAAATTGGTTTGTATTAGGATCTTAGTTTATTGGACCACATTACAAGCTTATTTAATCACTAGGTTTAATCACTAGGTTTAATCACTAGGTTTAATCACTGGGCGCTTCATTTTGAGTAGGCTGCTCTGATTGTTGAGTTTCTTGTGCCATTTCGGCATCACGTTCAGCGTCCAAACGTGCTTTTTCTTCTGCTTTTTTTAATTTAATTTCAGCGAGCTCTTCAGCAGTCGGTGGCAAAATAGGATTGGTAGGGCGTTGTAACATCCAATAATCAAATAAAGCACGGCCAATAGGGGCAGCTGTAGTACTACCGCCACCCCCATTTTCAACTAAGATAGCGATGGCAATTTGAGGGTCTTCAACCGGGGCAAAACCGGTAAACCACGCATGATCCCAATGACGCTTATCGAGCAAGCTTTTATTATAGCTTTTACCTTGAGCAATAGATTTTACCTGTGCAGTTCCTGTTTTTCCGCCCATACGGTATCTAGGCGTATAAATGCGGCGCGCCGTACCACTTTTAACGGTTTGCTCCATCGCACTGCGCATTCTTAGCCAGTCAGCAGATGTGCCATTAAACTCTATTTCACCAGTAGGCTTGTCAATTAAGTTAACTTGAGCCGCACCATCGGTTCGTTTGAGCATGTGCGGTGTTAGCTTTTTGCCAAGGTTTGAGGTCATGGCGGTGGCATTAGCAACTTGTAAAGGCGTCGCTAGGAAATAACCTTGACCAATACTCACTGAAATGGTCTCACCCGGCAGCCACTTTTTACCATAGGTATCCATCTTCCATTTTGGAGACGGCATCACCCCAGATTTCTCACTCGGTAAGTCAATCCCCGTTTTTTGACCAAAACCAAAACGAACCATCCAATCATGAAGGCGTTCAATACCCATTTGATAGGACAGTTTATAATAATAAGTATCTACCGACATGACGATTGATTTGGTTAGATTAACAGTACCATGCCCACCTCTTTTCCAGTCCCTAAAGCGGTGACTGTCACCTGGAAGGGTGAAATAACCAGGATCATATATCGTATCCTCCCACCTCATTAACCCATAATGAATTGCACCGAGTCCTTCAAAGGGTTTTACGGTAGAAGCTGGAGGATACATACCTTGCAGCGCACGGTTATAAAGCGGCTGATCAGGATCATCACGTAGCGCCGCATAATCCTTAAATGAAATTCCAGAAATAAAAGGATTGGGATCAAAGCTTGGGTTACTCACAAAGGCGAGAACATCACCATTTTGAGGATCAATAGCAACTATGGCACCACGACGCCCGTTTAATTGATCTTGAGCGACTTTTTGTAAGCCATAATCTAAACTGAGGTAAATATCATTGCCCGGCGTAGGCGGAATGCTTTCAAGCTTACGCAGTATGTCACCATGCACATTGGTTTCAACCGCTTGATAGCCGGGCTTACCTAATAACAGATCTTCATAATATTTCTCGATGCCAATTTTACCAATAAGGTCAGTACCTGCATATCGCTCTTTATCAATCTGTTTAGATTCTTTATCATTAATGCGACCGACATAACCAATGACATGTGCAAATAACTCGTCATAGGGGTAGGTACGGGTCAATTTGCTTTGAATACTGACCCCTCTAAAAAAGGGTTGACGCTCACTAAACTGCGCCATTTGTTCCTCATTGACGTCGATTTTTACTGTCACTGGGTCGTTTTTATTTTTATCTATACGTGCCAGAATATCGTTAATATCTTCATCTGTCAGGTCGAAAATAGGCGCTAACAAGGTTAAAGTGCGCTTTGGATCTTTTACCTCATCAGGACTCAGCATCGCTGTAAATACAGGCTTATTATCCGCTAATAAAACACCATTTCTATCATAAATATAGCCACGTGACGGCGGATCAGAAATAAGCTTAACCCTATTGTTTTCTGCTTGAGTGGTATATTTATCATTCGAATAAACCTGCAAATACCAATAACGAGCCAATAGAATACCTAACCCAATAAATATAAATAGGGCAGCAAATAAAATACGGCTTATAAATACCCGATTTTCTTGGCGTATATCTGACGACAGGGGTTGTTTCATTAAATTAGTATACTTTGAAGGAAATAAAAAGGGCGGGGTTATATCGATAAACGCATAAATGACACTTTTATAATCTTGATTATCCTGATAAACGTTAAAGTAGTCAAAGTTTCTCTCGTAAGATTAAGCAAGCGAATTTAAGAATTATATCATAACAAGTTAAAATAGCTTCAAATTGGCTGTGGCTTTAGGAAATATTTTCTCATCAATGAACGCTACATCTTGACATAGATATCACACTGGTAGTGTCATCATTGAACCTATTGGCTTAATGAACCAATTGGAATATTGAAAAACTGGCTTAGTAAACCATCAGACTTAAATAATAGCGTTTAATATATGAAGCGAACTATTGACATCCTAGTTATTGATATCCTGACTATTGAAATAACGGATAATATCACGTTATTATCCGCAAACTATTATTGATAGCTTTGCATTGTTGCATCCTTACTTGTCAAACTAAAAGCTTAATGTAGATGAAATAGCTAATTATAAGATGTGTATACAGGTTTTAAGTAAATCTGTATTGAGTGTGTTAGAATCCAACACACGAAAATGACAATAAACACATCATCCTTAACCTTAATGCAGGCGTTGAGAATGGTGTAACAAACATGGAAATAGGTTACCCAAGCCTTAGTATAAGTGATATATCCGACATGTTCTCATCAATTTGGCAAATATTAAGCGCCCATCCAGAATTTTTAGCAATGCTGACCATCCCTTTTGTCACCGCATTTGTGACATGGGCGCATGTGTGGATGGCTTTAAAGATGCTATTTTACCCTATCAAGTTTTGGGGTATCAAAATTCCAAACCTACCTTATGGTTGGCAAGGCATAGGTTGGCAGGGCATTGTGCCTGCAAAGGCAGGTAAAATTTCAGGGGTAATCGTTGATCAAACCTTGTCAAAGCTTGGATCTTTAGATGAATTTTTTCAGGCAATGGAGCCTGAAGAGATGGCGGACTTCATCACCAATACTGTCGATGTCAATTTAGAGCAACTCATTGACGAGATTATGAATGAGCGTTCAGCCTCATTGTGGAGCAATTTACCTTATTCTCTAAAGCGACGAATATATGCGTATGGTCACGAGCAGTTGCCCACCATCATGCGTGAACTGGTTGTCGATCTGACTCATAATGTTGAAGACTTAGTCGATATGCGTCAAATGATCGTGCGTACGATGGAAAATGACCGCCGCCTGATGGTTAATATGTTTTTAAAAGTGGGTCAAAAAGAAATCAACTTCATTTGGCATATTAGTGCCTTAATAGGCTTTGTATTTGGCATACTGCAAATGTTTATCTATTTGTTGGTACCTCAGCATTGGACGGTTCCATTTTTTGCAGCGATATGGGGGTTTTTGACCAATTGGATAGCCATATGGATGGTGTTCAATCCCGTCGAACCTGTGCCCATCAAGTTTTTAAAGCTATTTAAACGTACAAAATCGTTTCCATTTATCGTACCCGTTATACCTCATATCGGTCACTATAATTGGCAGGGCGGCTTTATGAAGCGCCAGCCTGAAGTCTCCGAGGTGTTTGCAGGGATCGTGGTCAAAGAGTTGGTCACGCTTGAAAATATTATGAATGAGATGATGTATGGGTATAAAGCTGCTGAAACTCGAAACCTCATGAAGCGACACTTATATGGTCTACTAGAGTCGCCAATTGTCAGTACAACCCTAAGAGTAGGGCTAGGTAGACGAGAATTTGGTCAACTTAAAAATACCATTATCGATAAATCCATCGACGCAACCATGGTTCCGATTCGTGATCCTGTGCTCAATGAGAGCCGAGCCAGTAAAATATATGGTTTATTCTGTGAGCGTATTAAAGCATTAACTCCGCATGAGTTTCAAAACTTACTCCGTCCCGCGTTCAGAGAAGATGAAACGACGTTGATTATATTAGGAGGCGTGACGGGATTTTTGGCAGGTTGGCTGCATTTAATACTAGTTTTTTACCCAGTTAGTGGATAAAGTGGTAAAATATGCCTCTTAAGTAATAGATACCATTGAAGCCACTCTAGTCATGAGTGGCTTCATTCGTAAATGGCAGTTTATATTCATCAATAGCTTTGTATAACCGTCATTACGAAGAAACAAACAATAGTGACGTAGTTTTAGGGCGAACGAATATGTTAATCACCGAGCTAGGTTATTTTGCATTAGTTGCATCATTGATATTGGCTTTATTGCAAGTCGTACTGCCGACATTTGGCATCATGCGAAATCAAACGCATTTACAGCGGTTGGCGCCTAGTTTAGCATGGGCGCAACTGGTTGCTGTACTGGTGTCTTTTTTGTCATTAATGGCAGGCTTTTATTACAATGATTTTAGCTTGGTATATGTCACTCAGCAGTCAAACTCGCTATTGCCTTGGTATTATAAACTTTCTGCCACATGGGGTGGGCATGAAGGATCATTGCTACTGTGGGTGACTATTTTGGCGGCTTGGTCGGCGGCAGTAGCATGGTTCAGTCGTGGACTACCCCTAAATATGCGCGCCAGAGTATTGGTTATCATGGCGGCAATCCAGTTTATGATGCTGGCGATGCTGATTTTCACTTCATCACCGTTTGACCGTACTCTACCCAATTTGGCTGTCGATGGGGCTGATTTAAATCCACTATTGCAAGATCCTGGTCTAATCTTCCACCCCCCTATGCTTTATATGGGGTATGTCGGTATGTCTGTGCCTTTTGCCTTTTGTATGGCAGCGTTATGGGCCGGTCGACTAGATGCTGTTTGGACGCGTTGGTCTCGTCCTTGGGCGCTGGCAGCTTGGTCATTTTTAACGTTAGGTATTGCGCTTGGGTCATGGTGGGCATATTACGAGCTAGGCTGGGGCGGATGGTGGTTTTGGGACCCAGTAGAAAATGCCTCATTAATGCCTTGGCTAGCCTGTACCGCCCTCATTCACTCGTTAGCTGTCACTGAAAAACGAGGGGTATTTAAAGCTTGGACCATTATGCTGGCTATTTTTGCCTTTGCGTTGAGCCTACTTGGTACTTTTTTGGTTCGTTCTGGCGTCATTACCTCAGTTCATTCATTTGCCGCAGATCCTACTCGCGGTTTAGCCATATTGGCTATTTTAGGTATTGTGATAGGGTCAGGCTTACTGCTGTTTGCCATTCGAGGATGGCGCTTAACGGTTGAAAGTCAGTATGGTTTGAAGTCCCGCGAAACTTTATTGGTGATCAATAATATCGTCATTTTAGTGGCAACGTTAGTGGTTTTACTGGGCACACTTTACCCAATTATCGCCGACTCCTTTAATTTAGGGCAAGTCTCTGTAGGGCCTCCTTATTTTAATGCTTTGTTTGTCCCCTTATCTTGGTTGCTGCTTTTGGTCATGGGCATGGGCTCAAATATAAGATGGAAACAAGAAAAAAGACCCTTATTAGGCGTTGCGCTAACGATAATAGTAAGCAGTGCGTTATTAGCAGGGATTCTTACTTATTTTATTACACATAGCCTAAATGTGCAGATTATCATTACTGGCTTATTGTGCCTTTGGGTGTTGGGCTGGATAGGATACGATATAAAAGATAAAACGCGTAATGCGCCGAGCACGCTACAAGGCGTCAGTCGTCTTAAACCAAACTACTGGGGGATGCATATTGCCCATATTGGTATCTTAATTATAGCGTTAGGTATTGGAGTAACCAGTGCCTTAAGTGTTGAAAAAGATGTTGCGATGAAAGCGGGCGAGACAGTACAGGTAAACAACTACAACTTTACGTTGGTCACATTCGATGAGGTGCGTGGACAAAACTATGATGCCACACAAGCTGAAATCAGGGTCGAGAAAAATGATAAATATGTGACCACCCTTTACCCGCAAAAACGCAATTACGTGGTAAGCAGTATGCCGATGACGGAAGCTGGGATCAATACTCGATTAATGCGTGATCTATATGTGGCATTAGGTGAGCCGATTAATGACAATGAGCCAAATGGTGCGTGGGCGGTGCGTATTTATGTTAAGCCTATGATTGCTTGGTTATGGCTTGGTGCAATTATTATGGCATTGGGCGCACTAGTCAGCATATCTGATCGACGTTATCGATTAAATAAACCATAAACAACTTGTTCGATACGCTTAAATTTAAGTACTGCCAGTTGCCCTGTTAGGTTATCATTAAACTCTATAATTGACTGGTAAATAGGTTGAATTATAAATAGCTAAGTTAACTGTTTGACTTTAACTGTTTGACTTGAAGCAGTTTAAAAGGGTATGAAAGGTCTTGTCCTTTGATTCGAAAAGGTTATGGAGGAAGTAGAAGATGTCAGATCCTATTATGCGTCGATCACAGTTTAAGGTTTGGTTCTTAATTCCTCTCATTGTGTTTGCCGCGCTAATTATTATGTTCTTTGCCAGACTGGGCAAGCCTACTGAAGTGGTCATAAATGAATCGTTAAATAGGCCAGTGCCAAAGTTTGAGCTACCACTGTTGTCCGATCCCTCTAAAAATATAACCAATGCAGATTTACCAAATACGCCTTATTTAATTAACGTCTGGGGTTCGTGGTGTCCGACATGTGTTATTGAACATCCCTTTTTAATGACGCTGCACGATCAAGGTGTGCCTATTGTCGGTGTTAATTATAAAGATGACGTCGAAGATGCTGCCAAGTATTTGGCGGATGGTGGGGATCCTTTCTTATTTAGTTTCCGAGACTTTAGTGGTAGCTTCGCCATTGATTTAGGTTTAACCGGTGCACCTGAAACCTTTGTGGTCGATTCTAACGGTAATATTCGTCAGCATATTATCGGAGAGGTGAATACTGAAAATTGGCAAGCAAGAATTGAGCCTTGTATGTCTTTATTGACTCAATTAAGCGAGCAATCAGGCGTACAACAATCCAAACTCAATAGCTCTGAAGCTACTGACAGGATTTCTGAGGTATGCAAATGAACGCACATTATGTAGATGGACTGACTTCTCTAACTTGCTCACAGCGATTGCTGAGACTCTTTAAAATTACGATAAGAATACTAACTCTGGTTTTTTCTATCGCCTCAATGGCGTCTGTGGCAAATGCTGCCATAGAGGTCTATGAGTTTGATAGCCCACAACAAGAAGCGCAATATAGAGGTTTAATAGAAGAGTTTCGTTGTCCAAAGTGCCAAAATCAAAACTTAGCGGGTTCAGATTCTCAGATTGCACAAGACTTAAAACGTAAAACCTATGAAATGGTCAAGGCGGGGCAAACAGATGCCCAAATACGTGAGTATATGTATGAGCGTTATGGAGACTTTATTAGCTATAAGCCGCCTGTACGTCCCTCTACTTGGATTTTATGGTATTTCCCACCCTTAATTTTGCTTATGTTGGTTGCGGGATGGTTGTGGCGGACCAACGCTAGAAATAAGATAAGACATAATCATCAATCAGTGTCATCCGATCCTAAGACTAATAATCACATAAATGAAGACCTTGATAAAGTAGGGGCTAACTTATCTAGTGAAGAAGCGGCAAAACTCAAAAATTTATTAGATAAACATAAATCAGATAAATGAACATAGCTCAGTCAATTTAATATAGCTAAGTCAATTAAATATAGCTAAAAGCCCAAAGTGTGCGACTAGTCACTGTTTTTGTCGCTCATTATATTGCCCTGAATTCTTAAATAATTTATTGGCTTAATTAACTGGCTTAATTTATTGATTTAAGTTATTGATTTAAATTAGAAGCTAGATTGTTCATACCGACCTTATTATTCCGTGTGTATCTCAACTTGTAAGGAGTCAAATCATGCCAACGTTAGTGATTTTTATCGCGCTGGCAATTTTATTAGCAATCATTTTGGCAATCATTGTTTTGATGCCATGGCTGCGAGTGAATAAATCCGCTCAAAACAGTCAGCTAATTGCGCTTAATGTTGAGATATTCAAACAGCGTCTTGATGAGCTTGGTGAGGATTATCGTAAAGGACAAATTAGTGAGACTGAGTTTAATGCTCAAAAAACGGAATTAGAACGTCAGCTGCTTTTAGCAAGCGATGATAAAAACCAAGTGATCGACGAAAAGACTCTGACGGGCGATTATTCCTCAGCCAAAGTCAGCAACAGTACAGACAATGCCATTAAAGACAATGCTATTAAAGGTAATATAAATAGCCACAGCAATTATGAGGGTGAAGCGACGGCGCTTAATAAAGCGAGACGAGAGTTACAGTTCACACGAAGTACGAAGGCACGTTTGACCATATTAGTTTGTGTGCCGGTATTAATTATTTTGGGATATTTTTTATCCGGAGATAGAAGTCCTGTTGTCAACTTCTGGCAAACACAAGATGAGGTATCGCAAGTTGCTGATGATTTACTGACCGGTAAAATCGATGCGCCACCAGAATGGGCGACTAAGGACACTGTAGGATTAATGGGTGCCATCCAAGCAAACGTACATCATCATGCTCATGATGCAATGAGGTGGATGCGGTTGGCTGATATATTTTTGGCGTTTGATGCCAAAGATCAAGCACTTGAGGCGTTATCTAGAGCCTATCGTTTAGAGCCTGATAACGAAGAAATCGCGGTAAGCTATGCACAAACTAAGTTTTTTACCAGTGGTGGCTTTTTAGATGGCTCAAGCTATCAAGCGCTACAAAGCGTACTTCAAGCGAATCCTAATCATCAAGGAGCTCAAATGTTGATGGCGATGGGAGAGGCGCGTTCTGGTAATTATGATCAAGCACAGGCATGGGTCAATAAACTACGTGAAGGAATATCTGCACGAGAAGGCGATCATACGGCTGCATTAAATAGCTTGGATGAACTGAGTAAAAATATAGCCGCGCAACAAGAAGCGAGTATGAGTGCCAACAAACGACCAATAAGTGATAGTCCAGAATCCATAAAAGAAGTCGCGGTCACCGTCAGCTTAAATAGTAGCTTAATCCCGCTGATCACCTCAAGTGACACTTTATTTGTTACTATTCAACAAGCAGCGGGTGGAGCGCCATTGGCAGTGAAACGTATATCAGCGACTCAGCTTGCAAACGCCCCTAAAGGTATTACTATCATGCTATCAGATAGTGATGCCATGATGCCGACGCATACCCTTTCTAAAGCGATGAATGAGGGTGCATCATTAGTCATTAAAGCAAGGGTTAGTAAATCAGGGGACGCGATTGCTACGGCAGGCGACTTGAGCTCTAATGAGGTTGCTTTAAATTATAAAGAGGCCGTCACCAACAATAACAAATCAGGTACCTTAAACGTTGCTATTGAGATAAACCAACAGGTACCCTGATTAAATAATTTAAATAAAATAGCCTTTATTTTGACTCATAGGTTTGCGTAATAGAGGTATTTATCATTAAAATGACTTGAGCTTTTTTACCTCACAATGTAAGGTATTTGAGCTTAATAATGATAAGACAGAATTTTTATAGAAACGTTTATAATTACTGCTAGTATTATATGACCCTTAAATAAAACCCCATTAAATGTCTTGGGTGATACCTATTAAAGCAGTTATTTAAGCAGTTTTGATATTTTTAAGGATGACTATTTTCATCTCCATAATTAAAGAGGATTATAACTATGATGCGTATTATTTTGCTAGGGCCTCCAGGGGCAGGTAAAGGCACCCAAGCGCAATTTATATCTAAAGAGTTTGATATACCACAGATATCAACCGGCGATATGCTTCGTGCAGCTATTAAAGAAGGCTCTGAGTTAGGTAAAAAAGCAGAGAGCATCATGAAGGCAGGTGGCTTAGTATCAGATGATTTGATTATCAATCTGGTAAAAGAACGCATATCTAAGCCAGATTGTGTTAATGGCTGTATATTTGACGGTTTTCCACGCACTATTCCTCAAGCAGAAGCGCTCGTTGATGCGGGCGTTGATATTGATCATGTGGTTGAAATTAGTGTGCCAGACGACGAAATCGTTTCTCGCTTATCAGGCCGTCGTCAGCATCCAGGGTCTGGACGTGTGTATCACCTTAAATACAATCCACCTAAACAAGAAGGTGTGGATGATGTAACGGGTGAACCTTTGATACAGCGTGAAGATGATAAAGAAGAGACCATTCGAGAGCGTCTTTCTACTTATCATGAACAGACTTCTACCTTGGTAGATTTTTATCAGCAAAAAGCTCAAAAAGATGTTAATGCCCCTAAGTATCATCAGTTCGATGGGACTCAAGATATTGATGTGGTTAAAGAAAAAATCTTAACGTCATTAAAAGGCTGATTTTGAACCTTGAGTGTTAAAATATTCTTGAGTGGTGAACAGTCAAAAAAACCTCGATTCCTATGAATCGAGGTTTGTTAATTTTAAGCTATCAAATATCTTATGTTATAAGCACTGAAACGATTAAGCGTTTCCTTGACCATCAGCGGCTTGCTGTTGGCTTTGAGCATAAGCCTGATCAAAGTTGACAGGGGCTAATAATAGCTGAGGGAAGCTACCACGAGTCACGATGTCACTAATCACTTCACGGGCATAAGGGAACAAGATATTAGGGCAATAAGCACCTAAAATTTGGCCAATTTGATCTTCTGGAATGTCTTTGATTAAGAAAATACCCGCTTGATGAACTTCAGCGATAAATGCTGGTTCATTTGAGTTTTTAGCGTTTACAGTAACCGTTAAAACCACTTGATAATGATCGTCGTCAAGTTTTTCAGCATTAGTCGCTAAGTTGATATCAAGCTCTGGTTGCCATTCTTTAGTAAATACTTCAGCTCCAGGTACTTCAAGAGACATATCTTTTACGTAGATGCGTTCTAGAGCAAGTTGAGGCTGTGCTTGTTGTTCTGCCATAATCGTTGTCCTTAATTAATGTTTGTCGTTAATGATAGTTTAGATGCTCACTTAATTTGTATTGAATAAGCACTAATGCTTAATTGAAACATCCTAAGATATAAAATCTTAGGCTTAAAAATTAAGCGTTAAGCATTTCGTCAAGTTTACCACTTTGATTTAGCGCATTGAGTTCATCAAACCCACCAATGAAAGTGTCACCAATAAAGATCTGTGGCACCGTTCTATAATTATTGGTTTTCTTCATTAATGCCATGCGTTCATCAGAGCTGATATCGTGCATGCCGATTTCTTCATAAGCGACATCTTTCGATTTCAAAAGTTGTTTAGCATTTGAGCAATATGGGCAAATTGGCGTGGTATAAACGGTAACTGTAGCAGTCATAAAGGTTCCTTATGGTTATTAATTAAAAGGGTACTAATTTAAAGCTTGTTAGTTGAAAGTGTACTCATTCAAAGAGCTATTAATTGATAAGGTAAGTGATAAGGTTGTAAAACGATGAATAAAAAAAGCCGTTATAAAATCTTCTAACTAAAAGTCTTAACGAGCTTTAGCTTTGCCATCGATGGTTTTACCTTTTTTCTTCGGACCGCCAACTAAAGGCATACCTGCCGCTTGCCAGCCACCAATACCACCTTCTAAACGATAGACGTTGGGCTTACTGATTAATTGTACAGCAGCGCCTGCTTGTACACCCATATCACAGACAATCACGACAGGTTCTTCAATGGCTTGAATCTCAGTTAAGTGGTCTTTAAGCTGAGTAAAAGGTATGTTACGACTACCTGGGATGTAGCCCGTTTCGAATTTCTTTTTGCTACGAATATCAATAATCTTTGCGTTTTGCGAGTTCACCATAGTCCCAAGCGTATTGGGGGAGACTTTTTTTCCACTACGTCTATTTTCTAGCGTAAAAAACAATACAATAAGGACAGCCAAAATACCGAATAAAAAAGGGTGGTGCCCCATAAATTCAAACCAACGATCTAGTGACAAAACACTTCTCCAATAAAAATTTTAATGACGAATATTATAACGTGATAACGTTAGGAATGCATTAACCGACTATATTAATTAAGTGGATAATAAGGGGTTACGATGTCATTAAACCCAGTATCGTCATTAATAACTTGGCGTATCCGCCTCTGCTTGCAAAGTAACCAAACTTTCGACACGACGCTGTAGCACTTTACCCTCCGCAACGGCTGCCCATAATGCACAGCCTTTGCTGTTATGGGTATGTCTACAATCACGAAATTGACAATCGCCTGCGAGCGGATATAGCTCAACAAATCCCGCTACAATGTCATCAGGGGTTAGATGCCAAATGCCATATTCTCGAATGCCAGGCGTATCGACAATACCGCCTTGTGTTAAATTTTCTGGATTAAAGGGCAATAGTCGACTGGTCGTCGTGGTATGCTGACCAAGCTTTGAGTTGGTGGAAATGATATTAACACTTTGGTCAGAGTTAGGAAGTAGCGCGTTGACAAGCGTGCTTTTTCCCACACCTGATTGTCCAGCGAATATGACCAACTTATCTTTAATGTGTCGTTGTAAATGATTCAACCCGAGCGCAGGCTCTACGTCTGTCGTACGTTTGGTATTATAATCAGACTGTAAAATATTCTCGGGGCAGGGTGCAGAAGTTAACACAGTATCATAGCCAAGTTTTTGGTAATCGGTTAATAACTGTTCGGTAAAGGCATAGCTTTCTATCGATAATAAATCGGCTTTGTTTAGCACCAATAATGGCTGTACGTCAGCATGGTGACAAACGACTAAATAACGGTCTATTAAAGTGGGGGCAGCAGCAGGCAAAGGCGCAAAGACAATTGCCAGAATATCCACATTGGCAGCGACCGGTTTTAACTTATGGTAGCGATCAGGACGTGAAATTAAAGAGGTTCTCGGTTGCACCGATTCTATACGACCAAATCCAGTATTGGGGTCTGCCACCCAGCGTACTTTATCGCCAGTCGCAATCATCGGTAAGTTGGTACGCACATGACAACGCCAAATATCACCCAATTCGATAGACTGCCAAAACGGCTCGGGATCACCGTCAGCGACACTCGGTGGATCCGGTATAATAGCGGGCAGGGAAGTCACTTGTACTTCCAGCTGTTTGCCATAATGGGCCATGACAACCCCGTCCATTAGACTCCCGTCAAGCGATTCTTGTTGCTCAGCCTGCTGTTTGTCGATGCGTCTTAATTGTTGTTTGGTGAGTTTACGTTGTCTTATTAAAGCCATATAAATGGTTTACCTTTGTTTAAATTACGTTCAAAAAAGGGTTGGTATAAATTAGTAAGTGGTCCATTCATGTTTATTCATTTTTCATGTTTATAATAGCAACCAATCATTGCTTAATAGGATATCGTTTACTTAATAGAATAAAATTAAATAGTAGAGTGTACAATATAGTCACAGTTTAAGACATCCATGTCAGTAATAGTTGCTGCGAATGTATTTAAATTTGTTAACATAGGCTTTGATTTTTATAGCCTCTATACGCTTTTTTGAATGTGTATAACGTCAAGAACGTTTTTAGAATTTAATTTAATTATTTACCGTTTTTAAGAGTTAATCTACCGAGCGTCAATTGCCTTAACCTAATATTTATAGGCAAAGCGTGTTTAATAAAGATAGGTTGATTTAAAAAAAGGGTATTATCAATAAATCGGTATTACAAGTTGTTTAGGAAAAAATATGAGTGATCACCCCAATAAAATCAGAATTAAAAATCAAGGTAAGAAAGGTCTAATCTGGATTGATCTTGAAATGACCGGATTGGATACTATGAATGACGATATTATTGAAATTGCGACAATAGTGACAGATGAAGATTTAAATGTATTGGCAGAAGGTCCCGTATTTGCGATTAAAGTATCTGATCAAAAGTTAAATGGGATGGATGACTGGAATACCAAACAGCATGGTCAGTCTGGCTTAATAGATAGAGTACGTCGGAGTAGTGTCACTCTAGAGGAAGCCGAAAAAGAAACCATCGCCTTTTTAAGCAAATGGGTAGATGAAGGAAAATCGCCAATGTGTGGTAATTCTATTTGCCAAGACCGCCGCTTTTTAGCACGGCAGATGCCGCAATTAGAGAAGTTCTTCCATTATCGGAATTTGGATGTGTCCTCTATTAAAGAGCTATGCTATCGCTGGCGCCCCGATATCCTAAAAGGCGTTGAAAAAACAGGCAGTCACTTAGCCATGGATGATATTCGAGATTCAATTCGTGAGCTTAAGCATTATCGTCAGCACTTTTTTAAACTGCTCGATTAACAGTGATGCTTTTATAAGTGATGCTTTTCATAAATATTAAGTCTTACGCAGAATTAAAACCGAAGAATTAAAAACTCAGAGTTAAAAAAAGACAGACGTTTAATAAATAGCCTCTAGACTGGAAACTGAAAGGTTACCAATTGGAAGTTTTCAGTCTTATTAATATCTACAAGACTTCTAGAAATTGAGTGGCGAGCAGAAGCTTGCTCAGTATGTATAAAGATTCCGATAACAGCTTCCACCTGTTCGGTTGAGCCCGACCTATTTAGCACCCGCCAATCCCCCAAAACGTATCGTATTTTGGTTAAAGAATCATCGTTTTGATCTAATGTAGGCATCTCATCTTGTGACTTTGCCGGGCTGTCACTATTTTGACGAACGGGGTGTATCGCTGGACGATGGGTATGACCATGTAATAAGCCGTCGGCCTGTTGTAATGCTTTGTGAACCGCTGGTTGATTGACATCCATAATGGTCATAGATTTGGTCAATTTGCCCTGTGCACTTTGTTGCCGAATACGTTTTGCCAGTGCCAATCGTTTGTCTAAAGACTTTTTGAGGATGAGCCATTGAACAATGGGCTGACGCATAATCTTACGGAATCGTTGATAAGCTTTATCATCAGTACAAAGGGCATCGCCATGCTCAAGGCGAAAGGTACATCCTCCCGTCTTTATCAAATAAGGCTCAGAGATTAATTGGCCACCAAACGCATCACAAAAAGGCTGTCCAATTAGAAAGTCGCGATTGCCATGCATGACAAAAATTTGGCAACTTTTAGCCGTAAGCTGGGTCAATTTATGTATCAACGGGGTAAGCCAGTGGCTTTGTTTTTCAGAGTCAGAGAGCGTCAAATAGGCATCATCACCAATCCAAGCATCAAACCAGTCGCCTAATATATATAGCTCGGTAAGGTTGGGCAGTGCCACTAAGTCATCGAGTAAAGCCAAAAAAGCCTGCACTAAAGCAGGCTCGTCGGCAGACAAATGTAAATCACTGATCACCACTCGAGTGATATCGTGCGGGCGAGTGGTGATCAAGTGGGTATACTGTTGAAGTGTCGTACTGACATCTTGGTCATTCATTATTATGACTTATTCCGTTAATTACCTTAAACAGCTCTTAAATAGTTTATCTCGGGAAACAGCGATTATTCATCGACCATGACGGCAGAATTAATGATAACAGGCTCTTTTGGTACATCAGCATGCATACCAAAGCGGCCCGTTGGGACGCTTTCAATTTTCTTAACCACATCCATGCCACTCGTTACTTTACCAAATACGGTGTAGCCCCAACCTTGCATATTTTTACCCGAATGGTTTAGGAAAGCGTTGTCTGTGGTGTTAATAAAAAATTGGCTGGTCGCTGAATGAGGGTCTTGAGTACGTGCCATAGCAATCGTACCTTCGTCATTTTTAAGACCGTTGTCTGCTTCATTTTCGATAGGAGCTTTGGTAGGCTTTTCATTCATCTCAGCGTCCATCCCGCCACCTTGAATCATAAAGTTAGGAATAACACGATGGAAGATAGTGCCATCATATTGACCTGATTTAACATATGAGACGAAGTTATCGACCGTTTTTGGTGCTTTTTCTTTGTTAAGCTCAATAACGATCTCACCCATTGAGGTATTAAGTTGAACTACTGGCATATCGCTCATTTGTGTTTCCTTAGTTTGTTTATTTATAGTGGTGTTAGGCGTTTGAGTTGACGTAGTATTGGTACAACCCATTAAAAATAATGGCAATATCAAACTACCATATCCTATCGTTTTAAGTGTTTGGCTAGATTTCACAATAATTCCTTGCACATTTAGATGGGTATGAAAATTTATTAATCAACCTAATTATAGATATTATCGACCCAATGACCCGTTTCTTAGTTGATTTAAATTCGAGTCAATCGAATCGGGATCAAATCGGGATAATCAAAATTTTAGTCAGTCTAACCTCTTTTTTTTAGGTTGTCATGTGTCTAGCTGTTACAGAATTTGGTAAACCTGATAGAATGGGTCAAAATTATGGCAATTATGGCAAAAGTATAATAGGTTAACCAGGTTTTATCATAGGAGAAGTAGTTGAATGAGCAGTAACAATAATAAAGCCAATAATACAGTTAGTGATGCAGCGGCACATACTGACGATCAAAAAAACGATTTTATTCGTCATATTATTCGAGAAGATCTGTCTCAAGATAAATATAAACAGATTGTCACTCGTTTCCCGCCCGAACCAAACGGTTATTTGCATTTAGGTCATGTGAAGTCTATTTGTTTAAACTTTGGTGTGGCGCAAGAGTTTGGCGGTGTTTGTAATTTGCGCTTTGATGATACCAATCCCACAGCAGAAAAACAGGATTACCTCGATAATATCGAAAATGATGTGACATGGTTAGGCTTTGAATGGGGCGGTGAGCCACATCATGCGTCTGGATATTTTGACCAGTTGTATGCGTGGGCCATTAAATTAATTGAGCAAGGCGATGCTTACGTTGACTTACAGACGCCTGAGCAAATCAAAGAAAACCGTGGCTCGTTTAATGAACCGGGAAAACCATCGCCTCAGCGAGATGCAAGCGTAGCAGAAAACCTACAACGCTTTGAAGATATGAAAAACGGTCATTATGCAGAAGGTGAAGCAGTGTTACGTGCCAAAATTGATATGGCAAGCCCCAATATGAATATGCGTGATCCTGTTATTTACCGCGTCATGAAGCAAACCCATCATCAAACGGGCGATAAATGGTGCATCTATCCGATGTATGACTATGCGCATCCGTTATCAGATGCGATAGAGGGGGTAACCCATTCTCTATGTACCTTAGAGTTTGAAGATCATCGTCCTTTTTATGATTGGGCAATTGAGAAGATCGGCTTTGACTTGCCGCCGCATCAATATGAGTTTAGCCGTTTAAATGTTGATCATACCTTGACCAGTAAACGTAAATTGAAGCAACTGGTCGATGAAGGTGTTGTGACAGGTTGGGATGATCCGCGTATGCCGACTATCGCGGGTATGCGTCGTCGTGGCTATACGCCTGAAGGTCTTCGCGACTTCTGTGATCGTGTTGGTGTCACCAAGGCGGACAGTGTTGTCGATTTTCGTTTACTTGAGTTTAGTATTCGGCAGTCTTTAGAGAATACTACCGCTCGCGGGATGGCTGTATTGAGACCCCTAAAAGTCACCATTACTAACTTCGAAGAGGCAGTGAGTGAGTGGGAAAGCTTAAAGGCAGATAGCGTCAATGCGCGCTGGGATGATGCCAATAAAACGTTATGGCTTACTCAGCCAAACCATCCTAATATCGATATGGGAGAGCGTGAAATACCGTTTACGCAGACCATCTATATTGATCAGAGCGATTACGAGCTTGAGCCGCCAAAAGGCTATAAACGCTTATCTCCAGAAAAGTCTGAAATTCGCTTACGCAATACTTATGTGCTTGCGGTGACAGAGCATGTGTTAGATGACGCTGGTAATGTGGTTGAGCTAAAAGCAACTATTGATAAGACCACCTTAGGTAATAACCCTGAAGACCGTAAGGTAAAAGGCGTCATTCACTGGGTATCAGCCGATCAAGGTATTCCTGCTAAAGTTCGTCTGTATGAGCATTTATTTAGTGTCGATAACCCTGGTGCCGTGGACGATGTGCATGATGCCTTAAATGCTGATTCGTTAATTGAGTTAGATGCGGTGGTTGAACCGTCTCTTGCAAATGCTGAACCTGGAACGCGTTTCCAGTTTGAACGTGAAGGTTATTTTGTCTCTGATGCAGTTGAACACAACAGTGATAAGCCGGTGTTTAACCGTACCGTCACTTTACGAGACAGCTTTAAACCTGAATAGTAAGGACGTTATCTGAAGAGATGGTAGGTACTTCCTTGAAAGGTTAATTTCAAGTTTCGATATTAGGTAAGTTGACATTCAAACACTCAAAAGACCCATTTCTAAATTTAGAGGTGGGTTTTTTTATACTTAAGCGTCATTTCGTGTATTCTATACATAACAGATATGGAAATTGGAAATCTCATGCAATTGAACTGCTATAAATGTAAAACGGATACCTTACAGCCCACGTTACTCGATGGTAGCTTAGAGGCTTTAAAATGTCGTACTTGTAATGGTGTGCATGTCTATCTTTCTGCATATTCTGAATGGCTAGAAGAGCAAACCATCAATCATATAAATAATCTAAGACAAAGAAAGCCCGAACTTCCTGCAGAGTTTAATTTTATGGAAGTAGAAAACACCGATGGCGCATTGATTTGTCAGGGATGTGGTAGGTATACGCTTAAATATTTGATGGATAATGAACATGAAAACACCATCAATGTTTGCCACACTTGTAATGATATTTGGTTAGACAAGGGAGAGTGGCAACTTCTTAAGTATCTTAAAATGCAAAATAAACTCACTAAGGTTATCAGTGACCCTTGGCAAAATCGTTTAAAAGCTGAGGAGCGTGAAAATAACTTTAAACGCTTATATCAAAAAAAATTAGGTGAAGACTTTGATAAAGCAGAAGCGTTTGCGCAGTGGCTGGTGACTCGTCCTAATAAGAATGAGATATTGCACTATTTAACTGAAAGGCAATTATAATAGTTAAATGCAGCAATTAAGATCGTAGCTATGAGTAGAAAAAAAGTGTATTGATTTATTAACCGTTTATTAGACTAAGCGATTGTTAGGCTAAGTGACCCCTGCCGCTTAGCCTAACTTTTGCTAATGTTACCCCGCTCGAAACTTATTAAAATTCAGAGTAGGCTGGTTCATTTAACCCATCAGATCAAGACCTTTAATCAAAAATACTGGGCTAAAGCCACAGCTTGCGTTAATAGTTGAGAATAAGGATAATGTTGGTTTATCAATACAGACTCTAGTCTATATTTACTAGATGTTTCTATGACGTTAATTAGCTTGCAATGGCTTCTGTACCATACTGTTTGCGTTTATTGGCAAAGAAGCGATCTAATCGATCCATGGCATTTTCTAAGTCTAATAAATTTGGTAAAAATACTACTCTAAAGTGGTCTGGCCTGTCCCAATTAAAGCCAGTACCTTGGACCATCAATACTTTTTCTTCAATGAGCATGTCCATCATTAGCTTCATATCATCTTCAATAGGATAAATATCAAGGTCTATTTTTGGGAAGCAATAAAATGCCCCTTGTGGCATGGTGCACGAAACACCAGGGATGGCATTTAAGCGTTCGACCGCTAATTGGCGTTGCTTATACAGACGCCCTGATTCAGAGGTCAACTCTTGCATACTTTGATAGCCACCGACTGCTGTCTGAATCGCATATTGAGCTGGCACGTTGGCACATAAGCGCATCGATGCTAACATATCCAAGCCTTCAATAAAGTCGCTGGCATGCTCCTTGTTACCTGATAACATGAGCCAACCTGCGCGAAAGCCTGCAATACGGTGTGACTTGGATAAGCCATTGTAAGTTAAGATGAGCACATCTTGAGCCAACGTACACAACGGGGTGTGTACCACATCATCATAAAGAATACGATCATATATCTCATCTGCCATCAGCACTAAGTCATGCTCGCGAGCAAGCTTAATAATCTCTAAAAGTACTTCATTAGAATACAAAGCACCCGTTGGATTGTTTGGATTTATCACAACGATGCCGCGGGTTTTATCAGTAATTTTTGAGCGAATATCCTCAATATCAGGTTGCCAATTATTCTCTTCATTACAGCGGTAGTGGACTGCCGTTCCGCCAGCGAGGTTTGCGGCCGCAGTCCACAATGGATAATCAGGGATAGGTATTAAGACCTCATCCCCATCATTCATCAAGGCCTGCATGGTCATAACAATTAACTCTGATACCCCGTTACCCAGATAGACATCACGCACATCGACTGCCGATAACAAGCCTTTTGATTGATAATATTGTAAGATGGCTTTTCGAGCTGAGAAGATACCTTGTGAATCAGAATAGCCCGTCGCTTTATGCAAGTTCAATGCTACATCTTGTAGGATCTCATGCGGTGCTTCAAGATTAAACGGAGCAGGATTGCCGACATTTAGCTTTAAGATTCGCTGCCCTTGAGCCTCCATCTGCATCGCAGTTTTAAGTAATGGGCCACGGATGTCATAACAAACATTTTGCAGTTTTTCAGATTTTTTAAGAGGATTACGGTTAAGTGGGGATGTTGGAAGGGTCATGGTACTATCGCTTATACTTGATGAAATAGGAGAAGTGTTGTGATGGCTAGTTGCTTGAGGGTTCTGGTATGACTGATTCAACTGGTCAGAGTGTTTTGAATGGGGTTGGTCTACACTTTTCACACGATTAGGGTTAGGAGCGCGTTCTTGATCTTTTTGAACTAAGTCAGATTGCTCATAATCTGATTTAACCTCCGTGTTCTCACCACGCAATAAGTAGCCTTCGCTACAGCCTAAAATTTTGGCCAAGGTCGGCAGTTTTGAAGAAACGATTCCATTAATACCCCGTTCCCAGTTAGAGATGGCGCCACGGCTGACTTTAGAGCCAGCCTCCGTCATGGCATTGGCAAGCTGCTCTGCGGTCAGCCCTTTCGCTTTACGCAATTTATTGAGCCGTTCGCCTTGGGATTTATGTTCTAATTGCTCACTCATTATTTAGATTCACTTTGCTTAAACGAAATGGACTATTAAATTTAGTTTTTTTGCGGGTGTTCTGACTTAAAAACGTAAACGAAATAAATGAATTGTAAATAGTATGGTTTTCATAAAGGTCTAATATGCCAGATAGTTTACTAAAAGAGTTTGCTTTAATGCAAGATATTATTGCATTTTGATTTTATATGTAATTTATATTTATGCAAGTATAACTTGCATTTATGCTAGTGCTTATATTTTTATTTTGATTTGGTTCATTTTTTTTGTGAATCTAAATTCTAACTATAAATTCAAACTGTATTTGATAACTCGATTATTAAATAACTCGATTTTATGCAATCCGATTACTAGATAACGCATGTTTAATAAGGTACCTTGAATTTATTAAACTGAGATAAGTTAAGGTTATGTAATCTTTGCTATCTTTTTGGTAAGTAGATTAGGTTAATCCTTTGAATAACTATTATTAAACCGCATAATTAAATAACTTATTAAAACACTTCATAAATTAATATCAGGTCAAATGACATATGGTTATTCAAGTCTACATATTAGGTTTTTGAAATACTGACTTAGGCTTTGAAGTAATGATATTTGAGCCAAAACACGACTGAGTAAAAATGGCACATTAAGGATAAAATATGCAAGATTCACAGCTCACCAAAGAAGAAATTGCACAACTAACGGAAGCAGATTGGCGAGATCGTCTGACTGATGAAGAGTATGCCGTATTGCGTCAAAAAGGTACCGAACGTCCCTTTACCGGTATTCATAATGACATGAGTGAAAAAGGGGTGTATCGTTGTAAAGGGTGTGGCGCCAAATTATTTGATTCGAACAATAAGTTTGATTCGGGTTGTGGTTGGCCAAGTTTTGATGCCACATTGGATGAGTCGGCGGTAGATGAGCATTTAGATACGTCACATGGTATGCGCCGAGTAGAAGTGACTTGTAGCAACTGTGGCGGTCACTTAGGTCATGTGTTCCCTGATGGACCTAAAGAGACGACGGGTCTTCGTTATTGTATCAATTCAGTAGCCATAGGCTTAGATGACAAGTAGTTTTTTGCTTTTGATTAAATAGCTATCGACTTAGACGACAGACAATATTTTAGATTACAGACATCATTACCCCATTTTAATCTCTTAACTTTTAATGAATTAATTAACGAGATAATACATACATTCTTAAGTTAACCGCTATCAAGGAAGAATTATGACGAGTATTTATGATTTTAGTGCCAATGACTTAAACGGTAAGCCAGTTGAGTTTAGTACCTTTAAAGATAAGGTCTTGTTAATAGTCAATACGGCCAGTAAGTGCGGGTTCACCCCACAATTTGAAGGGCTTGAGAAATTGCACGAGCAGTATAAAGATCAGGGCTTGGTGGTTATTGGCTTCCCTTGCAATCAATTTGGCGCTCAAGATCCGGGTAGCAACGAAGAGATTGGGGCATTTTGTCAAAAAAATTATGGCGTTAGTTTTCTTATGATGGAGAAAGTAGACGTCAATGGTAAAAATGAGCACCCTATTTATACTTGGCTTAAGAAGCAAGAAGGCGGCTTTTTAACCGATGGTATTAAGTGGAATTTTACTAAATTCTTAATTAGTCGTGACGGTAACGTTATAGATCGGTATGCCCCAACAACTAAGCCTGAAGCGATTGAGGCAGATATTATTAAGCTTTTATGAGCGTTATGAAATCTGTAAGCGTTATAATAAATGGTGTACAACCTTAATAACTTTTATAATTTTAATAAGCGATATGACCCCTAATTGATTGCTGATTACAATTTAGTGCTCAACTATGTTAACGCTCAATTAACGTTTAATATTAATAATGAGATCTTATTGTTATTCTGATTAGAAATGGGTAACACTGCATTGTGTTATCCATTTTGTTTGTTGTCTATAGTGTTAAACTATGCTTATAGCAGATAGTAATGCCTTTTCTATAAAATAACCTATCATTGTCAGTTTTTAGTTAAGCTCGCTGAATCTATTGTATTGTAGCGTTTGATTTATTGCGTTTGGACTTACCTGACTCGATAGGTTAATCTCTAGATTTGGTTCAAATATTTTTAGTCGTAGTGGGAATATTCATGCGTATACGTAAGCTTTTTAAATTCGAAAACGCACATATCGTGCGTAACTGCAGTTCAGATAGATGTAAGCGTTCAATACATGGTCATAGCTATCAAATTGAACTGATATTGCAAGCCGATAGATTGGACAATGGGCAGATGGTCTATGACTTTGGGTTATTGAAATCATCTATAAAAGATATCATTGACAGCTTTGATCATGCGATTTGTTTTTGGAATAAAGACGATCCAGAGTACATTGCAATGTGCAAAAAATTTAGTGCACGTTGGATCAGCCTGCCTGTTTCTCCATCTGCTGAGCAGTTCTCACGAATTATATTTTTTTGGGCACAAAGTATTTTAAATCAAACCAAAATGGCCAATGGGGAAGCAGATGTATCGGTGTATTCGGTCATTGCTCATGAAACGGCAACCGGATACGCGCAGTGTTTCGCTGAAGATGTTGCTAATGAACATATGGGTAAATTGCAATTAGAGCAGTTTGAGTTTAGCGAGCAAGTACGTCAAGAGTGGCATGATCCAAAAATGTACGATAAGCTTATCGCTGGCGAGTGCTTTGAGAATCCAGAAGTAACTCTACAAGTAAAATGACCTCTTTTCACATCAATCTTGTTCTCGCTCTTTTTGTTTAACCCGTTTTAACTGTCTTTTTTGCTTCAACCCTTAAGCTCAACCCTTTTATTAATAAACTTCATTTTATGGATTCGTGACCAAAGTAATATGGCAAACCAAACTGAAACCCTAATTTTAAAATCTGAGGCTGATACGCAAGCACTTGCCAAACGATTAGCAACGTCCTCTTTAAGCGGGAGTGTCTGGCTATCAGGTGACTTGGGTGCAGGAAAAACGACCTTAACCCGTTACTGGCTCAGAGCACTGGGTCATGAGGGATCGGTTAAAAGTCCCACTTATACGTTAGTGGAGCCTTATGAGCTAGCGCAGTCTACCAATCCACTGATTAGACGTGTCTATCATGCAGATTTATACCGTTTACAAGATCCTGAGGAATTGTCTTTTATTGGCTTTGAAGAGTATCTTGATGACCCTCAAGCTTTGGTCATTATAGAGTGGGCAAGTCGTGCACAGGACTACCTACCAGATCCAGTCATGACGATTAATATCACAGTGGCGCTACAGGATGGGGCTGAGGTAAGAGAGGTGGTGATAGACTATGCCAACCTATCATTCTCTTCCACTATTAAGCGCTCCTAATAAATATAAAACTCCCTTAACAATAAGATATAAGTAACTAATGACCGTCAGCGAAAACTCTGCTCAAACCAATAATCGGATTAGAAAACTGCCGCCGCTACTGGTCAATCAACTGGCTGCAGGTGAAGTGGTCACTCGCCCCGCGTCAGTAGTGAAAGAACTGATTGAAAATGCGATTGATGCGGGGGCAACCTCTATTGATATTCGCATTACTCAAGGGGGCATGGGTATTATAGAGGTGGCTGATAATGGATGTGGCATTCATCCGGATGACATGATAATGGCGGTAACGCGCTTTGCTACCAGCAAGATAGCAGATGTGGCACACTTACAAGGCATAGCGACGTTAGGCTTTCGAGGGGAGGCATTAGCAGCCACCGCAGCGGTGTCGAGAATGACCTTGAAAAGTTGCTGTGACCATCAGGGTATCGGTCGAGAGTTGAATGTCGCTGGAATATTAGAGGATACCCCAGAGCTTATACCGGTGGTTCATCCTCAAGGGACGACAGTAACCGTCAAAGACTTATATTTTAATGTTCCTGCGCGGCGTGGGAACTTAAAGTCTATTTCTACTGAATACGCCCATATTGAAATGGTGGTCAAGCAGTTGGCGTTAGTGGCAAGTGATGTCAGCTTTAGTCTTTGGCACAATGACAAGCGCCGTTATAATTTTACGGCGATTCATCCAACGGATATTGCCCAGCATATTAGCCATGGACATGATACGAGTCAGCCAGAGGTCCTAAAGTCAGCGCTAATGCAATCTGTGCTGGCTCGATTAAAAGCGGTATTACCGGGGTCACATCAGCAAGCTAACTTACTTGATGATACTAACCTACAACCAATTGATATAAGTCTTGAAGGCTTGCAATCACACGGAGCAGTTGACTATGAGAGTCAACAGCTGGGTATTAATGGCTTTTTAATTCCCAGTGTTGTGCCTATTATTAACCCAGCTTACAAGCTGATATATATCAATGGGCGATTGGTAAAAGACAGACGTATTTCGCAAAGCTTGCGAGAGAGTGCGTCAATGACAATGTTTAGTGAAACCAATGCTAATACTAATACTATAAGCAGCTTAGGATATGTGCTGTTCTTTAATCTTCCCAAGGACTGGCTTAACTTAAACGTTCATCCTTCAAAACAGTGCATCAAAATTCAGAATCTTGCTAACATTACAGCTCATTTAGAAGTGGGGGTTAGAGATGCTCTACAACTGTGGCAAAAAAGACAATCGCAACAATCCAATACGAGATCTAGCCAGTCTAGAAGCTCGTCGTCATTAACCCCTCAGCAAAGCTCGTTAAAACACAGCACATTGCAACAAAGCTCATTAACACACAGCATTGATTCTAAAGGTATAGAAAACGCTGGCAAAGTTAATATGGGGGTAAATGAATCGTATACCCCTTATGAGCCTGACGGTCAGTCAAAAGGCCACCGTCCTTATTTAGCGACTGGTGAGGGGCATGAATTAGAATCAAGAAATGTCCATAATCCCGAATTAAGCGGCTTTGAGATAAGCAGTTTTAAAAACAGCAGCTTTCAAAACAGTAGCTTCGAAAACAGGCACCCTAATAACCCGTATACACGTCATTATTATAGGGTGAATAACAAACAAGATGAGTCAAATTTAGTACATACAGGCTCACAAGCACAATGCCTTTATATTATTCAAAGTAGTGAGTTAATTCAAAATAGTGAATTAAATGAACACTTATTCAAACAGTGTCAAAAGCGCCTATTAGAAGTTCAGGTAGAAGTTCAGCTAGAAGCTCAGATAGAAAGTGATGCAGAAGATCAGCTAGAGGCTCAAGCTAGCTTTAATTTAGTTTTAATACAGTATAAAAGCGATGTGTTTGTGATTGAAGAGCAAACTTTGCTAGAAGATCTGCTGTTAGAAGATTGGTTAGAAACAGATTCAAGTGATCAATCAATGGACATCAATGACTATTATCAGTGCACAGATATTACTGACAAAATTAATTGGATAAATATGGCACTCTTATCTCATATTCAACAGAGTCAACTGGAACATCGTCATTTGCATGACAAAAGTGAAAATGAAAATATAGAAACACGACAAATAGATCAAAAAGTTAATGATGAGAATAGGATATTCTCAAATAAGGCGTCAAATTTGAAGCAGCAATTAAGTGATTATGCCCTCACTCAGATGTCTTTTAAACAACTTATTGAGTTGATGTTAACCAGTCCCTATATTCGCTTATCCAAAAGAGTTTAATACAATGAGTCCAAATTTGAGCATAAAGCCTCTAAGTCAGTCTAAGCTACCAGATAATGCTGTGGTTTGCTTGATGGCGCCAACAGCCAGTGGTAAAACGTCTTTGGCTTATGAGCTTTACGATACTGGTCGATTTGAAATTGTCTCAGTGGATTCAGCGCTGATTTATCGTGACATGAATATTGGCACGGCAAAACCTACCTCTGAAGAGCTGGAACAATATCCACATCATTTGGTCGATATTATAGATCCTACCGATACTTACAGTGTTGCAAACTTTGTCGCAGATGTAGAGCGTTTAATTGAGGAGATACATAACCGAGGCAAAATACCGTTATTGGTTGGTGGTACGATGATGTATTATATGGCGCTGTTTACAGGGTTGTCTCCAGTGCCAGACACAGACATTGAGGTACGAGAAGAGGTCGAGTCTTGGCGCCAACAAGCGGGCATTGAGGTATTGCATAACTACTTGACCGACGTCGACCCTGTCATCGCGCAGCGGTTACCTGAAGGTGACACCCAAAGAATTACGCGTGCAGTAGAGGTGTATAAACAAACAGGTAAGCCTCTAAGCTATTGGCAACAACTTCCTAAACAGGTGCTATCAGATAATCCAGATCAATACTGGCTTGGAGTAGCTGTCATGCCTGATAGGCAATGGCTACATCAACGCATTGAACGACGGTTACAACTCATGTGGGAGGAAGGCTTCTTTGATGAGGTTATCTCTTTATTAAAAAAATATCCTTTATCACCAGATATGCCATCGATGCGCTGTGTCGGGTACAGACAGGTAATTGACTATTTAATCGAAACGGCTCATCCTATGACAGATAGGATGGTATTATCTCATCGAGCTGTTGAAAATAGTGGGCATCAATGGGAGGCGGCCGACCTTGACCTTGCTTGTCAAGACATGAAAAATAAGGCATTATATGCGACAAGGCAACTTGCAAAAAGGCAGTTTACATGGCTTAGAAACCTAGTGGCAACTCATTCAGACCCTGCTTTATTCGATAACAATTCACTTGATAGCAATACGCTTGATAGCAGTGATTCACAGAGGGATCGTAAGATATATCATGCTCCTTTGAGTGAAACGAGAAACAAGTCTATTCAACAATTTAAATCAATTAATGACGCAAAAGAGTATCTACTTTCATATATTTAATGTTGTTAATTAGTAAGTAAACGTAAATTATTATTGGAAAATACATTAAAAGTATAATTATAAGTAATACCCTAATTATTATTGTCATCCACTTATAATAAATTAAAATTAAGGAGACACCTCATGTCCAAGGGACAAACATTACAAGATCCATTTTTGAATTCTTTGCGAAAAGACCGTATTCCAGTCTCTATTTTTTTAGTCAATGGTATCAAATTACAAGGTCAAATTGAGTCATTTGATCAATACGTTGTCTTACTCAAAAACACTGTCAGTCAGATGGTGTACAAGCATGCTATTTCAACCGTCGTTCCTGCTCGAAATCCACGCAGTAGTAGTGCCTCTACAAGTGGGTCTAAGCCAGTGGCTGGATACCAAGGTGGGTTTGGCGCTACGCCAGCGGTATCTGGTGGTTTTGAGCGCGGTGCGCCCGGTTTTGAGCCAGGTGGGTTTGCAAGCAAGCGTACAGGTTTTAACCGTAGCGGATTTTCAGATAGAGGGTTTAATCAAGAGCGTGGAGGTTTTATCCAAGAGCGTGGCTTTGGTGTAGAGCGCGGTTTTGAAGGCGATCGATCGTTTGACTCTGATAGAACATTTGGTGCAAACCGTCCACAACGTGGCTTTGAGGAACGTAGCTTTGAAAAGGGTGGGTTTGATGCCCCGACACAACCCCATCATAATGACGATAGTAATGATGACTTTGGCGATGATTAAAAATTAGAGTTAATTTAGCTCTTTCTTTCTAGGGATTCATTTTATCGCTTATACATATGACGAATGTTTAGATTAATTTTATATATTTATGCCTGCTGAAATGCAGGTTTTTTTACGATTTAAAAGTTATGATGACATGTCTGAATGCATCTGAATGATGCGAAATATGCTAAACTATTATCCGTTGTAATGCCCCTAATCATATACTACAGACCTAGCTATCTATGAAACCTTCTACTTCTTCATCGCCACCCGAACAGTATATTCAATATGCAATTGACGCCATACGTACCGAACAAGAGGCTTTAGAGCTCTTAATTGAACAGTTGGATGAGCGGTTCGTACAAGCCTGCGAGCTTATCCTAAACTGTCAAGGTCGAGTAGTCGTAACCGGTATGGGAAAATCAGGACATATCGGACGAAAAATAGCCGCGACTTTCGCCTCTACTGGCACTCCTGCATTCTTTATGCATCCTGGTGAAGCTGGGCATGGTGACTTGGGCATGTTAGTTTCAGGAGATGTACTGCTAGCGATATCAAATTCGGGTGAATCTGATGAGATTAAGACATTATTGCCTGTTGTGAAGCACCTAAAGATTCCCCTAATTAGTATTAGCCGTGATAAACGAGGTATGTTGCCTAAGTCAGCTGATGTTGCCTTAACCTTAGGTGCATTCGAAGAGGCGTGTCCACTGGGTTTAGCACCTACATCAAGTACAACGGCTACTTTAGCACTAGGAGATGCCATAGCGGTAGCCTTAGTTCACTCTCGTCATTTTACCTCTGAAGATTTTGCATTATCACATCCTGCTGGCACTTTAGGCCGTAAGTTATTAATGCGAGTCAGTGATTTAATGCATCAAGCGGAAACAAATTTAGAGTTACCCATTGTCTCTAAAGATACCCGTTTACATCAGGCACTGTTTGTAATGACCAGTGGTCGTCTGGGTATGGCAGTGGTTGTGGACAGTCAACAAAAAGTCATTGGTATCTTTACAGATGGTGACCTTAGACGCGCTTTAGAAAAACACATCGACTTAGATACCCCTATGTCGGAAATTATGACACCTAACCCCAAGCAAGTTTCAAAGGACTTGCGTGCATCAGATGCGCTTAGTGTGATGAATGAGAAATCTATCAATCAGTTACTGATAGTCGATGACAGACAGCATTTAGAAGGAGTGATTACCATTCATGACTTACTTCAAGCTGGGGTTAGTTGAGTCTTCACAGGGTCTACAAGATTATATAAATTTAGAAGTTTCGCAAAGCTTCTGAAATGCCTGTCAATAATAGAATCATGTGGGTAAGTACGTATTATAATTAAAAACTAGAGGTTTAATATGCAAGATTTAGTGAAAGCGGCAAGTAAAGTCAAACTGTTGGTATTAGATGTCGATGGTATCTTATCTGATGGTCATATTACTTATGATGACAATGGCATTGAGACTAAGTCTTTTAATGTAAAAGATGGGATAGGGGTAAAGTCTGTAAAATTAGCTGGCGTGAAAACGGCTATTATTACTGGTCGTTCAAGTCCTATGGTGAGTAAGCGTGCCAAGGAGATGGAAATTGATTACGTTATTCAAGGTCGAGATGATAAACTTGACGCTCTAAATCAATTATTGTCTGACTTATCTATCCAACTAGAAGAATGTGCTTATATGGGCGATGACTTACCTGATATTAAAGCACTACAGTCAGTCGGGTTTTCGGCAACCGTTCCTAATGCTCATCAAGAAGTCTTAAGTCGTGTGATGATGGTAACAACCAAAGCAGGCGGTGAGGGAGCGGTACGAGAAGTGTGTGACTTAATCTTAAAGGGTCATGGTAAGTATGAGCAACACCTTATCGAGTATATACTGGATAAATAGTGTCGGCTTAGTATGATTTTATAGTCGTTATTGGGTGATTCAAAGTAGTATTTGAACGCTTTCATTGTCATACTCATATTTATCATTGGCAACATAATTTTAAGTGAATATTAAGTATTATTTACGCTAGTTTTATTTAAGGGCATAAAGAGGTGTCATGAATACTCGTTTTTTATTTATTTTATCCTTGATTGTTGCCCTTTTTGCGGTATGGTTTTATCGTAATGAAGGTGATCTTGACTCTGTAATAAATTTATCCACCTCTAATATTGAATATGAAGCGACCGATATTTTAGCGGTCCAGACGAATGATGAGGGGGTGGCGGAGTATTCTCTAACTGCTGATAATTTAACGCATTATTCGGATGACAATCTTGATAAATTAGTTTCTATGACGTTAAATTGGCGACCTAGTGCCTCACAAAATGTGGTGATTAATGCAGACGAAGCCAAAATGTATCATGAGCTGTCTAAAGTAGTGATGACCAATAATGTGATGTTTTCAAGTCAGGCGAACCCTTCATTAACGGATGGTTATCAGACCGCCCGAACAGTCAAACCACCCTTAAAGCTGGTGGCTTCTGAATTAATTGGTGATTTGGAACAAAAAAGAGTTTATAGCGAAAAACCCATTGAGGTAACTCAAGCTGATAATAGCTTTGAATCGCAAAGCTTTAACGCTGATTTAACAACTGGCGACTATGAGTTTGCAAAAGTAGCGGTCACTTTTATGCCCCCAACCCGTAAAGATGAGCCACTTTTTTGATATAAAGAACAGCCTAAGTGATTGATTGAATCAATACTTAATTTCTAGTATTGTTTGCGAACCGATAGGTTTATTAACAAAATAGACTGACAGATATCCATATAATGGATTATATTGAGTGAACTTATACCTTTTATACAAGTTATCCTATCCTTATTAGACTTGGTCAGGCTTTTGAAATGAACCTACTTTTTGTAGCGTTTGCAGTATCCTCACTCGATAGGTTAATTTCTATACTTGCTTAAACTTACGGTTTATCTAGAAAATGATTTTATAACCCCTAATAGCTTGATCCTAATTAGCTTTAACCCAATTAGCTTATTTAAGCTTCTATTATCAGCCATACATTAACGCCATAATTTTAGGAAACATACTGTGAATCAACGCTCTAAAATCCTAGCGCAAATTTGTTCAAATAAATATTCGAAAGGGTTAACTGCTTTAGCAGTACTATCGGCGACCTTTGCGGCATCAACGGTTTCGATAACTGCCTCGGCTCTTCCTTCTGATGCCCAACAACCCATAAGATTGTTAGCGGATAGGGCAACCTATAGTGAGCGTACGGGCGTAACCTCATATTCAGGAAATGTAACGATTACCCAAGGAACCTTAAAATTAGCTGCTGACAATATAACAGTTAACTTATCAAACGGTCGTAGTATTCAGTCGGCAGTTGCTACTGGTCGTCCTGCCACTATGCAACAAATAGTCACTCAAGAAAAAGGGTTGGCGAAAGGGCAAGCCAATAAAATTGATTACAATGCACAAAATGGTATCGTGACGTTGACGGGGAATGCAAAGCTAACTCAAAATGGCGCTAGTTTTTCTGGTAACGTGATACGTTATAGTCTCAAGGTGGGGGATGTAGAAGCCACTGCTGGCGGCAGTCAACGCGTTGAGCTAATCTTCCCACCCAGTTCAACCTCGGGTAATAGAACAGGAATTAGGTAGGCCATGAGTAACCCAAAGAATGAACACCCTGATTCAGATGTTAATGTTACGGTAGATGCAAACCCAGACTCAGACATAAGCTTAGATAATAAGGTAGATGAGGGTTTTCAATCCTTAGAACACGTATCAGATTTAGGTGATATTCCCTCAGCTTCTGAAACTGCCTTGACGATGCGAAATCTCGCCAAACGCTATGGTAAGCGATGGGTTGTAAAAGACGTTTCTTTTAGCGTTGAACCAGGTCAAGTGGTAGGGCTGTTAGGTCCTAATGGCGCCGGTAAAACAACCAGCTTTTATATGGTCGTGGGTTTGGTTAATATGGATAAAGGCGTGGTAAGACTTGGCGGCCAAGATTTATCAAAATATGCGATGCATGAACGCGCGCGTGCCGGTATTGGATATCTACCACAAGAAGCCTCCATTTTTCGTAAATTAACGGTTGAGGATAATATCCTAGCGATATTGCAAACCCGTAGTGATTTAAATAAAGCCGCTCAACAACAAGAGCTTGAAAAGTTGATATCTGACTTTAGCTTAAGTCATGTGCGGAACTCTTTGGGTATGAGTGTATCAGGTGGTGAGCGTCGCCGCTGTGAGATTGCACGTGCACTGGCGGCTAATCCAAAATTTATTTTGCTCGATGAGCCATTCGCAGGGGTAGACCCTATCTCGGTGAGTGATATTAAAGACGTGATTATTGCTCTAAAATATCGCGGTATAGGGGTATTGATAACTGATCACAACGTGCGCGAAACGTTAGCAATTTGTGAGCATGCTTATATTGTCAGTGAGGGATCGATCATTGCTCATGGGACTTCTGAAGAAATCTTGAATAATGAGTTGGTACAAGAGGTTTATTTAGGTAGAGATTTCCAAGCATTGTGTTAGGGTGTGTCCTCAATTCTTACTATTGTATTTTTTTAAGTGATATACCGACTAAATAGCTAGCCGACTTTAAAATGGGTTAGCTATTTCTTTTTGTTTTCAAGCGCTGCGATACCGCAACTGCATTTTTCCTAATTATTGACTCCTAAACCCCTAACTTTCAAACTACTCTTACTATTAATAGATTAATAGCCAGTCACCTCAAATATTGTCAACTGTTATAGTCAAATGTTTATGCAGAATATGTTACCTGTGCTGGAGCGAAGCGAAATTAACGCTGTAAGCTTTGACCACTACCGTAAGCTTTAACGACTAAGAGCAGCACTATAATTATCCATTCGTTCGTATTATTGATCAACTGTCTAAACAGGGGCGCCATTTATGTCAAAATCTAAAACCAGTTACGTTTGCCAAAACTGCGGGGCATACTTTGGTAAATGGTCTGGACAATGTTCGGATTGTGGCGAATGGAATACCCTAGTAGAAGCGCCAAATGTCAGTTTACCGCATCATAAGACATCAAATAAGTCACCCGTATCTTCATCTCGCGCTGCGGTGGGTGGTACGAGTGCTAATAAGGGCGGAGGAGGAGGTAGCTCGGATCGGCTTAATTATTCAGGATCACAAAGTGGGGTAGTGTCTTTAGGCTCTGTGAATGTGACATTTGACACCCGATTACCAACAGGTATTAGCGAATTTGATCGGGTATTAGGCGGCGGATTGGTCGCAGGCTCGGTAGTACTGATCGGTGGTGATCCCGGTATAGGCAAGTCAACTATTCTATTGCAAACTGCCGCAAATATGGCGGAACCAGAATCTTTATCAGGTAGTGCATTGTACGTCACTGGAGAAGAGTCGTTGTCACAAGTGGCAATGCGAGCTCAGCGGTTGGGTCTATCTAGTGATTATCTAAAAGTGATGACCGAAACCAATGTTGAGACCATATGTTCTGCATTGACTCAAGAACAGCCCGCTGTTGCCATTATTGACTCTATTCAAACGATATATACGGATGCGATTAATTCTGCGCCTGGTGGGGTAAGCCAAATCCGTGAGTCGGCTGCGATGTTGACGCGTTATGCCAAACAAACCGGCACCGCTTTATTTTTAGTGGGTCATGTGACTAAAGAGGGCACGTTAGCAGGGCCTCGTGTATTAGAGCATATGGTAGATACTGTCTTATACTTTGAAGGGCAGTCAGACTCAAGGTTTCGCATGATTCGGGCGGTTAAAAATCGCTTTGGAGCAGTGAATGAACTAGGCATTTTTGGTATGACGGATACAGGCTTAAAAGAAGTCGCCAATCCTTCGGCCATATTTTTAAGTCGTTATGACAAGCCGATATCAGGTTCTGTGGTTATGGTAAGTCGTGAGGGTACAAGGCCTTTACTGGTTGAGGTACAGGCTTTAGTAGATGACTCTACCGGTCAGCCAAGACGTATGGCGTTAGGGTTAGATCAGCAGCGATTGGCAATGCTACTCGCTGTCATGCATCGTCATGGAGGTATTCACACCAGTGGTCAAGATGTCTATGTCAATGTGGTTGGCGGTGTCAAAGTGATGGAAACCGGTTCTGATTTGGCTGTATTGTTAGCGTGTGCCTCAAGTATCAAAGAGAAGCCCCTTCCATCCTCATTGGCTGTATTTGGAGAAGTAGGATTGTCTGGAGAGATTAGACCAGTTCCTAATGGACAGGAGCGATTGAAAGAGGCGATGAAGCATGGTTTTACACATGCTATCGTACCTAAAGCCAATGCCCCGAAAAGTCTGATGGGACAATTTAAGGGCATAAACGTTATTACCGCAGATCGTCTAGATGATGCCATTGACAGAGCTTTTGAGCTTTAGTCTTGAAAAGCAGCTATTTAAAAGCAACTATTTAAATGTGGTGTTAAAAGTTAAAATTTTATTACTCATGTCATTTGATTAAGCTAATTTAAAAACGTTGCCGTTTAGTAATATTTATAGAAGTGGTGCACAGGACCATGTCCTTTACCCACATGCAAATCATCGGCATGGCTTAAGGCACCGGTCAAGTACTCTTTTGCTTTGCAGCAGGCTTTATCAAGACTATCACCTTGACCCCAATAAGTGGCAATAGCGGCAGATAGTGTACACCCAGTACCATGGCTATTTTTAGTCTTGATACGTTTGCCTTCAAACCATTGATAACTGTCATCAATGCGCAGTAAGTCAGGCGACTCATCCTGCTGTAAATGTCCTCCTTTTAAAAAGGTTGGTACTACCAAAAGTTTAGCTTGGTGAATCATATCTTCTCTAGTAATGGCTTCGGTTTCACTAAGTAAATCAGCTGCTTCCGGTAAGTTGGGTGTGATCAGACCGACTTTAGGGATTAGGATATCGCGTAACGCTGTTATAGCCTCTCTATCTAAAAGTCTGTCACCGCTTTTTGCCACCATCACTGGATCTAAGACAACCTTATTGGGTTGGTACTTATCGATAGCTTCTGCGACACATTGAATCACGTCCGCTGTACCCAGCATACCAATTTTGACTGCATCAATCTTAACATCACTGAACACGGAATCGATTTGTGCGCGTATTAAATCAATCGGCATGATTTCAACTTGCTGAACACCTTGGGTGTTTTGGGCGACAACTGAGGTAATAATACTCAGGGCATAACTGCCATTAGCGCTGATGGTTTTTATGTCGGCTTGAATACCTGCGCCGCCTGTGCAATCTGTGCCGGCTATAGTGAGAATATTTGTTATCATTTTATTTTTCCTTATTTAAGTCTTACCAAAAAAAACCAACATAATTTATATCATCGTCTTATTTATTATGAAGATTAATAACAATGACATTGTGTTTGGCAACTCTTACACTTATTTATTACTGTTTGAAGTTTATAGAATATATAAATGAATTAAAGGTTAGGCGTTAGCGCAGAAATTAATCGTTTTGAGGCGTCTTTAGGACTATTGGTAGCACATATCGCTGACACCACCGCAATGCCGTTGCATCCTGTTCCGTAAACTGCTTGAGCGTTATCAAGATTAATACCCCCGATAGCGACTGTAGGTAATTGACTGACCTCAACCAGATGACGTAATCCCTCTATGCCAATAGGTGCTGCGTGATCACTCTTGGTATTTGTAGCAAAAATTGGACCAACTCCAAAATAATCTAGCAGATCTAGGTAGTGAGTATGAGCATACTGCAATTGATCTATTGTATTTATGGACAGGCCTAACCATGCCTCTGGCCCTAAAATCTCTCGTGCTTCAATGACGTTCAGATCACTCTGACCGATATGTGCGCCATCGAGTTTGGCTTTTTTAGCGATATGAACTTTATCATTCATGATCAATGGTACACGGCCATCAATGGCTTCTTTGAGCTCACAGGCTACCTTATACAAGGTGTCATCATCAGATATCTTGTCCCGCAATTGTACGAAGCTCACCCCGCCCTCTATGGCATCGCACACTGTATCGATAAGTCCTTTTCCTTGACACATATTATGATCAGTAACTAAATACAATGTCAGCGAATCAGCATTCTTAGCCTTTGGATACATTGGTAAACATCGGTGGTTACTATCAATAGAGTTCATAGTTTTATTGTCTCGCTAAACACATGTTAGTGACGGACTGCGCTATTTAATAACTTTTAATTTACAGACCCATGTCTATCTCAAAGAATACGCTTAATATCATGTTAAATAAAACCTATCTTACATTAAAATAAGACATTTGTTTGTTAATTGATAAAATATACTGTCAACAGTATTTTTATAAGTTTCTCATAAAACCTTAAATAATGCGATAGCTAAGAAAAAATTATTTATTATTAATAAGTTACCGAAGTATAGTAACTTATAATGTCATTTAAGTGAAAATTAAGGGGTTACGTTTTATAAAACTAAGAAACGACTAATTGATGAATATACAGTCAAAGAAGTTTAAAATACTTTCAACGCAACCGAGTGCAAGTATTATTACAGTAGGCTTAACGAGGTTAACACTGTAATCGTTTAGTCGTTTAGTTCGCAGACTATAAAAACGAAATTAGAATGTAAGTGCCTAACATTAAGACAAAAAAAAAGACCTGCAATGCAGATCTTTTTTTATCCATACTCTTTAGAAAACAGAGAAGGGTGTATTATTTTATTTTAATGTAGATTTAGAGTAGGTTGTCTTAATATGACTAATTGTCAAAGATACCATTAATAATAACTATGGCGAACCCACTTTCTCAATCGTAACATTCGTAATACCGCGGCTAACTAGACCAATCTTTTTGGCAGCACCGTAAGATAAGTCAAGAACACGGTTACCATGGAATGGACCACGATCATTTACTTTAACCACAACGCTTTTACCATTAGACTTATTGGTTACTTTTAAATAAGTATTAAAAGGTAAAGAGCGATGTGCAGCAGTCATGGAATGCATATCAAAACGTTCACCACTGGCAGTTTTTCTGCCATGAAATTTGCCGCCATACCAAGAAGCACGACCACTTTGTTTGAAATTATTGACCGAGTTTGAAGCCACTAAAGTAAGATGTGAAAGCACATCTTCATCATCTGTAGTTACCATGTTAGCGTTTGATTTAATCAAAGCACTATTGGTAGCAAGTGAAGTAGGTTCAAAAGATGTTTGAAGTAAAGAAGTCGGTTGGTTTTGTTTGCGTGCTAACTCATTGAGTACACTGTCGATATCGCTTGGGCTTTTAACGCTGATAGTTTGCTTAGTTTCAGTAGCAAGAGCTAAATTACTCGCTCCTACTATGCATGCTAGCGCACATAAAGCTGATGTGAATTTCTTCATAATTGCCTCGTAAGCATTTATCTAATGTCATAGAACTCAAAAGATTATGCATTTACTATTAAAATATACCTTTAATTGAAAAATAAATTAAAGATTAAAACTAATTGAATAAAAGATTACAGAGATTATTAATACTGACTGTAAAACCTTGAGTGCTAAAGATACACAACAAGTGTCACAAAGAAATGTGTCAGTGTTGTGTTTTTGTAACTTAACATCAATGGCACTAATATTGCAAGTGACGCTAGAGTTCAGCCCCTCTTTACTAATGACTTAAAAATACCGCTTCAGGCTATAAAAATACTGAACTCTAGGTAATTGAAACAGGTATTAAAAGTTAAAAATACCTTATTTTTAAATTAGTTCAAAATTTTCGATATTTATAAGATTAATCATAAATGACTTCGACAATTTCAAACTCAACGACACCGCTTGGCGTTTGAATACGGGCTTCATCACCCTCGGACTTGCCGATCAAGCCGCGAGCTATAGGTGAGTTAACTGAGATTTTGTTATTTTTAAAATCCGCTTCATCATCCCCGACTATCTGATAGCGTTTCTCTTCTTCAGTATCTAAGTTCTCAATCACCACAGTCACACCGAAGACAACTCGACCTTCACGAGGTAGTGTAGAAGGGTCGATAACTTGGGCGGCGGATAACTTAGCTTCTATATCACGAATACGAGCTTCACAAAATCCTTGTTGCTCACGAGCAGCATGATATTCAGCGTTTTCTTTTAAATCGCCATGTTCACGAGCTTCTGCAATAGAGGCGGTAATACGGGGACGATCAACCGTTTTAAGTTGTTTAAGCTCTGCTTCTAACGCAGCATGACCTTGGGGTGTCATAGGGTAACGTTGCATATCATCTTCCTCATATACATATAGATGAACAAAATTAATAAGTAAAAAAATCCCACAGCACCCTTCATTTGGGTCCTATGTGAATTAAAAATAAAGAATAAAGAAAGTGATGACTATCGTACTAAAGATAGTGTACTAAAATTAACCACTATAGCCTTAGGCAAACTAAAGAGCGACAGCGTTAACCTTACTAAGCCTACTAGAGTAGTACTTGGGCTTGGTTGGCTTGTATCTCATTTAGATACCTATAACTATATAAAAACTTAAACAAATAAAATGCTTACAAAACCTGCTTATAATAAAAATTGCTAACCGAAATCGTCGATTAGCAATATAAAATATAATAGACTATTGGCTTTACTTTTGACTTTCACTAAATTCAGCCGATTAAATATATAAATAAATTGGCTAATGAAATATAAAAGAGGCTATGTAAATAATAAAAGCCAATCAAAACCATTTAAGACTTTAAAAAAGTACGGTTTCATCAGAATGACCGACATATTAAACACTTAGTTAATGTTCACAATATCTAAAATCAAAGTAAAAAGCAAATGATATAAGTTAGCGTTCAGAGTTTTAAATCCTATGAACGCTAACCTTAAATGATTAAAAATACCTTATACTTTAGATCACATAGCCATTATGAGCACTAACTCTTTTAGACAACTCTAAGTATTTAAGCTTACTCTAAATGAAAGGATATTCCTATCTAGCAAGTTCGGCTTGCTCATGTAAGGTCTGTAGTTTATAAACCTCAAAGGGTAAGTCAATAGCGTAAGACTTACATATCGCATTGGCCGCACCAAGCGTCGTCACATAGAATACTTTACTTTGTAAGGCATTTCGGCGAATGGAAAATGAGTCTTCTTGCGCCTGTTTGCCTTCAGTTGTATTAATAATAAGGTCAATTTCGCCATTTTTCAAGGCATCAACAATATGAGGACGACCCTCTGTCACTTTGTTGACTCGAGTACACTCAATACCTTGTTCGCTAAGATACAGTTGTGTCCCAGCCGTCGCGACCAGCTTAAATCCATAATCAAGAAGCTGTTGAGCGATAGGCACTAAGTTTGGTTTGTCACTGTCGCGCACAGAGACAAAGGCCGTTTTGGTCTCGCCTTCTTTTGGCAATCCGGGTAGACGCTCATTGGTGGCGATAATACCTTTGTAGAAGGCCTCCCCAAAGGTCTTACCGACGCCCATAACCTCACCTGTTGATTTCATTTCAGGGCTTAAGATTGGATCAACTCCTGGGAACTTAGCAAAGGGGAATACCGATTCTTTAACCGCAAAGAAGGCTGGCTTAATTTCTTTGGTAAATTTCTGGTCTTGTAACGATGTGCCTGCCATACAACGTGCTGCCACTTGCGCCAATGATGTACCGATACATTTAGAGACAAAAGGTACTGTACGCGCTGCACGAGGGTTCACTTCTAGAATATAAACCGTGCCATCCTTCACTGCAAACTGGACGTTCATCAGACCGACCACGCCAAGCTCTTTAGCCATAGCAATAGTCTGAACCCGCATTTCATCACAAATCTCTTGAGACAGTGAATAGGGGGGTAGCGAGCAGGCTGAGTCACCAGAGTGCACACCAGCTTGCTCAATGTGCTGCATGATACCGCCGATAACGACTTCATTGCCATCACTAACACAGTCAACATCGACCTCAATAGCGTCATCTAAGAAGCGGTCTAACAATACAGGTGCTTCATTTGACGCTTGGACAGCGGTACGCAGATAGTGCTTAAGCTCATCCTCATTATAGACGATTTCCATCGCACGGCCACCTAGTACATACGAGGGACGGACGACCAAAGGATAGCCGACATCTTTAGCTTTCACCAGTCCATCTTCCATACTTGTGGCAAGTGCATTTGGTGGCTGGATAAGATTAAGCTGCTGTATCATATGTTGGAAGCGCTCACGGTCTTCTGCACGGTCGATAGCGTCAGGAGAGGTACCAATGATGTTAACGCCAGCAGCTTCTAAGCTACGCGCAAGCTTAAGCGGTGTTTGACCGCCAAACTGCACGATAACACCGTCTGGTTTTTCGATACGTACGATTTCTAGTACATCCTCTAACGTGATAGATTCGAAATATAAGCGATCTGAGGTGTCATAATCTGTCGATACCGTTTCAGGGTTACAGTTGACCATGATGGTCTCATATCCATCTTCACGCATGGCAAGAGCTGCATGTACACAGCAGTAATCAAACTCAATACCTTGACCAATACGGTTTGGACCACCGCCGATAACCATGATTTTTTTGTTATCAGTAGGATTAGCTTCACACTCGTCATCATAGGTTGAATACATATAAGCGGTAGAGGTTGCAAATTCAGCCGCACAAGTATCTACTCGTTTATACACAGGGAAAACGTCAAGGTCCCAACGTTTTTTACGCAACTGTTTTTGTGATACGCCAAGTAATTTAGCCAAACGAAGATCTGATAATCCTTTACGTTTAAACTGACGTAAGTTTTTCGCAGTCAATCCACCAAATCCTAAAAGTTTTACTTGTTTTTCAGTGTTGACGATATCTTCTATCTGTACCAAGAACCAGGGGTCGATATTGGTAAATTTAAAGACGTCATCAACACTCATACCCAAACGGAAAGCGTCTGCTAAATAGAAGATACGCTCAGGTGTCGGTACCGTCAGACGCTGTTTAATCTCAGCTTTGACTTTATCTTCGCTGATCTTACCAGCTTTTAACGCTGCGAAATCGATTTGCTCATCAAAGCCGTCAGCACCAGTCTCTAAGCCGCGCAATGCTTTGTGCATAGACTCTTGGAAGTTACGGCCGATAGCCATGACTTCACCCACAGATTTCATCTGAGTGGATAAGATATTTTCTGCCTGAGGGAACTTCTCGAAATTAAACCGAGGTATCTTAGTCACTACATAATCAATAGATGGCTCAAAGCTTGCTGGCGTTTTGCCACCAGTAATATCATTATTAAGCTCATCAAGGGTATAGCCTACTGCAAGTTTTGCAGCAATTTTTGCAATTGGGAAACCAGTCGCTTTAGAAGCAAGCGCAGAGGAGCGTGATACCCGAGGGTTCATCTCAATCACGACCATACGACCGGTTTGCGGATTGACCCCAAACTGAACGTTAGAACCGCCCGTTTCGACACCGATCTCACGTAATACCGCTAAAGAGGCGTTACGCATGATCTGATATTCTTTATCCGTTAGCGTTTGTGCTGGGGCAACAGTGATTGAGTCACCAGTGTGCACGCCCATCGGGTCAACGTTTTCGATGGCACAAATAATGATACAGTTGTCATTTTTGTCGCGTACCACTTCCATTTCATACTCTTTCCAACCAATCAGCGATTCATCAATCAATAACTGGTGAGTAGGGGATAGGTCAAAACCGCGCTCACAAATTTCGATAAACTCATCCCGATTGTAGGCGATACCGCCGCCAGAGCCACCCATGGTAAACGAGGGACGGATAATACAGGGGAAGCCTAAGCTTGCTTGAATCTCAAAAGCTTGATCCATAGTCTCGGCAATCTCAGCTCGCGGACACTCAAGACCAATACGTTTCATCGCTTGGTCAAATAGGTCGCGGTCTTCTGCCATCTCAATGGCGTCTTTGGTAGCCCCGATTAATTCAACATTGTATTTCTCTAACACCCCATGTTTGTCAAGGTCTAAGGCGCAGTTCAATGCCGTTTGACCACCCATGGTTGGCAAAATGGCGTCTGGACGTTCTTTGTCGATAATTTGTTCGACGGTTTGCCAAGTAATGGGCTCTATATATGTGGCATCTGCCATCACAGGATCGGTCATGATGGTGGCTGGGTTAGAGTTAACCAAGATCACTCGGTAGCCTTCTTCCCGCAATGCTTTACACGCCTGAGCGCCTGAGTAATCGAACTCACACGCCTGCCCAATGACGATGGGACCTGCGCCGATGATTAGGATACTTTTGATGTCGGTACGTTTTGGCATAAAGTTGACCTTAAATTTTATTGTATAAATAAACTATATATTCAATGGTTTAACGGTTTTGAAACTCTTTTAGTGAGAGTGTTTTGATTTAGAAGCATTTAATTTAAAGCTATTTAAGTTTTGATTAGTTATTTAATAATATTTTCTAACTGATTCTATTATTCGGATACTCTATCATCACTTATTTACCTTCCTAAAGTAACCATTACTGAATCGATATTGGATATTGCGGTTGGTAACCTCTCCATAGGGATAGTCTTTGGTGTTAATCACCACAGGTAGAAGAATTGTTTTGTTGCGATTATCTATGTGGAATAACGAGTCTGCATGGCGATTTTTGTCATGCAAAGAAAACGCATTGTATTCAAACTCTAACCTGTCAGTTTTTTGGGTTGAGGTTTGAATTAAGTTGGGGTACAACAATTTATCTTCAGCTATTTCATATAACCTTATCGATTGGGCGTGATATATGTTGGAGCCTCTAAAGGCGTAATTAATCAAATATAATCTACGGGGCTTAGTTGTTTTGCTTGAAGAATTTGTAGGTAAATCAATGGTATAAATACCTAAAACGTTTGATATCACACCGTGGGTAAGAGTGTGTAAAGTACTACCATCTTTATTTTCAGGATCCTGATACTGAATCAACCCATCATAAAAATGCATCGTTCCGCCAGTATACTCATCCCAAGAAATAGCCCGAAAGTTACCATCATCTGAAGTATGCACACGGACGCCCTGTTCACGTGCAAGGGGCAGCGGGCATGAGATACCGTCATTGAGCATACTATAGCGCCCAATGGCATCATAAAATTTGTCAGTGGCTGCTTCGAATTCACCGTCTTCACTGACATGACCAGCGTAAGTCGAGTAATCCCAAACTGATTCGTAAGCTTCAGCTATTTCTAAATCGATTTTTTCACAATATGATGGCGCCGCCATGGCAGAATAACATGTAGTAACAAGGCAAATAGTAGACAAGTACTTAAACAAAAAAAGTTTTGCTTTGTGGTAGTCATTCATTATGTATAACCTTGCTTATCATATGCTTTGTTTTTGTTGTTTGCTGATACTATCAACTGTTATAGCTAATCATAAAAACTTAAAAATCGGGATTAAAGCTAATTTGGTACAAGTATTTTATCAAACATTTGATTCTGTATAAGTTTTAAACCTAGATGAATTATTAGTTGAATGAATAATGGTATATTATGTCTGAATCATAAATGAATATCTGGATGGATATAATATATCTCAGACTATAGACACTTTATGATTTCCTCTCCGATAACTCCAGCTAATAAGCTGTTGTCTCCAAAATTCTCATAATAAGTACTGCTTAACCCATCAAAACCAATTTATTCAGAATCAAAATCTAGAATTTGCTCACGGAGTCTTTCAGAAAGCAGATAGTTTTGTTCAAGACTTTCATTTTGAGAAAGAAGATAAAAAACATTCTTGTAAAGCTCATTATTGAATGTAATGACTCGATGATTGATAAATAGTTTATCCATTATTAACCCACGCTAATTGTTGGTATGCCTTGATATAATTTAAATTATTAATTGAACAAAAGTCTTGATGTATCAGCCGCTGCCATTCTTAATTATTGCTCTTTACCGTTGAAAGTAACGGTAAAGTCGACACCGCCAGAAGCAGACTCTCGAAGAGATACTGGGTAACGATGTGTTTTACCACAAGCTTGCACCGTCCATATTTCTTGAACATGGTTTAAGCCATTTACTTCTTTAAGATCTACAATCTTAGGACTTACTGAGTCCACATTACGGCATGAGTGACCCAACATCTCAATTTTCTTAATTTGGTTCACGACATCGTTGCGAAGAATATTATCATTACCATAAGTGGTACTATTACCTTGATAAAAGTTACTTGCAGGTACTATTGATGCACAAGCACTTAAAAGAAGAAGAGAGCTCACTGTCAAAAAATTTCGCATAGTTTCACCTTAATGTGGTTGGAGTTGAAGATATGGGTATAAATGTTCTAAAAAATTATTATATTTTCACTGCCATCATTTCTGCAAACTTATTAAATAATTCGGCAGCATCATGAGGTCCAGGACTGGCTTCTGGGTGACCTTGGAAGCTAAATACGGGCTTATTGGTCAGCTCAATACCCTGATTAGTGCCATCAAATAAAGAGCGATGAGTTGGTTTGACATTATCAGGAAGCGTCGACTCATCGACCGCAAAGCCGTGGTTCTGACTGGTAATCATTACGTGCTTAGTCTCTAAATCCTGCACAGGATGATTGGCACCATGATGGCCGGTCTTCATTTTCATGGTTTGTGCACCGCTTGCAAGACCAACCAACTGATGACCTAAGCAAATACCAAAGGTTGGAATATCCGTCTCTTCAATAATATGACGCACCGCATCGATGGCATAGCCACACGCAGCTGGGTCACCAGGACCATTAGATAAGAAGATACCGTCTGGGTTCATAGCTAATACATCGGCAATCGGGGTAGTGGCAGGCACGACCGTAACTTTACAACCCGTGTCTACCAACATACGTAAGATATTGGTCTTGGTGCCGAAGTCATACGCCACCACATCATATTTATGTTCGATGTGCTCGCCTAGTTGTTTGTAGTAGCCGCCAGTGTCACTTTCGGTTACACCGTGTACGCCGCGGTCTGCAAGCTCCCATGTGCCTTCAGTCCATTCAAAGCCTTGTTGATTGCAACACTCTTTTGCCAGATCCATTCCTTTTAGACCGGCAAAGCCTTTGGCTAGCTCAAGCGCTTTATTGATATCCTCATCGGTCAAGGATTCACCATTACTGGCAGTCAGTATACAGCCATTTTGAGAGCCTTCATCGCGTAGGATTCGGGTCAGCTTGCGGGTATCAATCTCTGCAATGGCAACCGTCTCATTGCGAATCAGGTAATCGGATAAGCTTTCACTATTTCGAAAGTTTGAGGTGGTCAGGGTCGCATCACGAATAATCAAACCTTCAGCCCAAATTTGATGCTTTTGATAAATATCGCCTGATTCTGCATCTTCGCTATTGGTTCCTGTATTACCAATATGCGGGTAGGTGAGGGTAACGATTTGCTTGGCATAACTGGGATCGGTGAGTATTTCTTGATAGCCGGTCATTGAGGTATTAAAGACGACTTCCCCAACACGATTGCCAGAGGCACCGATTGAAATACCACGAAAAATATTACCATTTGCCAAAGCTAAAACGGCTTCAACGTCATTTGAGGTTGTGTTTGCTGTGTCTTGATGTGCGCCCATATTCTCACCTTTATAATTCGTATTTGTCATGACCTGATTTTGCTAAAACTGCTAGTGATTATTTAGCTTCGATATATAGTTATGGATAGGGTTCTGTGCCACTATTTAATTGCTGCTATTAACTGCTGATAAAATTACTCGATTTAACTATTTAAAATTGTATCGAGACTTTGAGGCTAACAAAATTTAGTCACAAAAAAGCGAGTAGACCAATAACAGAAAACAACAATATCACTAAAGGTAACGTTATTAGTGAGTGTTGCAAACTGTGTCATGTCTACTCGCTTAGGTACAGATTTTGCATATTATACAAAAACTGACCCTAAATGGCTACATTAATTATTCAATTAGTTATTTAAAGAATAAATCATAGCCATCAAAAGATTTAAGACTGACGTCATAAGCTAACAGCTGAGCTCTAAAACTAAACGTTATACTCTAAATTTAAAATTTGAGCGCTAAAATTTATAGTGTACGGCTAGCTGGTATGCCTCAGGTGCGAGATTGGCACTGATGTGTAGATTATCATTGTCATAGCTTTTGGTAAAATAAAGACTACTTGCCACACCTAGCGCTGCACCAGCCAGTACGTCAGAAGTATGATGCTTATCTGCCTCAACCCGGCTATAACCGACAAAGGTTGCACCAATGTAGGCTGGAATACTAACTTCCCAGCCATAGCGTTTATGAATAAAGCTGGCACCCTGAAAGGCGATAGAGGTGTGACCTGATGGAAAAGAGTCATTATCACTGTGATCAGGACGTTCTTTATCAACAAGCTCTTTTAGACCATAGGTCGCCACCGCATTGGTCGCAAAAGATTTATAAAACTGGTTGCGTCCTTCTTCGTCGTTCATATAAAAGGTCGACCCATAGGTGACAGCAGGGATGGCAACCATCACGATATCACCCGCCGTTTCGATGTCTGAGCTGCCGGCATGAGCAGGGCAAGTCGCCATCATGGCACCTGATAATAATAGGGCGGAAGAATATGTGTAACGCATTAACTATTTCCTAAAAACTAGTTTCTAAAAGAAGGCTCGTTCCTAAATGAAGGCTCGTTCCAAAAATGAAGGCTCGTCAACTCAACAAGACTCGAACTTAAAAGGGTTGGCTTAAATTTTGATAGACTTTTTAATCATTGGCCTGTTCATGTTTGCGATATTGGATCGAATTAAATAATGACAATCCAATAAACGCCACCCCAATAAGCCCAGTTACCAGCTCAGGTACATGAAACTTCATGGACAATAGCATGATAATTGCCAATGCCCCAATCGCATAATGGGCGCCATGTTCTAAGTAAACAAATTCATTCAGCGTGCCTTTATCAACCAAGAAAATCGTCATAGAGCGTACAAACATCGCACCAATTGCTAAGCCCAACATGATGATGATTACATCATTGGTAATCGCAAAGGCACCAATCACCCCGTCAAAACTAAATGAAGCATCTAATACTTCAAGATAAATAAAGCCTGCAATACCGCCCTTCAATATTGTCGATGACACGCCCGAGGTATTGGTAATAATGTTGCCTTTCGCATCCGTTAGCACCTCGCCGTCATCCATATCGCTGCTACCCTCAAGCATGGTTGACAGTACATTGACCCCCAAATACACCAAAATACCCCAGATACCGGCCATTAATATAACCGACTGATGGGCGTCATCGACCCAGCTTAAAGAGATCATCAATACCACTATGGCCACAAAGGTACTCATGGCATCCACTTTGCTAAACCGTCTCAGTTTGCCCTCAAACCATTTAAACCAAAGGACGTCTTTATCTCCAAACAGGAAGGTTAAGAAGACCAGTAACAAGAACATACCACCAAACGCAGAAATCTCAGCATGATGTGCGTTGAGATGTTCTGCATATTGCGCAGGCTCATTTAACGCAAGTTGGATGACCTCGAAGAAGCCTAAATTAGCGGTCACTGCTACAATAACGATAGGGAATACCAAGCGCATACCGAAGACGGCTACTAGAATGCCGATTGTTAAAAATATCTTTTTCCAGAAGTCATTCCAGCCTTTTAAAATAGAGGCATTGACCACCGCATTATCAAAAGACAACGATATTTCCATAATCGCTAAGATGACCGTTATGGCAAGCGCTTTACCCAATCCGGGGACGCCACCATGTGAGAAGCCCCACCACGCTGCGACGATTAAACAAAAAATAGTAAAAATAAAATCGAATAAAAAATGACGCATAGGGTATCCAGAAGTTTTAGCCGTTCTAATTAGAGCAATTTAGTTCTTAGTGTTTTAAACATTAATAATATGACTATAAAAATATGACTATAAAAAGGCAATGAAAAAGTGTTTTGATAGAAGGAGCAGATAATAGCACGAGTACAACGGACAATAAATTGACTTTATGACAAATGATTGGATAATGCTCATAAAAAGATAGTATACAATATAATAAATGACCAAATGAGACTCTTCACTATTAATACGCAACTATTAAGACGTAAAGCAATTAAGACCTAACTATTAAGTCATAAAGCAATTAAAAGGATTTTCAACATGATATATAAGTATTTGGATAAAGCCCCTCAGTTTGCGACACCCTTTGAAGGTTGGGTTGCCGATAGTGCCCGAGTCATTGGCGACGTGTCACTCGGTCATAAAGCCAGCGTATGGTTTGGTGCGGTGATTCGAGGTGATAATGCGCGCATTAATATTGGCGACTTTAGCAATGTGCAAGAAAATGTAGTGATTCATACCGATGCAGGTATCGAAGTGACTATCGGCGATTATGTGACCATTGGTCATTTGGCGATGTTGCATGGCTGTAGCATTGGTGAAAACAGCCTAATCGGTATTGGTTCCGTGGTACTCAATAATGCGAAAATCGGTAAAAACTGTATCATCGGCGCAAAAGCATTGGTCACTGAAGGCAAAGAGATTCCAGATAACTCACTGGTGATGGGGTCACCGGCCAAAGTCGTCAAAACATTAAGTGATGCGCAAGTGGCGATGCTTAAGATGTCCGCCTTACATTACGCTCATAAGTGTCAAGAGTTTAAGACAGGTCTTGAAGAGATGCCACTGCCTGATTAGGCGTATTGTATTAATCTTTTTAAAGCTTAAAGATATCACGCTTAGAGTTTGGAGCTTATCGCGCTTTTCGCTACTATCTTGGCTAGCACAAGGCGAGGCTTGTGGCTTTATCCCGTTCCTGCTACCGCGAGAACGGTCTAAAGCTCACGCCTCTTCCTCATGCGTCACCAAGTATATCCGCTGCAATCACGGCTAAACCGCACCCCTTTCACACTCAGGTTAAGGGTTAACAGACCCTAAAACTTTAATCACTTATAAAAGTGTTTTTAAATAGGTATTTTATGCAATCAAAAGAATTGGCTTTATTTGACTTAGATCATACGTTATTGGATGTCGATAGTGATTATCTTTGGGGAGAATATATTGTTAAAAACGGTTTGGTTGATGAGGCCGAGTATCGCACCGCGAACCAGCGCTTTTATGAAGAGTATATCGAAGGCACCTTAGATGCGACAGAATACAATGAATTTGTGGCGCAGTTTTTAAGTAGCTTACCGATGGACAGACTGTGTGAGCTACGCGAAGACTATATCAAAACGGAGATCGAACCACATATGCGCCCCCAAGCGATCAGTACCTTGCGTCACCATTTGGAGGCTGGTCATGATGTGGTTATCATTTCGGCGACGAATGACTTTGTGGTGTGTGCCATTGCTGAACGCTTCGGTATCGAGCAGGCAAATGTATTGGCAACGCCACTTGAAGTCAAAAATAACCGCTATACCGGTAAGCTTACGGACAAGCCAAACTTCAAAGATGGTAAGCTCTATCATCTCAAAAAGTGGCTGGATAGACAGCAAGAGCAAGGCATCACTTATGATAAAACGTATGCTTATTCCGATTCAAAAAATGATCTGCCCTTGCTTGAGTGGGCGGATGTGGCTATCGCAGTCACGCCAGACGATGTACTTCATGCCCATGCCTTAGCGCACCGCTGGGCGGTTGAAGACTGGTCACTTTAAACTAGGCACTTTAAACTAGTCACTTTAAATAGCGAAATTAAGAATATCTAGTCATAACCTCTAATGTATTAGCGTTAGACTTATTTTAATGTATTACTCTGTTACCCCGTTCTTAACTTATTAAGTTCACGGTAGGCTGGTGTTGTTAGCCCAGCAAATTAAGACTTTTAATCAAATATGCTGTGCTAAAGCCACAGCCTACGTTAAGAGTTGAGAATGAAGTACTTTTTATAATCTTTTTACAAAGTTTTAATCCTGACAATTTGTTATAACCTTAGGAATATCAATGGAAATCAATCAATATCACGAGCAAATCAAAGACTTAACCGACCGTTCGCAGGATCTGCGGAGGTATCTTTGACTTTGATGGGAAGTCAGAGCGTCTAGAGGAAGTGACCCTTGAAATGGAGAACCCTGATCTTTGGAATGATCCAGAGCGGGCGACCAAAATCAGTAAAGAAAAAAGCCAGTTAGACAGCGTGATTAATACCATTACAGGGTTAGAAACCACCTTAGAAGATGCGGCCGCCATGCTAGATCTGGCAGTAGAGGCCGATGAAGAGAGTCTACTTGTCGATGTGCAAAGTGAATTAAATGCTGCCCAGGCTCAAGTTGAAGATCTAGAATTCAAACGTATGTTCAACGGCGAGATGGATGCCAATAACTGCTTCGTTGATATTCAGTCGGGTAGTGGCGGTACTGAGGCGCAAGATTGGGCAGAAATGCTACTTAGAATGTATACGCGCTGGTGTGAAGCACATGGCTTTAAGGTCGATATCACCGAAGTCTCTGCGGGCAGTGTAGCGGGCATTAAGTCGGCATCTTTTAAGGTATCAGGCGATTACGCATTTGGCTGGCTACGTACCGAAACGGGGGTGCATCGTTTAGTCCGTAAGTCGCCTTTTGATAGCAATAATGGTCGTCATACTTCGTTTGCCGCGGTATTTGTGTCGCCTGAAATTGACGATGATATCGACATTGATATCAACCCTGCAGATCTGCGTATTGATACTTACCGCTCAAGCGGTGCCGGTGGTCAGCACGTTAATACTACTGACTCTGCGGTACGTATTACCCATGAGCCGACCAATATCGTCGTACAGTGTCAGAATGAGCGTAGCCAACATGGCAACAAAGCCACCGCGATGAAGATGCTGCGTGCTAAGCTGTATGAGCTAGAGATGCAAAAGCGTATGGAGAAACAACAAGCGGTTGAGGACAATAAGTCTGATGTCGGTTGGGGCAGTCAAATTCGCTCTTATGTACTCGATGATTCACGCATTAAAGACTTACGCACAGGTGTTGAGACCTTTAATACTGGAGCAGTATTGGATGGTGATCTGGATCAGTTTATTGAAGCCAGCTTAAAGGCGGGATTATAGTCTTTAGCTTAGTGACCATAATACTGTAGCATTACTGTAGCTTTCTCGGTTAAAACAGATAAAACGACATCAATAAAAATGGGTTTTATCTGTTTTTAATTTGATAATAAGGGCTCTAACACACTTTGAATGCCATACTCTTCAATAGTACCAGTGATCAAATCTGCCTTAAGCTTCAACGTGGGCTGGGCGTCACCCATGGCGACCGCAAAGCCCACAGCATCAAACATTTCCAAATCATTATAGCCATCGCCAATGGCCATGGCATCTTTGATATCAATATTTAAATACTCACACATATCTTGTATGCCGCGCGCTTTCGATGCTTCTATAGGTAAAATATCTCCGCCAACATGATGCCAATAGACAAGCTTTAATCCCCGCTTAGCAAAGTCAACATCTTCCAGCCTTTCTGTTTCACTATTAAAAAATACAGAGCATTGATACACATCATTAGATTGGTAATAGTCTGGATCTATGATGGCGTTTGGATTTTTCGCAATAAAAGCACGTATCGCTGCGTTATCATTCGACCATGCCAGATGACGGTCAGAGTCAAACTTATGAACTACATCCTTTTGGATACATAGCTCATGTATTCGGCTGGCTTGATCACGGCTCAGCGGATAGTGACTGATAATGCCTTTTTTATCAAAGCTATATTGACCATTGGTACAGACAATGGCATCGAGGACGTCTGCGTCCAGTAACTGATAAATATCTTTAGGAATGATGGACTTTGAGCGACCAGTGGCAATAACTAGCTTAATATCAGTGGCAGCAAGTTTCTCTAATGTCGCTTGGTTATGCGGCGCGATAATACCGTCTCGACTTAAGGTATCGTCAATATCAAAGAAGATAACTTTCGGTCTAAACACTGGGGATTTTATGTCAGTCTCAATCATGGCATTCCTAAAATCAAATGTTAAGGTCTATTACGAATGTTCAGACCTTATTTAACAAACTATTTGTCATTTATGCAATATATAGTCAAAACTGTATTTTAATGAGCAATCGTTGTGACGTGTGGTGAAGCGAAGTAGTAACCCACGGATTTTTTGATGTCTCTTTTAATTCAGGTTTAGCTATATAAGCAAACTATAGTTAATCGCTACCATACCATAAGATGCGAAAAAGTGGACTGACTATGGGTGACTTTTAATATAAAAACCTTAAGCTCTAACTGAAACCTTAACTCAAGCATTAGTAGATAAAGATAGCCATAAAGTTATATAGTGACGCTAAACGTCAGGATTAAAAACAGGTTAATAAAAAAGCACAACTTTTTAATATAGCTGTGCTTTTAATACTTTAATAGACTCTGCATTCTAAAGACAATAGCGTTATCTTAATACAGTCAGTCCAAGATACTTTAATAACGACAAGCCACAGTCTTGCCTGATCTATTAATACACTGTTTATTGTTATTGATAGTGGCGACTTCTGCAACGCCATCTATAAAGACAAAGTAATTTGCGCCCATAGAGTTCACACTATAGCGTTTGACATTTTCATCAGAGTATTTGAAAGGAATAACCGTCCGGTTAGCACCATCGATAAATCCCCAGTTGCCATCCTTGAGTACCCCTGCGAGATTTTCACTGAAGGGACGAATTTCATCATAGATAAAAGGTATCGCAACTTTACCAGTCTTGGTGATATACCCCCATTTCCTACCATTGTACATCCCGGCTAAACCCTGTGAAAACCCGTAGGGGCCCCCTAAGTGACCATCTATACCTTCATATTTAGTAGGAATGACCTCTTGGCCGTCTTGGTTAATAAAGCCCCATTTGCCAGATATCGACATGACAGGAGCCAAACCTTCACTAAATGAACCGACTCTTAAATATTTGGAGGTAAAAGGCATGACAACTCGATTGCTTGTATCAATAATGCCTACTTTGCCATTTTTTTCGACGAGTATTCTTCCGCCTGAGACAGGATTAGCCCATGTTTCATTATATTTGTCATTAGGATCAATTAAATAATCATATATAACAGGCACCACCAATTTACCTTGAGTATTCATATAACCGACTTTATCATTCTTACTAACTGCGAATACACCGTCACTTATGTTCCAAAAATCTATAGAGTCATAACCTTTAAGATTCACTATTAACGTTCCTTGCTCGTTTAATAATCCTTGCAGGTTATAGTCTTTATCATGAGCAACGAAATAGTTAGCATCATTGGTGCAGCTAACTTTCGGATAATTTGTTTTTGGAGGATGGCACTCATATTCGGCATAAGCGGGTAGGGCGATGCTAGAGAAGGTGAATACAGCTAACAATGGTAGCATAACCTTTGAGATGGCGTCAGTCATAGAAGGTTCCTCAAGTTAATATCAGGATAGAGAAAGTAACAATGAACGTTAGTGTAAATGTCCTTATCATAAGGGGTTATCAATAGTGACTGTATTAATAGAGACTGTATTAATAGAGACTGTATCAAAAGATACTATATCTAATGGACGATTCAAAATATTTAAACACATCAATAAATTATCACTTTTATTACCTATGCTTTAAGTATAACTCAATCCAATGAGTAGATGTTTTTCATGAGCGATTGGGTAACGTCAGTTGGCTTGGTTTTATAGGTTTTGAGGGGTTCAGTAGTGAGTCATCATTTAACCCCTCATTAATTTGTTTGTTTATTTATTATCCGTCTGGGTATCTGATACACTTGAGCTAAGCGATAAATGCCACCTATGGACAAAATTGTAGGACAACTCTAAACTGAAACTCTAACCAAAGCATTTATTAAATATGGCCATTAATCACAGACTTAATGGTTATTCTTCATTTTATTTAACCCTATTGAACGTATAGCAATTGAACTTAAACCCATTAAACTTAATCCTATTTAAACGAATAATATAACGATAAGACTTCTATGACTCTAACCTCTTCAGATACTCAGCCCACTACAACCTCTACTGGTACCTCTACCAATCTAGCGGCCTTTATTTGGTCAGTCGCTGACTTGTTACGCGGGGATTTTAAGCAATCGCAATATGGTCGCATTATCTTGCCGTTTACCCTGCTACGCCGATTAGAATGCGTATTAGAACATTCAAAGGATGATGTCCTTAATGAGGTGCAACGTCTGGCTGACTTACCTAATGACAAAAAACCAAAGACTGAAGAAGCGGAAGCGGTTTATTTACTGCGTAAGGCGGATGGCCTTGCCTTTTATAACACCTCACCGTTAACGCTTGCGAAAATGGGACAAAGTGATATTGAGGCAAATTTAAGTCATTACGTACAGTCATTCTCAAAAGATGCGCGTGAAATATTTGCCCACTTTAAATTTGAAGAGTTTGTTGGTCAGTTAAATGATGCGAACTTGCTCTATAAAGTGGTTCAGAAGTTTCAAAATATTGATTTAAGTCCTGAGACAGTCTCTAACCATGAGATGGGATTAGTGTTTGAAGAACTCATCCGCCGCTTTGCAGAAAGCTCGAATGAAACAGCAGGGGAGCATTTCACCCCGCGCGATATCGTACGCCTAACCACCTCGCTTGTATTTATGGAAGATGATGATGTCCTAAGCAAGGAGGGCATTATCCGTACTATTTATGACCCGACAGCAGGAACGGGCGGATTTTTATCCTCAGGGATGGAGTATGTGCTAGAGCTAAACCCAAATGCGGTCATGCGTGCCTTTGGGCAGGAGCTTAACCCTGAGTCTTATGCTATTTGTAAAGCAGATATGCTGATTAAAGGGCAAGAGGTTAGCCGCATCAAGCTTGGAAATACCTTGTCGGATGACCAGCTAGCAGGGCAACAGTTTGACTATATGTTGTCAAATCCGCCATTTGGCGTGGACTGGAAAAAGATATCTCAAGAGGTTAAAAGTGAACATGAGCAAAAAGGCTTTAATGGTCGCTTTGGGGCGGGCTTACCTCGGGTGTCAGATGGTTCGCTATTATTTCTATTACACCTGATTAGTAAAATGCGTCCTATCACTTTTACGTCAGCCACTTCTAACTCTGTCACATCAAAAGACGATAATTCGTTGTCGTCCAATCTATCATTGGATCGACCCATTACTTCTTCAAAAGAGTCAGGCAGCCGTATTGGTATTATTTTAAATGGTTCACCTTTATTTACCGGTGGGGCGGGTAGTGGTGAGAGTGAAATTCGTCGTTACATTCTTGAGTCTGACTTATTGGAGGCGATTGTCGCGCTACCAACAGATATGTTTTATAACACGGGTATTGCGACTTATGTATGGATATTGACCAATCAAAAAGCGCCAGAGCGAAAAGGCAAAGTGCAACTTATCGACGGTAGCAATTTATATAGCAAAATGCGCAAGTCACTTGGGTCTAAGCGCAACGAGATGAGTGACGAGGATATCAAGGTTATCACACGCACATTTGGTGCCTTTGAGGTGGTCGATGCCCGTGAGCTTGATAAGCCTGCCGATGTGAAGTCAAATCGTGGCAGACAATCGGCCACTCCTAAAACTGAGAGTGCCAAAACGTTTGCCAGTAAGATATTTGCCACTCATGAGTTTGGCTATCGCCGAGTGACCATCGAACGTCCGCTACGACTATCAGCACAAATGAGTGATGCCAATATTGAAACGTTGCGATTTGCTAATAAGCCGTATGAGTTGGTGATGCAAGCCTTGTATGAGTCCTTTGGCTCACAGTGGACAGAGGAGACTTATGGCGACTTCGGGAGTAAAGATAGCGATATTCAGGTCGAAGCTCGAGCGATGATAAAGTCTGACTTTAGTGAACTCAAAGAAGCTCAAGTAAAAACAGTGCTGGCGAGTAAGCTATGGCAAGATCAGTTAGAGGTTATGAAAACGGCTAAATCTCTACAACAAGAGATGGGGGCTAAGAAATATGATGACTTTAATGAGTTTGATAAAGCATTTAAGCAAGCGATAAAAGACAGTGGCTTTGCCGTAGATAGTAAGACTAAAAAGCAGATCATTGACGCCGTCACATGGAAGAATCCTGATGCTAAGCGGGTAATTAAAAAGACGGTTAAAGAAGCCAATCCATTATATGGAGCGTTTGAGATTACGGATAGTGGTTTAAAAGGTAAGGGTAAATTAAAAGTCGTCGAATATGAGACGGATAGCGACCTACGTGATTATGAAAACATACCACTAGACCCAAGTGTGAGTACCAATTCGCTGATTGAAAGCTATTTTAAACGTGAGGTACAACCGCATGTGGCGGATGCGTGGATTGACGCAGGCAAGCGTGATGCGATTGACGATGAGATTGGTATTGTTGGCTATGAGATACCGTTTAACCGACATTTTTATGTGTATAAGCCACCACGACCACTTAGCGAGATTGATGCCGATTTGGATAAGGTGAGTGCGGAGATTATGCAACTGCTTAGCGAGGTACATTCGTAATGGCGGGTAAGCAGGTTAATGAAGTGGCATTTGAATACAGGATTGATGGTAATAAAGTCGAACAAGTGGGGCGGTATAAAGCGTATCCTGAGTATAAAGACTCTGGTGTTGAGTGGTTGGGGAAGATACCTAGTGGTTGGGGAATGTGGAGGTTAGCACATGCATACGATTCAATAGGCTCAGGAACAACACCGTCTACTAATGATGAAAATGCTTTTGACGGTGATATACCATGGATTACGACTGGTGAGCTAAGAGAAACAGTTATTTTAGACACTAGTAAAAAAGTTTCAGATAGAACATTACAAAAATACTCAGCACTAAAAAAACATCCTGCTGGCTCGATTGCCATAGCCATGTACGGTGCAACTATTGGTAGGTTAGGTATATTAGGAGTTGAAGCAACAACAAATCAAGCTTGTTGTGTGTTATCTAATTCAAACACTTTATTAAATAAATTCTTATTCTATTGGTTACAGTCATTTAAAGAAGATATTGTAAGGCTTTCTTCTGGTGGTGGTCAGCCTAATATTAATCAGGAAAAAGTGGCGTCATTGCGAGTAAGCACACCTAGTTTAGAAGAGCAAAAAAAGGTTGTAAACTTCCTAGACTACGAAACCGCTAAAATAGATACTCTTATCAAAAAAAAGCAATGCCTTATCGAGTTATTAACCGAAAAACGTCAAGCGGTAATTAGCCATGCAGTGACCAAAGGGTTAAACCCTGATGTACCGATGAAAGAGTCGGGTGTTGAATGGTTGGGTGAGCTTCCTGCGCATTGGGAGGTAACTAAGATAAAATATATTGCCGAATTAACACCATCTAAATCAGAAGCACTTTCCCGTTTAGACGAGAAGTGTAGTTTTGTGCCAATGGAAAAGTTAAAGCGTGACTCACTAACCTTAGATGAAACTAGAGTTGTTAAAGATGTTCATCAAGGTTATACCTATTTTAAGGAAAATGACCTTTTATTAGCTAAAGTAACTCCATGTTTTGAAAATCAAAACATTGCTGTTGCTAAGAATCTTGTTAATGGAATTGGATTTGGTTCATCTGAGATATTTGTTTTAAGAACCAAAAATATTGGGCTCAATTATTTTATGTTCTATCGGTTGCAAGAAAATATTTTTATGCAAATGGGTATTGGTGCAATGACTGGTGCAGGCGGATTACAGAGAGTACCAACTGATTTCATTAATAACTTTCAGTTTGCCTTACCGCCCTTAAAAGAAGCAGAAAAAATCGCAAGCTATTTAAGTAAACATAACAAAAGATTTGATACATTAATATCTAAAGCTAACCAACAAATCCAACTTATGCAAGAACGCCGTACCGCCCTTATTTCCGCAGCTGTAACGGGTAAGATTGATGTTCGAGATTGGGTGAAGCCTGAATCTAATCCTTATCAAATATAATAAATGGAATAAAGTCTACATGAATAATAAAAAGCCCATAAAAGAATGGACAAGCTTTAACCAACAATTAGAGCTACTTAAAAAACGTGGGCTGATTATTGATGATGAACAAAATGCACTTGGCTATTTAAAAACCATTGGTTACTACCGCCTGAGTGGATATTTTTATTCTTTCAGGCAGATAGATTCAAACAACTCTAATCGCAAGCTAGATAGCTTCATTGAAGGCAGTCGTTTTGAAGATATTAAAGAGTTGTATATGTTTGATAAAAAATTAAGACAGCTTGCCTTAGATGCCTTGGAGAGAATTGAAATAGCAATACGAGTTAATATTGCTTATGAGTTGGGAAAATATAGTCCAACGGCTTATCTTGATAGTCACTATTTTGATGCTGACTTTAAACATGATGAATGGCTTAAACGACATTTAGATGTTATAGAACGTGAAAAAAAGAAGAAAAACACCTATGTTAGTCATCATTCAAAGTATTATCCTGCACTACCTGTATGGGTGAGTAGTGAAACCTGGGATTTTGGTACGATGTCGACGTTGTTTAAGGGTATGAAAGACAATGACAAAGATAAAATTGCGAAAATTTATCATCTTAAAAGCGGCAGTCACTTACAATCACATTTGCATGCCTTTAACTTTATTCGAAATGTATCAGCACATCATAGCCGATTATGGAATAAAGCAATAGTATTTAAAGCAAGCCTGAAAGGACTAAGTGATGCAGAATGGCAACACTTATCGGTCAAAAAAGTATTTGTTTATTTTTGTTTGATGAAAAGGATGTTAGACGTCATTTGTCCTAACTCGAGGTGGAACGAACGTTTTTTAGCAGTATTAAGTGATTTTCCAGAAGTAGAAAATGGTGCAGTAACTTTGAATCAAATGGGAGTTGAGCGAGACCCTAAGCTGTGGAGATTATGGCAAAGTAATTAGACATTAAAAAGCCCCTAGTCTTAGACTCCAACCACATGGATTGGTAAAACTAGGGGAGTTGTTAAATATAATTATATCTACTATTGACACCCCTGTCAATTTACTAAGTAATTATAGTTTTAATGCTTTAAAAGCATTCTATGGTGACGGGTAAGATTGGTGTTCGGGATTAGAAGGGCATTGACTCAATGAAAGACAAATCAAATATGAGAGAACCGTTATGAAGCGTTTATCCATCATTGCAATGTTAGCGTTAAGCGCTTGCTCTATAACCACACCTTCCATGTCTTCACAACCTAGAGACACCCAATCACCTAAACAGGTAGATATAGACAAGCTTAAAATGTGCCATACTCAAGCGAATATTGCCGTTCAAATTTTAATGGGACGTTTTAATGGTATGGGTAAACAAGAACTGATTGAATCTTTCAGTGATATGCCCGATGAGTTAGAGGAACACTTAAGAGAAAGGCTGCTAACTACAAATGAATATGCCGTAAATAATTCATTAGAGTTAAAGTTAAAGTCCATGATAGATGAGGCTTACGAACTACCTAATATAACTATAAATCCCGATGGTGATTTTAGCGACGAGCAATTTCAATATTTAGAAGATTTTGGCAAAAAAACACTTGAACGTTGTTTGAGTGAGTAGGTGTAGGGTGCGCCCCGCGCACCAATTACCCACATTGGTTTCATTGGTGTGCATGGCGCACCCTACAACTATAGTAACCTCTACTTGAAGGTGCGGTTTAGCCCCGATTGCAGTGGATATACTTGGCAACGCATGGGATTGCAGGCACTTGGCAAGAGGCGTTATCGAGGTAACAGGAACGACTATTGCCTGTAGTGCCTGCGCCCATGCTAGCCAAGATAGCAACGAAAAGCGGGATTGGCTACGGATAAGGCTTTTTAAAAGTATCAATAACTATCAATGAAATCACAGCTGTCGACAGAACAATATTTATAATTTCTAAAAAAGGTGTAAAGGATGATCAATAACAATTACACGGATGGCGCAAGCATTGAAATTTATGAGCTGGACGATGGGCAAACTGAAGTTAATGTGCGCTTTGATAAAGATACGGCATGGTTATCCCAAGCTCAAATGACTGAATTATTTGGTCGAGACCAGTCTGTTATTTCACGTCATATTCGTAATGCTCTAAAAGAAGAAGAAATCTTTGAAAAAAGCAATATGCAAAAAATGCATATTGCAAATTCTGATAAACCTGTTGTGTTTTATGACCTAGATGTTGTTATATCAGTGGGTTATCGAATAAAGTCACAACAAGGCGTGCAGTTCAGACGCTGGGCAACGCAGCGGTTGCGTAATTATTTAATTCAAGGTTATATCATAGACAAACAGCGCTTTGAGAAAAATGCAGATGAGTTGCAGCAAGCGTTGGCATTGATTAAGAAGACAGCACAAAGCCCAGTGTTAAAGACGGATGAGGGGCGAGGGCTGGTGGAGATTATCAGCCGTTATACCCAAACCTTTTTGTGGTTGCAGCGTTATGATGAGGGTTTGCTTGATGAGCCAGATGTTGAGGTGGGCGGTGTGTTGCCAAGCCCTAATGAGTCAATGGAAATGTTAAATGAGTTAAAAGCACAGCTTATAGATAAGGGTGAGGCGACCGAGCTATTTGCAAACCCTCGGGGTGATGGGCTGGCAAGTGTGCTAGGTACGCTTGAACAAACGGTATTTGGCGAGCCTGCATACCCCTCTATTGAGAGCAAGGCAGCACATCTATTGTATTTTATGGTTAAGAATCATCCGTTTACCGATGGCAACAAGCGAAGTGGTGCGTTTATGTTTGTGGACTTTTTACACCGCAATCATCGCCTGCTTAATAGTCAGGGCGATATGGTGATTAATGATACAGGACTTGCTGCACTGACATTACTTGTTGCAGAGTCTGACCCCGGCCAAAAAGAGACGCTTATTAAGCTAATTATGAATATGCTGTCACTTGAAAATACGATTTAACGCATTTGCGATAAACAAAACAACCAAACGGACGAACCATGACGGATATCACGCGGGAATCAACCTTTCAAAACGACATCATTAATGAGATGGTGGCTAATGGCTGGGTGCAAGGGACAAACGCCAATTATCAACGTGAGACTGCCTTGTATGAGCGGGAAGCGCTTGATTATGTACAGCAGACGCAAGCGGATGAATGGGATAAGTTTTGCCGTCTGTTTCCGCAAGATCCAGAAAGTCAGTTTATTAAGCAATTGGTCAAACAGTTAGGCAAAGTCAATGAACAAACAACCGATCGAGCGTCACGTACTTACGGTACTTTGGGTGTGCTGCGTCATGGATTGAAGATTCGAAATACTCGTTTTAGTCTCTGTCAATTTAAGCCGGAGCATGGACTAAACCCCGAAGTATTGGCTCGATATAAGGGGAATATCTGTCGTGTCGTGCCTGAGGTAGTCTATAGCGCTCATTTAAGCCCTAAAGACGCTGATGAGGCGACAGGTAATACTAGAAAGTCTGCCAAACGGCATCGCATCGATTTGGTGTTGTTTGTTAATGGATTGCCCGTGGTGACCATGGAACTTAAATCTGAATTTAAACAAGCCGTTGAAAACGCTAAACTACAATACAAGCGTGACAGACTGCCTATTGATCCTGTAAGCCGTAAGCCTGAGCCACTACTTAGCTTTAAGCGTGGTGCTTTGGTTCATTTTGCGGTCAGTCAATATGATGTGTTTATGACCACTAAGCTTGCAGGTGATGATACTTTTTTCTTACCCTTTAACAAAGGGACTCGTGATGGCGGTGCAGGTAACGACATACCTGATGATCCAGGCCGCTATGCTACCGATTATTTGTGGAACGAGGTATTAACGCCTGATAATTTACTTAATATTTTAGGTCGCTTTATGCACCTACAGATAGAAGAGGTTGAGGATGCGTTAGGTCACAAAACCAAAAAAGAAACCATGATTTTCCCTCGTTATCATCAGTGGGATGTGGTGACTAAGTTGGTTAATGATGCCGTGGCTCAGTATCAGCTGCAAGATAAAGTCAGACAAGCGAAGAAAGACAATCCGAACTTAAATAAAAAGGTTCAAAACCGCTACCTGATTCAGCACAGTGCCGGCTCAGGCAAATCAAACTCGATTGCGTGGACGGCGCACCAACTATCTACGCTATATAACGATGCAGGATCTAAGCTGTTTGACTCGGTGATTGTGGTGACTGATAGAACGGTACTAGATGATCAGCTACAAGATACCATTTATCAGTTTGAACATGCCGATGGGGTGGTAGGGCGTATTAACCGTAAAGAAGGTGAGGGGTCTAAATCTGAGAAGCTGGCTGAAGCTTTAATGAACTCTCAGCCCATTATCATCGTGACCATTCAAACTTTCCCTTATGTGCTTAAAGCCATTGAAGACTCTAGCGTACTAAAAGAACGGCGCTATGCCATTATCGCTGATGAGGCGCACTCATCTCAGTCGGGTACGACTGCGGGTAAGCTTAAAGCTGTACTTGCTGGTTTCGATGATACAGCTAAAGATACTAATAGTGATACCGATAGCACCAGCAAAGATTTCACAGATGCGCTGATTGATGCCAAGATTGAAGCTAAATTGAGTAGTGATAATTTAAATTATTATGCGTTTACCGCCACACCTAAGTCTAAGACCTTAGAGCTGTTTGGACGCTTGCCCAATCCAGATTTGCCTGCCTCAATCGATAACAAGCCTGAAGCGTACCATGTGTACTCCATGCGCCAAGCGATAGAGGAAGGCTTTATTTTAGATGTGCTCAAAAACTATACAAGTTATAAAGTGGCCTATCAGCTCAATCAAAAACTTGAGAAAGACACAGAGGTCGATGCGAAGCGTGCCAAAATTAAGCTTAATAATTGGGTGCGCTTGCATGATTATAATATCTCGCAAAAAGTGAAAATAATTATTGAGCACTTTAATAAAAATATTAAAGGACTGCTGGGTGGTCAAGCCAAAGCTATGGTGGTTACTGGCTCTCGTAAAGAAGCGGTGCGCTATAAGCTTGCGTTCGATAAGTATGTGGTAGAGCAAGGCTACAAAAACATCAACGCTATGGTGGCTTTCTCAGGTGAGGTAGAATTTAATGAGTCTGATCCTGATAGCAGTGGTTTGTTAGGAGAGAGCTTCACTGAATCTAATATGAATCCAGACCTTAAAGGTCGTGATATGCGTAAAGCCTTTGACTCTGACGACTATCAAGTGATGCTAGTGGCCAATAAGTTTCAGACAGGCTTTGACCAACCTAAGCTATGCGCGATGTATGTTGATAAGAAGCTGGCAGGTGTGGACTGCGTGCAGACCCTTTCTCGACTCAATCGAATTTATCCGGGTAAAAAAGAAACCGGTACCTTTGTGCTCGACTTCTTTAATGACCCTGAAGATATCTTAGCTGCTTTCCAGCCGTATTATGAGACAGCAGAACTGGCCGATGTGACCGACCCTGATAAAGTGTTTGATTTGGCTGAAAGGCTGCGTGCCAGTGATATTATTCGATGGAGTGAAGTGAATAATCTAGCAGACGCTTTTTATAGCAAGAATAAGAGTCAGGCAGCTATCAGTAACATCTGTAAGCCAGCCGTTGAGCGCTGGCGCCATCAGTATCAGCGTGCCAGTGAGAACGTACAGCGTACTAAGGAACTGTTTGAGCGTGCTAAGAAATCTAATGATGCCGTACTCGTTGGCAACGCTGAGAATGAGCTTAAAGAATCTAGGAAGGCTAAAGACGAGTTGGTGCTATTTAAAAAAGACTTAGGCAGCTTTGCTCGCTTCTATGAGTTTATGTCGCAGATTGTTGACTATGATGATCGTGATTTAGAGAAGTTAAGCTTATATGCCCGTCACTTGTTGCCGCTGCTACGAGAGGATTTTAACGTAGAGGATGAGATAGACCTGAGTAATATTGAGATGACCCATTACCGTGTGTCTAAATTAAAACAGCAAGACTTAAAACTACAAGAGCATGCTGAGGAGTATCAGTTAGATCCTGCTAGCGGACTTGGCACAGCGGCACCTAAAGACTCTAAAGAAGACTATCTGTCAGAGATTATTCGCCAGCTCAATGATATTTTTGCAGGAGAAGGGTTTACTGATGATGATATGGTAAATTTCCAACAGACTATTTGGGATAAGATCAATGAGAACGAAATAGTGGTGAAGCAGTTTGAAAATAATACCACCGATCAGATTATGCTAGGTACTTATCCAACGGCAGCAATGGATGCAATGTTTGAAGCGCAGGATACCTTTCAAGGGATGAGTGAACATTTACTCTCTAATCCTGCTAAATTTAAGCAGTTTATTCGTTTGATGCTTGATAAGAAGCTAAGCGCTTAGCATTTGCTCAAATCTTGATTACATATAGGCGAAAATATTTTTAGGTTGTTTTATATACCTTTCTTAATTTTTGGGCATAGTGTTTATAAAGAATTCAAATAACTAAAATGAATACTAAAAACCATGATATCTATCGAAAGTACCAATAATAGCATTACACTCAATGACACCGATGTGGAACTGACCGCTATACGCGCGCAAGGTGCTGGCGGGCAAAATGTCAATAAAGTCTCTTCTGCCATTCATCTACGCTTTGATATTAATGCCTCAAGCTTAAGCGATGAGCTAAAACAGCGCTTATTAGACAGCAAAGACAATCGTATTACCAAAGAGGGCGTGTTAATTATTAAGGCGCAACAACACCGTACTCAAGAGCGGAATAAGATCGACGCCATGGAGCGCCTAAAGCAGTTTATCGTGTCAGCAACGCATGTAAACCCCACCAGACGACCCACCAAACCGAGTCGCAATGCCAAACGTAAACGGGTGGATAGTAAGGTACAGCGCGGAAGGACAAAAGCACTGCGGGGCAAGATTGATTATTAATGATAGTTGTTACGCCAATCTCAACTTAAAGTATAATCTATAGACTTTGCAAGGTTTAGCTCCCTTCTCAACTTTAAGTATAAGCTGTAGATTTGGCAAGGTTTAGCTCCCTTCCTTTTTCAAAGGAAGGGTTGGGGATGGATTTCCGGTAAAAATCCCCCTAAATCCCCCTTTGCAAAAGGGGGACTTGTCACCCTTTTCAGTATATTTCAGTAACTACACTAAAATTGCTGTTTATAATTCAGTTATTAATATTGCCATCTATTAAGCTCAGAGTGGGTTAGTTATTATAATTCTCAATAAAGTTATCTTCTCCCTTAATCCTACAAACAAGTCTCAACTCTAACACTTACTTCCAACTTGACGATTTAGGACACACCCATGATAAATACCAAACTGTACAAGTCCATTTACGTTCTAGCAGAAAAGCTATTAGAGGCAGACAGTAAAGGCAATCAAGCAGAGTTTGATGCCCTGTATAATGAGCTAAAATCGGTCTGCTATGATAATGAAAGTAACGGTAAAGACCATCCCGAACAGTGGGAAACGCTAGCAGACTTTACTGAAGATTTAGAAGAAGCACTCGTTATTTATGATAAGGCAATGGAGAAAGCCAAAGCGATAAATTCTAAAGATCATATGGCTTCCATTGCCTTTTCGATGGCTGAACTGCAACATAAGTTAGGTCAAAAAGAGGCGGCAATCGAAAGCTTAAAATTTGCAAAGACCAGTGCAAATAAGATTGAAGATAAAGAATTTAAGGTAGAGATTGATACATTACTTGCTAAGCTGCAAGCTGAATAAAGAGAATATAGATAACCATAAGTCTTTCGCATAATTAAAAAATAGGGTAATTGGGTATCGTTATACGTTTGACGTTGTTAAAATAAGCCCATTTTTATTGATAACAATAGATGATTCATATTTAATCAACCGATACTCTTTAACAGTCGTTTCATTAAGAAAAAGCGGCTGTTCAGTTAAAAAGGCAATCACTGATGGAAATATTCGCAACTGCACTCACTTTGTTTTTAATTATGGACCCGTTAGGGAATATTCCAATATTCTTGTCCGTGTTGGACAAAGTGTCTGAAGAGCGTCGTCGCTATATTATTATTAGAGAATTGCTTATTGCCCTTGGTTTAATGGTCTTGTTCTTATTTGCAGGGGGAAGTATTCTGCATACGCTTGACCTAACGACAGAAGCTGTCGCTATTGGTGGCGGTTTGGTCATGATGATTATCGCTATCCGAATGATTTTTCCCAATCGGGGCGGGGTGATGAGCGATGAGGACGATGAAGAGGGAGAGCCGTTTATTGTACCTTTGGCCATACCTCTGATTGCAGGCCCCTCTATTTTAGCAACGCTAATATTATTAACTGAAAAAAATCCAGAAAGCATACTCAAAGCGTTAATGTCTTTGATACTGGCTTGGTTAGTGTCCTCTATCATTTTGCTATCATCGACGAAGTTATACCAACTATTAGGTCACCGCGGTCTAAAAGCTATTGAACGCTTGATGGGAATGATACTGATCTCAATTTCAGTGCAGATGCTGTTAAATGGGTTTACCTCGTATTTAACCTAACCATGATTAAAGTGAACGTTATTAAAGTGACCGTTGCTTTTTTATATTAAGCGTTTCAAGTTAGAAGTCCAAAGGGTAGCAGTCCATAGGATAGTTAGGTGATGAATTTTAAGTCGGTCAATACGATGAACTGTAGACTCACCAGCACCAGTTTGTTTACCATTTTTACAGGCATATGTCTAATAAAGTTTTAAACGTTTGAGTTTGCAATTTAGTAACGAGTCTACAACCGATATCCAATATCTAAAATCCACCTATTGTTATATCCTATTTCTTTAAATAATGACTCAGTGTCATATCCTATTATTATTAAACCCTCTATCCCTCCAACTTTATTTATAGTTCATTTATCGGTCAGCATACTCCTATCGGCTTGACTAAATGATCGACCGAATGAGCAACTGAATTAGGGTAAATAATCAATAGTAGGTTGACATCCATCCTATTGCACATTTTATTTCACTTTTATTTGCAACTTATTTTGCACAACGGTGATAACCATGTTCTCTTTTTTAACAGAGTTAGACCCCATCCTTCTTGCACGCATCCAGTTTGCGTTTGTGGTGTCCTTCCACATTGTATTTCCCGCGTTTAGTATCGGGCTTGCCAGTTGGCTTGCGGTGCTTGAATTTCGTTGGTTAAAAACAGGCAATCCCGTTTATGCGGAAGTCTATAAGCATTGGTCAAAGATATTTGCCGTCGTATTTGGTATGGGGGTAGTATCGGGCATTGTCATGTCTTACCAGTTTGGTACCAACTGGGCAGTATTTTCGGACAAAACGGGCAACGTGTTAGGGCCTTTATTGGCTTATGAAGTACTAACCGCCTTTTTCCTAGAAGCCTCGTTTTTAGGCATCATGCTATTTGGTTGGGGCCGGGTTAGTAAAAAAATGCACGTTGCATCCACGACTATTGTCGCGATAGGGACTTGGATATCTGGCTTTTGGATTCTGTCAGCGAACAGCTTTATGCAAACCCCGCAAGGCTATTCGATCGGTGCTGATGGCTTGCTATATCCTGAAAATTGGATGCAGATTATCTTTAACCCTTCGTTTCCCTTCCGTTATGCGCATATGATGACCGCCGCATTTTTAACCACTGCCTTTGTGGTTGGCGGTATTGGCGCTTATTATCTGCAATCCAAAAAACATGCCAAGCATCGGTCACACGGCAAAGTCATGCTGGGTATGGCGATGATCATGGCAGCAGTGGTAGCACCAATACAAGCGTTTATCGGTGATGAACATGGCTTAAACACGCTAGAGCATCAGCCTGCTAAAGTAGCAGCGATGGAGGGTATTTGGGAGGATGAGCGGGGGGCAGCGCTGCGTCTGTTTGCGATTCCTAATCAAGAAACTCAAAGCAATGATTATGAGATATCCATTCCTTATGTGTCTGGGCTTATATTAACCCATTCGCTAGATGGCGAGGTGAAAGGGCTCAAAAACTGGGCTCGTGAGGATCAGCCCGTGGTGATTGTTGTATTCTGGGCATTTCGCATCATGGTTGGCATCGGTTTACTCATGATTATTGTTGGCATCTTGAGTGCGTATAACTACTATAAAAAACGCCACTTTGATACTGATAATAAACTGTTTCATTATGCGTGGATGGCGATGACCCCACTTGGCTTTATTGCCTTGCTGGCGGGTTGGTTTGTGACCGAAACAGGGCGCCAACCTTACACCGTGTATGGGGTGCTACGTACTGCTGATAGCGCATCGCCTTTGATAAGTTCGCAAATTGCCACCACCTTGGTTGGGTTTATTGTCGTCTATACCTTTATTTTTGGGTCGGCTACCATATATATCCTACGCCTAATTGCTAAAGGGCCACAGCCTTTTGAAGAGGTGGATGATGACAACTTCTTTGAGCACTCTGTTACTGAAGGTCAAGGTCGCTCGTTGAGTGGTGATAGCAATCCAGAGGCCAATGTTAAAGAGTCCGAGGATTTATCTACCCCTTCTGATGATTCTGAAAAAGGATTACGCTAATGATGAATTTTGGTGACGTACTTGATTTGCCACTCATTTGGGGTGGCCTTATTGCTCTGGCTGTCTTTGTGTATGTATTGTTAGATGGCTTCGATCTAGGCTGTGGTATCCTCTTTCCCTTTGCCGGCTCTGATAAAAACCGCAGCCGTATAATGAACTCAATCGCACCGTTTTGGGATGGCAATGAGACATGGTTAGTGCTGGGCGGCGGTGGTTTATTTGCCGCGTTTCCAGCCGCGTATGGCATCATTATGACCGGACTATATTTGCCAGTGACCTTCATGCTATTTGGTCTGATATTGCGCGGGGTAGCGTTTGAGTTTCGCTTTAAAGCGGAGCAGCGCCGTTATATCTGGGATATCTGCTTCCATTTCGGTTCAGTAGTGGCTGCTTTTATGCAAGGGGTGATGCTGGCGGCTTTAGTTCAAGGATTAGAAGTAAAAGATAGATTGTTTGCGGGTGGTCAATTTGATTGGTTAACCCCATTTGCCTTTGTTTGCGGTATCGCCGTCATTATCGGCTATGCACTTCTAGGCGCTACTTGGATGATTATTAAGTCTGAAGATAAACTACAGGATTGGGCGCGAAAAGTAGCGTATTGGTTGCTGATTGCCCTAATGGCTGCCATGGCTGTCGTTACTGTCTTTATGTACTTTTTGGATGTTGAAGCGACCTCGCACTGGTTTAACTTCCCAACCTTGTTGTATCTAGCGCCTATTCCGCTTATTGCCATTGCTTTGTTTTTCTTTATGCGTAAAGACTTGCATGGTGAGCGTGAATATCGACCGTTTTTGCTAACCATATTATTATTTTTAATGGGTTATATTGGTATTTGTTCCGCTGTTTTTCCTTACATCGTGCCTTATGCGATGACTATGCATGAAGCCGCAGCAGCAGATACGTCATTGTCATTTATGCTCATTGGTGCGGCCATTATGTTGCCTATTATCTTAAGTTATACCGCGTATGGTTATTATGTATTTAAAGGTAAAAGCTCGCACGAGCATATGTATTAAGTGTCCAGTATTAGGGCTTAGCTTTGAATCGTTTTAGGCTTTAATCAGTGTTAAATGCCATATAAGGGGGTTAACCCTATGAGTCAGACCAATAGAAATCAGCCTTCTCAACCGCATAAAACCAAAACAAGGCTCACTAAGAAACAATCTCAGTGGGCATGGTTTGTTGGGTTATATTTGGCTGGATTGCTTACCATCCTCACTATTGCTAAGTTAATAAAATGGGCAATGGGTATTTAGATTTTGAATATTTGAAGAGTGTAAAACATTTTTAAGTTGTGGAGGGGTAGAGTGCCGCAAAGACATGAGCTTAATTGTCTAAATTCCCGGCGCATACAAAGACATTGACGAGGTTATAGACAACCAAATAGACTTTGTTGGAGTAGTACATACCCTAAAACAAGTATTGTACATCAAGGGATAAACAGCATGAAGGGGTAAACTGTATGGCATAATGAGCAAAGCATAAAGAGCAAAAGCAGGGCCGCAACATCTGGAATCTTGACGCCCTACCAAATATGCCTCTTCATGCGCCTTGTTTCTTTACGCAGTGTCGCGCACCTCGTCCCTCGGCAAACGCTCAGATTTATGGATAAATTAGGCAATATAAGCTGATATAGTCAGACCTATATTTTGGTAGGTACAATTTGTTATGAGTGTTGTAGCGTGCGGTGTAGCCAAGCAAAACCCACGGTCTAAGCGTTAGCTATTATGATGAGAACATCACGATATAGTCAGCGAACGATGAAACGGTTAGAGGGTTAACCTTGTTAAGCCTACTCTCGTATTACTTGCTACTTGCGCTCGGTTGCCTTGAAACTATTTTAGACTTCTTTGACTATAGATCTTTGTTACACTTAAGAAATACCGATGTTCAGCTAAAGTGAGCATCGGTTTTATATGGTGAAATCGTATTTAAGCTTGTGGTCTCGCTGGCGGATTATCTATCAAATCCCGCAACTTCTCATCAGACAACATGATAAATAGCGTCAGACGCTGAGTCAGTTCTAATTCGACTCGTTTCAATTCTTCATGTTCAGTACGATCATCGAGATGTTGCTCACTTGGATCATCAAAATGCCAGTGAGCTGTCACGCTGCCCTTAGGTAATTCCTGCCAAATATTTAATTCAGCTTCTTCTTTAATGTCCGTGGTCAACGTGATCACAAAATCCAAATAGGGGGCATCGTCATCCAAGAATACGCTGTAATGCTTAGGTTTAAGCGTTTCAGTTGAAAATCCAGCTTCTTCAAGTATCTCTAATGCGATAGGATTGGCAGTTTCAGCAGGATGAGTGCCTGCGCTATAGGCCTCAAAACGCCCTTCACCGAGATGGTTTAGAATGGTTTCAGCCATTAAACTACGAGCAGAGTTTTCTTTACAGACAAATAACACAGTATAAATAGGTTTAGACTCAGACACAGAGCTCTCCAAAGGCTTCATTAGGCTAAAAAGGTGCTATATAAATGGGGCAATACTCTAATTATCAGATTCATAAATATCTCGTTTATAAATATCACATTCATAAATATCACATTCATAAATATCTCGTTTATAAATATCTCGTTTATAAATATCTCATTCATAAATATCTCATTCATAAATATCTTATTCATAAATATCTTATTCATAAATATCTTATTCATAAATAACACAATAGAGCAGATGTTTTAAAAGCTATCAAATTTAAGATACATTATATCTTTTGAGTACGCTTAGTCGTCAGTATAATAGAATGTCTACTGAGATAATGTGAATTTATCTTTAAATTTAATAAAATTAAATAAATCCTAATCTTTCAAAACTTTTTCAAACCAACCTAAGGGATAGTAACCATGCCAAGCGTTAATCAATATTTCGATAACAAAGTAACCTCAATCGCCTTTCAAACAGCGTCAAAACCTGCCACAGTAGGCGTAATGGAAATCGGTGAGTATGAATTCGGTACCAGTGAGTTTGAAACCATGACTGTGGTGAGTGGGGCATTAACGGTTAAGTTACCCGATGCCGATGACTTCAAAACCTATGATGCCGGTCAAAGCTTTACAGTTGAGGCAAATCAAAAGTTTCAAGTTAAAGTAGAGGTTGAAACGGCTTATCTATGTACTTATGGCAAGTAGCTATCAGTTAAACGTAGTAAGTTAACTCTATTATTTAAAGGGTTGATGCTACGATTAGATTTAAATAGCCTAAGCAAAAGCAGTGATAGTTTTTCTATTACTGCTTTTTTAGTTTTAGGGGGACTGACAAAATAGATTATTCAGTCGAATAGGTTGTTTTATAGGATAGCCATAATAAGTGATACAACTTGTATTGAATAAGTGAGTAAAATCGGGTATTAATAGAAGGGTTAAAAAATACAGGCTAAACAGTAAAGCTAAAAACCTAAAGCCGAATAACAGACGTAAAACGGAATAAACGTCTCATTTAAATTAACATACGACATTCATACTCATTTTTGTGCAAGCTAAAGGAATAGCGATCATGCCAAACACAAACACCGCCACGACTAAGCATTCTACCCCTTCTAAAGAGTCACTTAATACAGACGCCGTCAATCAAAGCTATGCAGATTTTTATCAAAACTTTGATCAAGAGGCTCTATTGAAAGATATCTTTCAGGATAATCCACAAGATCGTCTCAATGCTTATATGGCGTGTTGCGGGCGTCATGTGCGACAAGGACTAGGCGATAAAATAGCCTTAGTACATGAAGATACGCATCGTGTGGTGACCAAGCTGACCTTTAATGACTTGGATCAACAAAGTGATCAAGTCGCTAATATGCTAAAAGAGTATGGCGTTACCAAAGGCGATAGAGTCGCTACCATGCTGCCACGCACCCCTGAGCTATTGATTATCGTATTAGCGGCTTGGCGAATTGGCGCCATTTACCAACCCTTATTTACCGCTTTTGGTGTCGAGTCAATTGCTTATAGACTGGATAAAGCGCATACCAAAGTGGTCTTTACCAATATAGACAATCGTCATAAATTCAATGACATAGATAACTTACCGAAGATGGTATTGGTCACCAAACAGCAAAGTGGGACTGGTCATGACTATGAGGATGCAAACTTTAGCGAGGCGTTTAAGCAAGGTGAGACTATAGATGCAAAATCTGTAAAACCAGTGACTTTGTCAGCGGACGATCCATTTTTGCAGATGTTTACCTCAGGCACAGTGGGCAAGTCAAAAGGGGTGAGTGTGCCGCTTAACGCCTTATCGGCATTTTATTTATACATGCGCTATGCCATAGATTTACGAGACAGTGATCACTTCTGGAATATGGCCGATCCCGGTTGGGCTTATGGTTTGTATTACGGGATTACCGGTCCTTTATTAATGGGGATCACCACTTATTTTAATGAATCAGGGTTTGATGCCCAAAATACGCTCGATTTCTTAACCCGTCACAAGATAACCAATCTTGCCTCCTCTCCTACAGCGTATCGTATGATGAAATCCAGCGGTCTGTTTGACGGCGTAGCTGACCGATTGTCGCTGCGAGTTGCCAATTCTGCTGGCGAGACGTTAAATACAGAGGTAGTGAGCTGGATAAATGATAATCTCGGTTGTCCAGTCTATGACCAATATGGACAAACTGAGACTGGCATGACTTGTTGTATGCACCATGCTCTAGAACACGTCACCCCAACAGGATCCATGGGGTTGCCATTACCGGGTCATCAGCTAATAGTGCTCGATGATGACTTTCAACCTGTGGCAGATGGGGTGCAAGGACAGTTGGCTATTGTGGTTAGTCAGTCGCCTGCCTTCTACTTTAAGGGTTATAGTTGGGATGAAAAACAAGCGTTTGTTGAAGATTATTATCTCACGGGAGACATGGTAGAGCGCCATGAAGATGGTACGTTTTGGTTTGCTGGACGAGATGATGATATTATTATTAGTGCAGGCTACCGTATTGGACCGACTGAGGTTGAAAACTGTGTGATGGAACATGAAGCTGTTGCGGAGTCAGCGGCGGTGGCAGTGCCTGATGAGATGAGAGGTCAGGTTATTAAGTCGTTTGTGGTACTGAAAGAGGGTGTTAACGGTAGTGAAGAGCTTGTACAGCAGATTAAGTCTTTAGTCCAACGGCGGTTATCTGCGCATGCGTATCCACGTTATGTTGAGTTTGTAAAGCTCCTTCCGAAAACACCTAGTGGTAAAATACAACGTTTTTTATTGCGTCAATCAAGCGAATAATGTTTATAATAAAAAACAAAGCGGTCAATGATTGGCAGCATAAATGATAAACCAAATCAACAAGAGGATTTTTATATGAAAATAGAATCAAACACATTTATCGTTACCGGTGGTGCATCAGGACTGGGTGAAGCGACGACGAGGGAATTGGTGAAGCGTGGCGCAAATGTCATCATTGCAGACTTAAATGAAGAAACGGGTCAAGCCTTAGCAAAAGAGCTTGGTGACACTGTACGATTTGTGCGTTGTGATGTGACCAGCGGTGAGCAAGTACAAGAAGCTGTAAACACCGCTGAAAAAGAGTTTGGTAGCTTATCAGGTAGTGTTAACTGTGCCGGTATCGCCATTGTACAGAAGCTACTTGATCGTGATAACAACCCTGCCGATCTTGATAAGTTCAATAAGGGCATTCAAGTGAACTTAGTCGGTAGCTTCAATGTGGCGCGTCTTGTGGCGTCTAGTATTGCTAAACGCGTTAAAGAAGAAGGGGGTCCAAATAATAAAGATCAGGGTATTATTATTAATACAGCTTCTATTGCAGCTTTTGATGGCCAAGTGGGTCAGGGCAGCTATGGCTCTTCAAAAGCAGGGGTTGTTGGTCTTATGTTACCCTTAGCTCGTGAGCTGACCCGTCATGGCATCCGTGTGATGACAATTGCGCCGGGTGTCTTTGCGACTCCAATGATGTCACAAATTCCAGAGCCTGCTCGTAAAGAACTTGAAGCCAGTGTGCCTTATCCAAAGCGTCTGGGTGAGCCTGCTGAGTTTGCTAATCTGGCAGCACATATTATTGAAAATGCGTATCTTAACGCTGATACGATCCGTTTAGATGGCGCGATTCGTATGACCTAATTTAGTAGGGGGGGTTAATACCCTCCATAGCCGTTATTAGGATCCATTAAAGATTATAAAAGCTGTCGTCACGTTTTAGGTGACGACAGCTTTTTTTGTCTTTTGCTATTGTTCGCGATTATATTAGGGATTATGGTTTGCCCCATTGGTAGGCATTAATTTTGCCATCATCGGTGGTGTAAAATACGTCGTTGCCATCTACCAAAGCTCGAAAGCGAGGTTGATGATAAATATTGGCTTGCATCTTTTGTCCATCACGGCGATATCGGTGCAAAAACTCAGCGGTGTTTGGATTAACTTCATACTCTAACGCTTTAGTTTGTGTGCTGTAATGAGGCTGTCCATCCTGATAAAGAAGGTCATCAAGGGTTTGGATGTAGGGGATGGTGACCTTAAAGATGCCTTTATCAAATACGGTTGATAAGGCTTTATTGTCAGTATCTACCAATAGTTTAAAGTCAGGCTGAAACTCACCATCTTTAATGGGTACAGTGTCTTGAGCCACTATTTTGGGTACGTCGGTAACATCAAATAAAGTGGTCTGTATGCCATTGGGCTGTGCACGCTCATTGACAGTATAGCCAATACCCATTAAATAATCGTCATTGACTCTATGTAAGTAGGCCGAATAGCCAGGCATTTCAAGTTCGCCAACCATTTTTGGGTGGTAGGCATCTGACAGATCAATTTTATAAAGAGGATCTGCATTTTTAAACGTTACGATATAACCTTGATCTCCCATAAAACGAACCCCTTTAATTCGTTCCTGAGGTTTGCCAATGGATTGAGGATTGTCTTGATTGGGTAAGGTGGCAAGTTTGACCAGCTCTAAGCGGTCATCAGACTCTTTTAGTGTGTGAAGCATATTTATAATGTCGTTTTGGCCGTCTTGGGTTTGAGCAGTGGTGGCAACCCTCAATACGCCTTTGTACTCATTCATGCTAAAGCTTGGGACGTCAAGGTTGATAACCCCCTCCACTCGGCCAGATCCGGCGTAGGTAAGGCTGTCCCCTTTAATACCAAACTTATGGATAGTAGATTTTTGTATCGGAGCAGAGGGTGTGGTTGAAGAAGCGGTATCCGCTATCTCTATGGACTCGTTATTGAATGTTTCACTAAGATAAGCAGGGTCAATATCAGCTTTTGCAAAATACATTGCTTTATCGCTCATATAAAAGCCATTTGTATCGCTGACCACACAAGTGGTTTGCTGATTATTGCCACTGAGATCGATGTTATGAATCAAGGTCAGTTGAATTTCAGACTGTAAAAAAGGACTAATACCTTCCTCGAAAGGCGGTACATAGCAGTCATCAGGGTCTATGGGTTTGCCATTGACATCTTTTGGCATACGCTTCAATAACTCATCTTCGGTCAGTCTGTATTCTGCTTGGCATTGGGTGATAGAGTCCTCTGGGTTCTGTTTCCATTTTTTAATACGGTTTTTTTGAGATAGATGACTATCGCACTCGATAGAGTCTGCTGAATTAATAGTGCTTTGGGTGACGACAAATAAATTGTCCTTTACCTTACGCGCTTGCTTATAACCACCTTCTAGCTCATAAGTATCCGTCAACTTAGGGGATTTAATATCGGTTATATTATAGCTATTAATCCTAATAGGGTTTGATGAGTTATCATTAAAAGAGTGTCTTTGATAGCTATTGCTTTGATCAAACTCAGGTAAACTTAAGGTATAAAGCTTATTTGCAGTGAGAAATAAGCCTTCAAAATAGGTGTGATCGGGAAATGAGATACTACTCACAAGATGCTTTGAGAGAGTGTCGTTGCCCGCACCTTCGGAGAGGGGTTTGCTTATAGCGTTCTGAGCAAGTTTAGATTTGTCATATATGCGTAAATCATTATCTTTGTCAGTGGTTTCAGTATTATTGCCTTTATTACCATACAAAAAAATGTATTGGGCATTTTGTTTGACAAAATCAGCCTCATCAACGTCTTTTTCAATAAGATTGGTTTGAGAAAACTCGGTGTTAGTAGCCATCACGTCATTAATCGTTTCAGATGCATCTGCGGCTACGGCTTCGGCACTATCTACAACAATCTCTGGTACCGCATCATAATAGATATAATAGGGATTAAGATCTTTAATATAGCGTTCTATGACGGCATCATTTGCTTGATTGATGGTGTCTAATAAAAGATGAGTCTCTTTTTTAAGAGAATATTTAGTGGGTTTTTTAGGTTTCTCAATGGGCTCAAAGTTACGAGTATTATGTGTACTTGAGTTGGACGATCCCAGTATTTGCGATATAGAGTTAGTATTTTTAGTTACTGTTGTTGAGGCTGAAGGGCTTGAGTTAGAAGCTGTATTAGAACAGCCGACAGTGACTAAGCAGCCTAATCCAGAGGCAACATATAATGCTAACGTATTCTTTACAAAAGACATTATTTATATTTCCTAATATAAATGAAAGAAAGTATTAAATTAATATTAACATATAAAATGGGTTAAATAGTTAGGTTGTCAGTGCTACCCTAAATAATCATAATTTTATGGCACATCAGGGCAAGCAATGGTTATAATCGGAACTTGCAAACTAGGGTAATTATTATATTTTAATAGTAGTTTTATTGATTTATTTAAGATCACACTGTTATTAGGCAGTGCATTTAGGATGTGTCATGAGTAACTCAAAACAAACCCCCTCTCAAGCACAAAAATATCAAGATACCCAGGACGATGTTCGTCACGATTATGAGGCACTTGCTAAAAGTGTCAAGCTACGTTATGTCAGTGATGACGAGCCTGGTTATTCACGCAAACGCTGGGGAAAAGGCTTTAGCTATAAAGATGCGTTAGGCAATACGGTAAAGGATAAAAAGTTAAAGGCGCGTTTTGACTCATTGGCTATTCCGCCCATGTGGTCTGAGGTATGGATATGCCAATATGCCAATGGTCATTTGCAGTGTACAGGGCGAGATGAGAAAGGTCGAAAGCAATATTTATATCATGAGCTTTGGAATCAAGCCCGTGAAGTGGCAAAGTTTGATGCTATGATCGGCTTTGGTAAAAAGTTGCCAAAATTAAGAGCTCAGATTGAAAAAGATCTTGATTCGGAGCATCTAAGCCGAAATCATGTGTTGGCGGCTGTGGTTAAATTGTTAGAAATAACCCTTATTCGTATCGGTAATGATCGCTACGCTAAACAAAATAAGAGCTATGGTCTGAGTACTTTACGTAGTAAGCATGTCAGTGAAACAGATGAGGGCTTAGCGTTTGACTTTGTCGGAAAAAGTGCTAAGGAGCATCATATCGAGCTGCAAGATGAGCGTTTAATTGAAATAGTACAGGCCTGCTCAGAGCTACCCGGCTACCGAATTTTTAAATATTTTGATGACAATGGCGAGAAACAAGTGGTTGAAAGCCAAGACATCAATGAGTATTTAAGAGCGCATACAGGCGAAGAATATAGCGCAAAAGATTTTAGAACGTGGATGGCCTCGGTGCTTGCCGCCGAGTGCCTATATGAGCAGGCGAGCGAAGAGGTGTTATCTAGTGCAGCAAATAGTAAACAACGCCAGCAATTGGTCGTCGATATGGTCAAAGCGGTGGCAGAAAATCTAGGCAATACGCCGAGCGTCTGCCGTGCTTCCTATATTCATCCTAAAATAATCGAGAGTTTTCTTGAAGGCGAGTTTTGTGAGCGTTATCAAGCAGGTCGTCGTGGACGTACTCAAAAGTTTCAACAGCCCAGTGAAAAAGCCTTGTTAGGTTTTTTAACGGCAGAAGATTAACAGAAGACTAGTAGAAAACTAAGAGTGACGATGTGTTATTTTATTGAGCGTTGTCGTTATTGGTTATTCAGTCATCTAAAATACCTATACTTTAATCGATACTTTAATCGAAGCGTGCACCTTTTAAGCTTTAAGCCTTAAGTTGTTTAACCCCAAAACTTTAAATCATTTAACCCCTAAATCCTTGAGCCATGACGTTATGAGATTATGACCGCCCTAGCTGTTGTCCTTGTTGCCAGTGTTTCTGACTCACCTTTCATGCAAACGCTTGAGGGTAAGTTGTCATGGTTAGACAGTGTGTCAGCTGGGGATTGGGCATGGGTGGGGGTTACGGTTCATGTGATCTTGACGGTATTTATGATTGTGCGTATTTTGTCCACGCAGCGTAATACCGGCATTGCAATCGCTTGGTTGGTTCTTTTATTTGCCATTCCATTTATTAGTATAGTGGCCTATATATTAGTCGGTGAACCGTATTTGGGTAAAAGTTATAAAACCCGTAATTCTGAAGCACAAAAGCTATTAAGAAGCGTTGCAGAAAGGGAGGCGATTCAGTTAGCTAAAGTTGACGATAGATTGCCAGTGCATTATCAAGGGGTGAGTCGTATTGGGACTTACGATACCGGCTTTGGGGTATATGATAGTCATAGAATGCAGCTATTGACCTCTGCTCAAAGCACATTTGATGCGCTTATTGAAGACATTTCAAACGCCACTTCATTGATATTGATGGAGTTTTATATTATTTACCCTAAAGGGCGGGTGCAAGAGGTGTTTCGTGCTTTGATGGAGGCAGCTAACAGAGGGGTTGAATGTCAGATATTAGCAGATAGTGTGGGCAGCTTTAGCTTTTTTACCGATGATTGGCACGAGAGGCTGACACAGGCTGGGGTGAGCATTCATCAATCGTTACCGGTCGGCTTATTCAAAACGCTGTTTCAGCGTACAGACTTGCGGAATCATCGTAAAATAGTGGTCATAGACGATGACATAGGCTATACCGGTAGTTTTAATTTAGTCGATCCTGAGTTTTTTAAGCAAGACAAAGCAGTCGGTCAGTGGATTGACCTTATTATGCGGATTCAAAGCGATAAGCAAGTCAGTGTGGTCACTGCTTTGGCGGCTGTTAATGTCACCGACATAGGGGCAGAAAGCTCTCGCAACCTAAAGGAGCTAGGCATACTGATAGATGATAGTATTAATACTTATACGCGTAAGTTGTATCGACCAAAGCCGAAATTAAACGATGTGAATGACAAGCCAACAGGCTATCTTGCCAGACAAATTTCTTCTTTTAGTTTAAGTGATGAATATGGGCACGATTTCAAGCCGGGCTTTAAGAAGGTATCGGTAGAGGCTGAAGACAATGAAATCGGTATGGCAAAAGATCATTACATGACCTCTATTGCGCAGATGCCAGTAGTTGAAAATGTGATGGCTCAATTGATCCCCTCTGCACCGCGCATTACTGACCATGTTATTTATAATACCTTATTGACAGTATTTCATCGAGCAAATCGCCGAATTCAAATCACAACGCCATATTTTGTGCCCGATGAAGCGCTGTTGGCAGCACTTACTACTGCGGCAAAACGCGGTATTGATGTGACGATTATACTGCCGAAAAAAGTAGATTCATTTTTGGTACAACATGCCTCGCAAGCATCCTATACGATTTTGATGGAAGCGGGAGTAAAAATTGCCCTATTTAAAGGTGGGTTACTACATGCTAAAACGGTCGTTATTGATGATGATTATTGCTTATTTGGTACGGTCAATATGGACATGCGCAGTTTTTATCTCAATATGGAGATTAGCTTGGCGTTGTACACCCCCGCAATAGTTGAGCAAATTAGTGCGTGTCAAGCGGCTTATCTGTCACAGTGTGAGCTGCTAGATTTAACACAATGGAATCGTCGACCCAATTATAAAAAGCTCTTTGATTCAGGCTTTCGTTTATTTAGCCCGTTATTATAATGTCTATCAGGGTGGTCACCTTTATTCATTAATGATTATCCGTTAAGTGTTATTCATCATTAAGTTTTATCCAATAACTACTGAACATTAATTAATCATAGGACTTTAGAAAATATCGGCCTTTAAATGTTGTACCCTGTAGCTGCAACAAATTCTAATTCTGCCTAAATTCTTAATTGGCAATGACATTCAACACGCTTCCCCTTTATTTCATATCATTCAATAAATGGCAAAACTATTTTAAAGAGGTGAAATGCGGTAGAATAGGATATTTTTTATTTCCGTATTCTATTTTAACAAGGTGCAAATAGGTTGACCATGCCAGATAAAAACACGACCAATACATCTGAATCAACCTATGTATTACTGTCTGATATACCAAAACCATCTCATGGTTTTAAACCGCCTTGGTATTATAGACTCGCTATTAAGGTATTGAAGCCCTTGTACAGAGTGGCATTATGGCGCCGGCATAAAAAAGCCAAAAAGTTAGGATTACCTATCGCAGATTATAAGCAAGAAATAGATGTCAGATTTGGCCGTGAATATCCTGACTCTCCGGAGCTACCCGCCGCGAAACTCTCATTAATAGAAGACAATCCTTTCAAAGACAGCACGATATGGTGTCATGCCGTATCCTTAGGTGAGACCAATACTATTGCACCCATGCTCACCAACATGCTAGAACAGGGGGCTAAGATTTGGCTGACCAATACCACGCAAACAGGGTATGCTCGTGCCGAAAAGTTATTTACTAACGTCATCTCATCGAAGCAAATGGTGCATACTTTTGTGCCGGTGGATGACAAAGAGGTTATTGAGAAATTCATAAGCCATGTTCAACCAGATTTAGCCATGTTTGTTGAAACTGAATTATGGGCCAATAGCTTAGCCGTTCTGAGTGGCAAAGATATTCCATCTGTATTGGTCAATGCTCGGCTATCGCAAAAATCTTTTGAAGGCTATGCCAAATATGAAGCCATCAGTAAAAGTATGATGCACAATATTACGATGATTATCGCTCAAGATGCAGACTCAGCCATACGTTTTCGTCGTCTTGGCACTGATGTCCCCAAGATTCGCCGTGCTGACTCTTTAAAGTGGTCTACCAGTCCCATTAACATAAGCAACTCATCAACAAGCGAGCGCACCAAACACTTAGACGCAATAAAGACTAAATTTTGCACTCAAGCAGAGGCGCTAAATAGGCCAGTTTGGGTGGCGGGTAGCACTCATGAAGGAGAGGAGCGTTTACTGCTACAGGCCCACAAGCAGTTGATTGAAATATCCGGTCTGACGGATACCTTACTCATTATCGTACCGCGCCATCCTGAACGCTTCGATGCTGTTGCTCAATTGATTGATCAGTCTGGGTTGTCTTACCAGCGACGCAGTCTCGGACAGCTCATAGAACCGGCTACCCAAGTATATTTAGCAGATACCATGGGCGAGCTGATTGACTGTTACGAGTTGGCAGACGTGACCTTTGTTGGTGGGTCTTTAGTCAATATTGGGGGGCATAATCCCGTTGAAGCCGCAAGTTTGGCGAAGCCTATTATCATGGGAGTCTATACTCAATCTTGTCAGGAGCTTGTCACGGCGTTAGAAGAGGTCGGTGCACTGAAAGTCGTTGAGAGCTCTCAAGACTTACCAAGTAAAAACAAGACTAATAAAGATAAGACTAATAAAGATAAGACTAATAAAGACAAGAGAGCCATTAAACGATTAAACAATGATGTAGATTCATCTTCCAACAGTCTTACTAAGGCGATTGAGTTTTGGCTTAGATACCCTGATATTGCTCAGCAGGCAGGTGAGCAAGGCAAAAGTCTTGTGGCCGAGAAAAGCAGTGCGATGCAAAAGCAAATGGAGATGGTTGAGGCTTTGTTGTTAGATCATTTAAGACCACAAACAATAAATGATCCAAGATTAGAAGAAGTAGATCTTGATCATTTCAAAGTTCGCTCATATGCTAATGATTCTCATAGTAGCGTTAAGTTTAATAACCCGTTAACGCTCGATGCGAAAGAAAACAACCTAAATAAAAAGTCTGATAACTCTTTTGACAGTAACAGCTCTTTTGACAGTAACAGCTCTTTTGACAGTGACAGCTCTTATAACAAGGAAGATAAGGGCAGCTTGCCGTGAATATAGTTTTACTAGATGAGTCTGCGGCAACACAAGACAAGGTAGTGCTATCAACGCTTTCACAGATTCAACATATCCAAAAAGTATTAGGATTAGGCGTCGGTGATACGCTAAAGGTTGGTAGCTTATATGGTAAGGTCGGCACGGCTCGTATTTCGGACGTTCAGGTGGATAAGATTGAGCTTTCAGAGTTAGACTTAAATCACCTTGCGCCAGATAAGTTGAATTTAACGGTAGTGTTAGCTCTGCCTAGACCCAAAGTATTGCGTCGTTTAATGATAGATATGACGGCAATTGGGGTGCGTCACATTGTGTTAGTCAATAGCTATCGAAGCGATAAGAGCTATTGGCAAAGTCCCATGCTAAATCGAATCGACGAGTTTATCCTAGAAGGCTTGCAACAATCTATTGATACGGTACCGCCTTTAGTCACTCTAAAAAAACGCTTTAAGCCTTATGTGCAAGATGAGCTAAGTCTGCTCGTTACACATCAAAAGGCTGTAGTTGCTCATCCTTACGCACAGCTATCTTTCTCACAGTTTACAGACAATCATGGATTACCAAGCATTCTTTGTATCGGCGCCGAAGGGGGATGGATTGACTATGAAATCGATTTGTTATCCAGTATTGGCTGTCAAGCGGTTCATCTTGGCAATAGGATTTTGCGTACTGAAGCTGCCGTCAATGTATTATGCGGACGGTATATATAGCAGGAACCTCTTAATTAGTATCATCAATAGCTAATCTCAAATATTTAGGTTAAACCAATGCAAGATAATGCCGATTTAAACTCTGAATTTATGGTCAAAATCATCGCTACTTTATGGTTAGTGTGTCTGAGTTTAACCGCGTGCTCTGATGACGTTAAACACAAAGAAGTTGTATCAGGTGAGTCAATAACGCTTCATGAAAGCGTACAAGTGGGTACGGATTTAGACGTTTCAATGTTAAATGCCATTAGCCAAACTTATAAGGATGAAACGGGCATTAAAGTAGAGTGGATACCCATAAAACCAGAACTATTTAGTATCGATGACAATGAGGAGGCATCATCTCAAGCTGAAATAACATTGCCCACAGGGCTTGATATGCTTTTAATGCACAGCGCTTATACCCTTGATGATGCTAAAAGAAGACATATACTCCAGCCTGTAGGCTCCGAGATATTAGCAACTTCAGTGCCTCTACAGTATCAAGATATAGAGGGTTATTGGTTCGGTGTAGGCATGTATGCACGTACGTTGGTTTATAATAAAAATAAGGTCAATGAGGCGGAGCTGATCAATTATGCAGGTTTAGCGGATGATAAGTGGTATGGCCGGCTGTGTATGACAGATATTAATACACCTGAAAATCAGGCGATCGCCAAAATAATGCTGGCTTACCGAGGTAGTAAAATAACACCTGACGTATTAAGAAACTGGCAAAGAAATATGGGCAGTCCTTCAGCCAGCAATGAAGCCATTATTACTAAGATTGAACAAGGACAATGCGATGTCGGTATTGTCGATAGCGATGTGTACTGGCATTATGCCAAGCAACATCCGCAGACGTCAATTCGTATGATGTGGGCCAATCAGATTAACAGAGGTGCTATTACGAATGTGATAAGTGCTGGTCTGCTTGACGCAGGCGAAGATGTCGGAAATGCATTAAGATTTATCGAGTGGTTAGCTAGTGATGAAGGACAAGCCTTACTGGCATTTAACACCAGTACTTTTCCAGTAGTGACGATCAAAGATAACCGTGTCAATATTTCTGCGATTCGACCTCAGTGGTCGATATTTGATGCAGACGCCACGCCATTATCAGATATTATTACTAATCGTACAGTCATAGAACCAAGTAGAGATCAGGTTATTAATTCGCGACAAGCGGTACAATCTCAAAGCAATCAAAGAGATGAATAGGGTCATGTGAATGTTAAGGATGTGTTTAATTGGTATTGATAATTATTATTATTTGTATTAAGATGCGTATTACTGTTAAGTATTATAGTTTTGTAACCTTCAAAAACCTAGTACTTAATCCATTTACGCTTAACTCTTATTGAGGGATATATGGCTTCAACAATTTTGTTTAATAATGGAAATTCAATCACTAAAAAGCTGACTTTATTAAGTACAACCCTAGCGACCGCATTAGCACTAACAGCGTGTAATAATTCTACTGAGACAACAGAAGCCGATAGCACTGTAGCCACTGATGCTCAAACCACTGATGCTAAAGCGACTGACTCTGAAGCTACTAAAGCAACGCCAATTGCCAATGCTCAGCCAGTAACCATATACTCTTCTCGTAATGAGCAGCTTATCAAACCTCTTTTAGATGAGTTCACCGCCGAAACTGGTATACCAGTAGAGTTGGTCACCGATAAATCTGGTCCGTTAATCGCAAGATTAGAAGCTGAAAGCACCAACACACCTGCTGATATGTTGTTAACTGTTGATGCTGGTAACTTGTGGCAAGCCGGCGAGCAAGGTCTACTTCAGCCGCTGAATTCAGAAGTCGTTAATACGAATGTGCCTGCAAAGTATCGCTCAGCCAAAGACTTATGGACTGGATTATCACTACGTGCGCGTACCATTTTTTATGATCCTGCAAAAGTTGAACCCTCGGATCTGTCAACTTATGCAGACCTAGCCGATCCTAAATGGAAAGGTAAATTATGTCTACGTACGTCTAAAAAAGTATATAATCAGTCTCTGGTTGCCAGTATGATTGAGCATTATGGTCCTGAAAAGACTGAAGAAATTGTAAAAGGATGGGTTGCTAACCTTGCCGCCCCAGTCTTTAGTAATGATACCAAACTGCTTGAAGCCATTGCTTCAGGACAGTGCGAAGTAGGGATTGCGAACAGCTATTACTATGGTCGTATTCTAGATGAAAATCCTGACTTTCCCGTTAAAATCTTTTGGGCAAATCAAGGGGAAGGTGCTGACGCTACAGGAACACATGTCAATGTATCTGGTGCTGGAATTATTAAAAATTCGGACAATGTAGAGGGCGCACGCAAACTTATAGAATGGTTGTCCTCTGATACGGCGCAGGGTCAATATGCCAGCAGCGATAAAGAGTACCCGGTTAAAGAAGGTATTGATGAATCTGAAATGCTACGGTCATGGGGTTCTTTTAAACAAGACGATATCAATGTCAGCATATTTGGACAACGTCAAGCGGAAGCCGTACAGTTAATGGATCGTGCGGGTTACGAATAAATTTTGAGTACGCATAACTTAATTTTAGTGCGAGTTCATAAAAATTAGTGAATATTACCATAGCCTTATGATCCATTATTTATACCCTTTCCTATCGCTTAGCAATAGGGCATTATGAAATATCATTACTCTAAATCTTCTTTAGTAGCGAAATCAGTCTTTGTGCTGATTTCGCTATTTATGTTAATACCTATTATTATCGTCATGCGCTCTTGGCTTGAGCCTATGGCAGATATTTGGGGACATTTATTAGATTATGTCCTGCCTTCGGTATTAAAAAATACAGCCCTCATTCTTATTTTAGTTACTGTTATTGCAGGTAGTCTTGGTACTTACTTGGCGTGGTTGACGAGTATGTATCGGTTTACCGGACAAACGTTTTTTGTCTGGGCCCTAATGTTGCCATTTGCTATACCGGCTTATGTCTTAGCCTTTGTGAGTGTTGGCCTGTTTGATTATAGTGGGGTCATACAATCAAGCCTTCGTGATCTGGGTATAAACGGATCATTTACTCAAATTCGAAGTGTTTGGGGCGCAGGCTTAATTTTATCTTTAGTTTTTTATCCATATGTTTATTTATTAGCTCGTCAAGCTTTCTTATCTCAAGGAAGGCGGGCACTTGAAGCCGGTCAAATGCTGGGTCTGACTCGCCAGCGAGCTTTTTTTAAAGTGGCGTTACCACAAGCGATGCCATGGATAGTGGGCGGCTTACTACTCACATGGATGGAGACCTTAGCAGACTTTGGGGCAGTATCTGTCTTTAATTTAGACACCTTTACGACGGCAATCTATAAAGCGTGGTTTGGATTTTTTAGTCTAACAACGGCTGCTCAATTGGCGGCGTTATTAATAGTCACTGTTTTAGTCATTTTATTGTTAGAGCGTTACTGGCAAAATAAACGCAGTTATCTGCCTAGTGAGGGCAACCGTCAACGTGAAGACTTGAAAGGACTGAGTAATCTATGGGCATTTTTGTTTTGCGGGTTTATATTTACGTTAGCCTTTTTATTACCTATGATTCAGTTAATCCTTTGGGTTATTGACAATTATAAAATAGATCTAGACAGTCGTTACTGGGAATTTGTGACAAATACTCTAGTAATTGCGAGCTCTACGGCTGTGGTTATTGGTTTCATAACCCTACTGATGGCATGGTTGTTGCGTCAGTTCCCCAGTCGTGGCAATCAACTATTGGTCTCTTTATCGAATCTAGGGTATGCCGTGCCAGGTACGGTGCTGGCCGTCGGGGTATTTATTCCGATTGCATGGATGGACAATACCTTAATCGCTAACCAAATCACGACCTCACAAGTGTTAAGTGGTAGTGTGCTCGTGATGTTGGCCGCGTTAGCCACTCGATTTTTGACCGTTGGTTTTCAGCCTATTGATCGGCAATTGAATCGTTTAACGCCTAGTCAAGAGCAGGCAGCTCAACTACTAACGACCAATCGTTGGCAACGATGGCGAGAGGTTTATTTACCGGTGATCAGTCCTGGGGTCTTTACTGCTTTGATAATGGTATTTGTCGAGGTGACCAAGGAGATGCCGATAACCTTGATGACCCGTCGGCAAGGCTGGGATACGTTAGCCGTTCGAGTGTTCGAAATGACGTCAGAGGGTATGTATGAACGCGCCGCATTACCAAGTTTAACGATTGTACTGGTCGGTTTAATACCTGTTATTTTATTAATTCGACAGTCGGACAAAAGCTAATACCTTGTATTAACAACCTATAATCAATTCTTATTCCCTTTGATAAGTCACATATTATCTAAAATTTACCTAACGTGAGCTTAAGAATACAAGGTTTTAAGAGTTTATTATTTTAATCCGTCTATTTTATGAAAGTGATAAAATAGCCTAAGCGTTAAACGGTGGAACGACATGCAACCCAATCAAAACCAACAAACATTCGAATCTACACCTAAAACTTCCAATAAGCACTCAAACCCTAATGTGGCCTACCTTACATTAGAGAATATCAGCGTTAGTTTTGGCAGTACTGAGGTGGTTAAATCCTTGTCGATGACACTTGAACAAGGTGAAATAGGGTGCTTGTTAGGATTTAGTGGCTGCGGCAAAACAACGGCACTGCGGGCAATTGCAGGACTTGAACATCCAGTGCAAGGTAGCATCTTTTTAAACGGAAAGGTCTTGACCGAGATGACATCTGGCAAAATTAATAAACAAGTAGTACCTGCCAAACGCGACATGGGAATGGTCTTTCAGGACTATGCTTTGTTTACTCATTTAACCGTCAGTGAAAATATTGGATTTGGTCTCAATCGTTGGTCTAAGTCCGAAAAAGTGGCACGGGTAAAAGAAATGCTTGAACTGGTTGAGCTCACCGGTCATGCTGATAAAAAAATTAACCAACTGTCAGGTGGTCAACAGCAGCGTGTGGCACTAGCTCGTGCATTGGCGCCAAAACCTGACTTACTACTGTTAGATGAGCCATTTTCAAATTTAGATATGATGCTTCGAGAGTCCTTAGCGGCTAAGGTTCGTGCTATCTTAAAACGCACCCATACGACCGCAATTTTGGTCACTCATGATCAACATGAGGCCTTTGCAATTGCAGATAAAATTGGCGTGATGTATAAAGGTAGGCTTGAACAATGGGCGACGCCAGATGTGCTATATCATGAGCCAAACAGTCCTTTTGTGGCGGAGTTTATCGGTGAAGGGGCAATGATTGATGGCGTCATTGACCAAGGCGTTATTAAAACAGCTCTGGGTGACATCAAGCGTAGACCAGAGCCTATTCATGCAGATCAACATCAAGTTGATGGTGAGAACGCGTTTAGTCAAGGCGAAGTATGTGCGTATGACTTCCCGAATGGGACCAAAATTAAAGTATTAATACGTCCAGATGATATTATCCATGATGATCATAGTTCGCAAAAAGCTTTAGTGGTTGAGCGTGTATTTAGAGGGGCCAACTTTCTGTATCGGCTACGACTAGACAATGGAGAAGAGGTACTGTCGCTGATCTCAAGTCATCATGATCATCCTATAGGATCTTCGATTGGGTTTCGACCACTCATGGCGCATGTGGTGCTATTCCAAGGTGATGATTTAGACGTGACGACTTGGCAGCGTATCTAGGCCTATTTTCTTAATCTCGATGTTTAATACGGTTACTTAATTGATATCGCTATTGTGTCGTGAGGGTGGGGCGAGAGGCTAAAATATGCAGATAGCGACCTAACCATTTGTAAGGCTCTTGTGATGAGTAGCGTAGCTCCATTTCGATGACTGCCTCAGGGTGGTTATGGCCCCCTCGTTTAAGCGGTGCATAATCGTGAAAGACGCGTAAACCACTCACCTTGTCAATCATAAATCCATCATTTTTAAGCCATCCTTCGACATCATGGAAGCTGACAGGGTTGTTAGGAGTTAGGCTTTTTTTATTATCTGCTCGATAATCAGGATTATTCAGTAGATTGAAGTTCCCCATAATTAAGTTGCGATACACAAAACTAACTGGATTATAAAAACATAGCGATAATTTCCCATTTGGCACAAGCCATCTCTCACAAAAAGGCATGATTTGCTGGGGTTCAGCCAACCATTCTAGTAGAGCGTGACATAATATTAGGTCATAGCCGTCACTCCCCTGATTTTGTAGTTTCTCATTGAGGTGTTGGTAGGGACAGACTAGCCAATTAATGTCCTGTAGTACTCCCTTCGCTTTGGCGTCTATTTTTGCTTCGGCAAGCATATTTTGCGAGATATCATTAATGGTTAATAAGTGACCTTTTGTGGCTAGCTCTATGGCTATCTGTGCTAAGCCTGCACCCACATCCAATATGCGTAATGGACGATTTAACGTCGATGCCATCTCACTAATTATAGGGTAAAGATCCTGTTTTAAGACGGCTAAGCGGATATCTCCCTTTAATCCACCATATACTTTTTTGGCGAAGTGGTCAGTAATAGGGTCAAAGTTTCGATCTTCATGAGAGGTCATTTCAAAATCCAAAATACAGTAAATTTTTATAAATGCTAAATCACGGGCGATTATTATCCATAAATTGCCAGTCCCATAGAATGCTTTAGCGAGATAAATGGGTGTGTATTAAGGGCAATAACAGGGCACTTTATTTTAATTATTTGTGCTAGTGAACATTAAACACGGGTTTATAGTTACTGGCAGACAAAACGCCCGCTTAAGGCTTATTTATGCTAAAATGCGGCATATTATTTTTATGCCTTTTCTATAAAACAACCTATCTTTGTCAGACTCATTGAACCTACTATTTGTAGTGTTTGCACTCGCTTTCCTCGATAGATTAATTTCTAGATTTGGTATCAGTATAACAACTTAAAGTAAGTTCGCAGTAAGCCATCTTAGAATAGCAAATGACCGCGACAAAATAACCTTTATTTTTCAGGTCATTAACACCTAATTTGATAGCGTTCATATTGAATGCTATTAAAGGTAATTTCTACACGTTAAGAGGGCCATTGCCAACATGGAGACGTATTTATGAGTGATTCGGTCAGTCCTATTGCCATCATCGAAGAGATGAAGCAATCCTATCTAGATTATGCGATGAGCGTTATTGTCTCACGTGCGCTACCTGATGTACGAGACGGGCTGAAACCTGTGCATCGCCGAATCATGTATGCCATGCATCAGTTGTCAAATGACTATAATAAACCTTATAAAAAGTCTGCGCGTGTGGTTGGTGATGTGATTGGTAAATATCACCCACATGGCGATACAGCGGTTTATGATGCCATAGTTCGTATGGCTCAAGATTTTAGTTTGCGCTATCCGATGGTAGATGGTCAGGGTAACTTCGGCTCTATCGATGATGACCCAGCGGCAGCCATGCGTTATACCGAAGTTCGTATGACCAAACTGACCCATCAGATGTTGGCAGATCTTGATAAAGATACGGTCGATTGGGAAGACAACTACGATGGTTCTGAACGTATGCCAAGCGTATTGCCTGCTCGTATTCCCAACCTATTAGTGAATGGGGCGACAGGTATTGCCGTCGGTATGGCGACCAATATGGCGCCCCATAACCTGACTGAAGTCTTAAACGCGTGTTTGGCGTATGCGGAAAATTCGAATATATCAAGTGAAGAGTTGACCAATTACATTTCAGGTCCCGACTTCCCGACTGGGGGTATTATTTATGGTCGCTCTGGTATCGTTGATGCTTATCGAACGGGTAAAGGTCGTTTGCATGTTCGAGGTCGTTATCATATAGAGCCGATGAGTGAAACAGGCGCCAACCGTGACCGCGAGCGCATTGTGTTTACCGAAATACCTTACCAGTCAAACAAAGCGAAGCTTATAGAGCGCATAGCAGAGCTGGTTCGAGATAAGAAAATCGAAGGTATCTCAGAGATACGGGATGAATCTGATAAAGATGGGATGCGCATTGCCATTGACTTACGCCGTGGTGAAGTCGCGGAAGTCATTGTCAATAACTTGTTCCTACAAACGCCGCTTGAGTCAAGCTTTAGTATCAATATGGTGGCGCTCGATAATGGTCAGCCTAAGCTGATGACATTGCGTCAACTTATTGCCGCCTTTATTCGTCACCGTCAAGAAGTGGTGACGCGTCGTACTATTTATGAGTTGAATAAAGCCAAAGCACGGGGTCACTTATTAGAAGGTCTAACGGTTGCACTCGCCAATATTGACGATATTATTACGACTATTAAAGAGTCTGCAAACCGCGGTGAAGCTCGTGAAAAGTTACTAGTACAAACCTGGGACTCAGGTACTGTGGTGGCAATGTTGACAGCGGCTGATCGGGGCACCCTTGAAGGCGGCGATTTGCGCTCAGTACGTCCTGAATTTATTGAGGGCGAGGATTTAAGAAATCCGTTTGGGCTAATTGACAACGGCAATAACTACCGCTTATCACTGGAGCAGGTTAATGCTATTTTAGAGATGCAACTGCATCGTTTAACGGGTCTGGAACAAGAAAAACTCACTGAAGAATATCAAGATCTGCTGCGTCAAATCGCAGAACTAGAATCTATCTTAGGTGATTTTGATAAATTAATGATGGTTATCAAAAACGAGCTGATTCAAATTCGCGATGATTTTGGTGATGAGCGTCGGACAGATATTGTCGACTCACGATCTGATTTCAGCCGTGAAGATCTTATTCCTGAGCAAACCGTTGTACTGACTGTATCCCGTACTGGTTATGCAAAAACTCAGCCAATTAGTGATTACGTTGCTCAAAACAGAGGCGGTAGAGGTAAATCAGCGACGGCTATGAAAGAAGACGACGTCATTGATCATCTTGTCGTTACCTCAACGCATGCGACAGTGCTTTGCTTTACTGACAATGGACGAGTATTTAGTCTACGCGGTTTTGAAGTGCCTATCGCGAGCCGTGGTGCCCGTGGTCGACCTTTGGTTAATATTATCGGCTTGGATACTGATGAAGTTGTCACGACTATTTTACCGATACCAAAACAGTTAAAGTCTGCGCAACTTACGGCACAAGTGGACGATGATACGAGTGATACCAATGAAGATGCTGATGTGGTGAGTGATACCACACCGCCATACGTATTTTTCGCAACGGCGAAGGGCACGGTTAAACGGGTTGAGCTTAGACACTTTGCGAATATCCGTTCAAATGGTTTGATTGCTATTGGTTTGGAAGAGGGGGATAAGTTAATTTCTGCCCGCATTACCACTGGTCAACAGCAAGTCATGCTGTTTGCCTCAAGTGGTAAAGCCATTCGCTTTGATGAAAATGATGCACGGGTGATGGGTCGAACGGCTAAAGGGGTACGCGGGATGCGTATTGCAAAAAATGACACTATCAAGTCGTTAGTAGTCGTTGATGATGATCTAAAAGAAGTGTTGATCGCTTGTGAAAATGGCTATGGAAAGCGTACATCGATTCATGAGTTTAATGCTCAAAATCGTGGCGGTAGCGGTGTTATTGCCATTAAAACCAGTGAGCGGAATGGAGCATTAGTAAGAGCAACCAAAGTTGAGCCTGAAGATGATGTTATTTTGATATCAAATAAAGGAACTTTAGTTCGTACTCCTGTTGCACAAGTGGCGACCTCGGGTAGAAATACTCAGGGTGTCACCTTAATTCGTCTGGCAGAAGATGAGTCGCTGGTTGCTATGGCTCGTGTAGAAGATACGTCGGAAGAAGATGCTTTGCTTGATGCGTTGTCATCTGATGATGAGCGTGTTGAAGCGCTCACGGATCAAGAACCTACTGATCAAATAAAGCTTGATTCACCAGCGATAGGTTCTGATGATAGCGTCTCTGACACGGTTGACGAGCATGATTTAAGCCACTCAAGCGTAAACGACGTCGAAGACGACAATACTGACCATTAAGACTTTTAAAGTATTTTGAAGCTTAACTGCTTTATTTGCATAGAAAGCTTTAAGAAAGGATAACAAAAGACCTCTATGCGCAATGAGTATTAGCATTTAAAATGCCAGCAAGAAGTAAACTTGCTGGCATTTTTTATTCATTTATATAAGGTTTGACATGTCTATCTTGCATTTACATCATTTAGAAAACTCAAGATCTTTTCGTATTGTTTGGCTTTTAGAAGAATTGGGCTTGGACTACCAATTGACCAAGTATCAGCGTACTGAATCATATTTAGCACCTAAAAGCTTAGAGAACATTCATCCGTCGGGTAAAGCGCCCATTCTGCAAATCAAAGAGAGCGATGATGCTGTTCAGCCAATGTCGATGATCGAGTCTGGTCATATCATTGATTATCTTATGGCAAAATATGATACGGATTATAAATTTCATCCCAAGGTTGATGCAGATAGCGAACAATGGCGTGATTATGATTTTTGGATGCACTATGCAGAAGCATCTGCTATGCCACCACTAGTTATGCGCCTGGTATTCTCAAAAGTCGTCGAACGCTCTCCTGCTTTACTAAAACCTGTTGCAAAAGGCATTCGTAAACAGGTAGAAGCCTCTATGATTAGTAAAAATATCACCAAAGCTTTAGATTTGGTGGAGTCTCAATTGAGTCAACATAAATGGTTTGCAGGATCTGAATTCAGTGCGGCGGATATTCAGATGGCGTTTTTTATAGAGGCTGCCAACTCTCAATCAGGCTTAGATCAAGTACGCTATACCAATACATTAAATTGGTTAAAAAGATGTCAAGCACGTCCGGCTTATCAAGCTGCAGTTGAAAAAGGGGGAAAGCTTGAGTTCTAAACGTCATGACGACACTCAAAAGAGGACTCAAGACAGCATTCGAAACAGTGAGAAAGAAGGCCGGCAACCAGAAAGTCGTGTATCTACAGACAGTCATAATGTCGATCAGTCAGCAAAACCTGAGCTTCTTAAAAATGGAAAGTTAAAACTGTTTATACTATTGCTATGTGCGGTTAGTTTTTATGCAGGTTGGCAAGCCAGTCGCTCTTATTTAGTTAAAGAGTGCCATTTGGCTGGGGCGGTCGTCAATGTCGAAGACGATTTGGTGTATTGTTCAATGCCATAGAGTCAACTATTTTAAATATTACTAAAGCAAGTTAATGGTGTGATAAGCACCATTGACTTGCTTTTTTATTGCGCTTTATTTGAGAGCTATAGTCAGCGAACTACTAAACGGTTAAGGCGTTAACCTCGCTAAGCCTACTACCGTATTACTCGCAACTTGCACTCGGTTGCCTTGTAACCATTTTAGACTTCTTTGACTATAGATCTTATTGAGATTAAAAAATTGAGATCTTATTAACTTTAAGCTAGGTCGTGTGTAACATTAGACCATGGCATTGGCGGAGACTATTTTTTTAGTCAATTTGCAGTGAAATTTTTGACGCCTAGTCATTCTAAGTTAGAACCCTAAATTTTTAAAAGCGCCATATGTTGACAAAAAAGAGTCCCGCCCTCACTCGAGCTTAGCTATCAGCAGTGCTAATTTGCGAATGTTCCACACGCCCTAAGGTTAATATTTGAATGTTCAACAGACCCTATAGTCATGTAAAAAAATTGACACTACTAATAAATGTCGAAATTAGCTTGAAATAGTATGGTCAAGCCTACATATATAAACCAACAACACAGCGAGTGATACCGATTAAAATAATGGGTAACTTGCTGATAAAATTAAAATAATTAAAGGATACATCAATGAGATTCGATAAATTTACACAAAAATTACAAGCCGCTCTGCAACAAGCTCAGAGCTTAGCAATAGGGCGAGATCATACGGGTATAAGTCCATTGCATTTAATGGCAACCTTGTTGGAAGATGAGTCTAACCTATCTGTATGCCAACAAGCAGGAGCCAGTATTCCTGCCCTTAAAAATGGGGTGGCCAAAGCGCTTGATAACCAAGCGACTATTGCTAATCCGACTGGCGAAGTCAGTTTGAATCCAGACTCAGTCAAAGTTCTTAATCTTGCTGATCGTCAGGCGCAAAAAGCGGGTGATGACTATATTGCGACTGAATGGGTCATGTTGGCTTTGGCTGAGCAAGGAGAAACTAAAAAAATCTTCGAGCAAGCAGGGGTTACTGCGGTTAAGCTGAAGGCTGTTATTGAACAGCTTCGAGGCAATCAAACTGTCAATGATCAAAATGCAGAAGATCAACGTGATGCGCTTAATAAATATACCATTAATTTAACTGAGCGTGCTGAAATGGGTAAGCTTGATCCCGTTATTGGCCGTGATGAAGAGATACGTCGTACAATACAAGTGCTATCACGTCGTACTAAGAACAACCCTGTTTTAATCGGTGAGCCAGGGGTAGGTAAGACCGCCATCGTCGAAGGGCTTGCTCAAAAGATTGTCAACGGTGATGTGCCAGAGGGACTACGTAACAAGGAAGTATTATCTCTTGATCTGGGTGCTTTAATTGCTGGTGCTAAATATCGTGGTGAGTTTGAAGAGCGTCTAAAAGGGGTTCTAAACGACTTAGCGAAACAAGAAGGCAATGTCATCTTATTCATTGATGAGTTGCATACGATGGTAGGTGCCGGAAAAACAGATGGTGCTATGGATGCAGGTAATATGCTTAAGCCTGCGTTGGCACGTGGTGAGCTTCATTGTGTAGGCGCAACTACCCTGGATGAGTACCGTCAATATATCGAAAAAGATGCGGCACTTGAGCGTCGATTCCAGAAGGTTTTGGTTGACGAGCCTACGGTTGAAGATACCATTGCTATTTTACGAGGTCTTAAAGAGCGCTATGAGCTTCATCACGGGGTAGACATCCAAGACAGTGCCATTATTGCGGCGGCGCGTATGAGTCATCGTTATATTACCGATCGTAAGTTACCCGATAAAGCGATTGACTTAATTGATGAAGCGGCTAGCCGTCTGCGTATGGAGATGGACAGTAAACCTGAGTCACTAGGCAAACTTGACAGCCGCTTAATTCAGCTAAAAATGCAGCGTGAAGTGCTTAAAAATGAAGAAGATGCAGGTGCCGTGGCTGAACGTAATTTGCTGGACGAGCAAATCGAAGAGCTTGAAAAAGAATATGCTGATTTAAATGAAATTTGGCAGGCTGAGAAAGCCTTAGTTAAAGGCAGTCAGCAGCTTAAAGATGAGCTTGATAAAGCCCGTATTGCTTATGAAAAAGCGAGCCGCGAAGGTGATTATGAAACAATGAGTAAACTGCAGTATGAGACCATACCGCAATTAGAAAAACGAATCACTGAATCTGATCTTGCAGAACAAAAAGAACAGTCAGGTGAGGGAAGTGGTATCAAGCTGCTTCGCAATAAAGTCACTGATAACGAAATCGCTGAGGTGGTTGCTGCAGCAACCGGTATTCCAGTCAATAGAATGCTACAAGGTGAACGTGAGAAAATGCTGGCAATGGAAGACGCCTTGCATGAACGGGTAATAGGTCAAGACGAAGCGGTTCAATCGGTTGCCAATGCGGTACGTCGAAGCCGTGCAGGCTTGTCAGATCCCAACCGTCCCTCAGGCTCATTCTTATTTTTAGGCCCAACAGGTGTGGGTAAAACCGAGCTGACAAAATCATTGGCTAACTTCTTGTTTGACTCAGAGGATGCGATGATTCGTATCGATATGAGTGAATTTATGGAGAAGCATAGTGTTAGTCGTTTAGTTGGCGCTCCTCCTGGTTACGTCGGTTATGAAGAAGGCGGGGTATTGACCGAAGCGGTTCGTCGTAAGCCTTATAGTGTCCTCTTATTTGATGAGGTAGAAAAAGCACACCCCGATGTGTTCAATATTCTGCTGCAAGTACTAGATGATGGTCGCCTAACCGACTCTCAAGGTCGCGTGGTAGACTTTAAGAATACCGTTATCATCATGACCAGTAACTTAGGGTCACATAAGATTCAAGAGATGGCAGGTGATGATTATGAAGAAATAAAGGCATCAGTGATGGAGTCAGTAGGTCAGCATTTCCGTCCAGAGTTTGTGAACCGTATTGATGAGATAGTGGTATTCCATCCATTAGGTATGTCACAAATGGCAGGTATTGCTGACATTCAGCTTGATCGTTTAAGAGATCGCTTAAAAGAGCGTGAAATGAACATCAAGTTATCGCCCGATGCAATGAACATGTTAGTCGCTGTGGGTTATGATCCTGTCTATGGCGCACGTCCTTTAAAACGTGCTATCCAGCAACAGATAGAAAACCCACTGTCACTGAAGCTGCTCTCAGGCGAATTTGTAGCGGGTGATACTATTAAAGTTGATGTGGATGAAAACGATACATTAGTGTTCACCAAGCTATAAATTATAGTCAAAGAAGTCTAAAATGGTTACAAGGCAACTGAGTGAAAGTACTACTGGAGTAGGCTTAACGAGGTTAACACTGTAAGCGTTTAGTAGTTCGCTGTCTATAGGTCATCACTAACGTTATTTGAGTCTATTATAGTAATAAAAGTAAGCCCCATAAGTTAACCTAACTTATGGGGCTTTTTTATTGGTCTTTATAATTAAGGTTGTATTTATTGGTATTATTTAATAAAGATGAATCTTAATAAAGTTAAATTTTTACTGTACCTATATTTTATTATGCCGTGTTATGACTGCTCATCTTTATTGATTTGCACATACTTATCGAAGTTCTCAGCATAATCATCTAAGTTATCACTTAACATCTGACGATACTGTTTGGCATAGAACTCAATAATTTCATTCTTCTCTTTTGCTAAGTCGCTGCCTTTAACAAAGCCAATGGATGCCACTGAAGAGCTATAGCGAGCTGCCGCATAAAGTAATGACGCTCCTACTTGACCTGAATGTGCTTCAGGACCTAACTGGCTATTGGCAAGCTCAATAATGGCATCAGCGCGCTTATAAAATGCTTCTATGTCTTTTGACAGTTCTGGACTTTGATTTTCGGCGTTATTCGGAGGTGTCGTCATAAGTTTTCAACTATTTAGCTTAAAAAATTGGTTAATATTTGGGTTCGAATGTTGGCTAGAAAGGGGAGTAGAAATGCCCAGTTAACGAATCAACCTGCTAACCATTTAATTAGTCAACAGGCATAAGCTCAAGTTTAAATATTGGCATCCGCCCGTAGAATATCTGCTTTATCAGTTTTTTCCCAAGTAAATGCCGTTTCACTGCCTGGACGCCCAAAGTGACCATAAGTTGCCGTCTGCTGGTACATAGGCTGTAACAAATTTAGCATATGAGTAATACCATAAGGACGCAAGTCAAAGTGGGTACGTATTAGCTCAATGATCACCTCACGACTCACCTTAGAGGTACCAAAGGTATTCACTGAAATTGAGGTAGGTTCTGCCACGCCAATGGCATAACTAATCTGGACTTCACAGCGTTCAGCCAGTCCTGCCGCTACAATATTTTTAGCGACATAACGACCGGCATACGCGGCGCTGCGGTCGACTTTAGAAGGATCCTTACCACTGAAGGCACCGCCACCATGACGCGCCATACCGCCATAAGTATCCACAATGATTTTACGACCTGTCAATCCCGCATCACCAACTGGTCCACCAATCACAAATTTACCAGTAGGATTAATATGGTAACGGGTATCCTTATGCAGTAAATTAGCGGGTAATACCTGCTGAATGATCTCCTCCATCACCGCTTCTTTTAGCTCAGACTGAGAGATGCTCGGATCATGTTGGGTCGATAATACTACAGCATCAATGGCAGCAGGAAGACCATCATTATATCGCAAGGTCACCTGAGCTTTAGCATCAGGACGTAGCCATGGCAGATCTCCAGAGCGGCGTAATACTGATTGGCGCTCCATCAATCGATGTGCGTACTCAATAGGCGCTGGCATTAAGACCTCTGTTTCATTGCTGGCATAGCCAAACATGAGCCCTTGGTCTCCAGCGCCCTGATCCTCAGGATTCATGCGGTCAACACCTTGAGCAATCTCAGGTGACTGTTTACCGATCATATTGATGACAGCACAGGTGTCGCCATCAAATCCTAAATCAGAATGATGGTAGCCAATACCATTGACAGTATCACGGACGATACGCTCGATATCCACATTGGCAGTGGTTGAGATTTCACCGGCTAATATGACTGCCCCTGTTTTGACTAAGGTCTCACAGGCCACACGCGCGTGTAAATCTTCACGCATAATAGCATCAAGTAAGGCATCTGAAATTTGGTCTGCCATCTTATCGGGATGGCCTTCACTGACTGATTCTGAGGTAAATAGTTGATAGTCATGCATAACAAGGGAGTCACTTATATTCAGGAGCTTATATTCAGAAACTTGCGATTTGATTTATTAAGCTTTTTAGACATTCAATTAAGCTTATAAAACCCGTGCTAAGCTTTTTAATAGCCGAACACCGATAAAATCTAGCAAGGTAAACTTGGAATTAGAGAGTATTTTACCCTTAAGTCAGCTAAAACTCTAGTGATACAGGGCATAATAAACTGAGTTAACTATACTAAGTAGTTTTATGGCTCAAAAAAGAGATTAACGACGGGTTATAAAATTTAAAATTTTGTTAGCAGCGGTATAAACATTGTGATGACCTTATAACTCTGCAAATTTATGTTTGTCTTTAAACATACACTCATTATAAACGGGGCAGGCATCACATTTTGGGGTTCGTGCTTGACAGGTATACCGACCATGTAAAATCAAATAATGATGGGCGTCAACGATATATTTATCAGGAATACGCTCAATAAGTTTCTTTTCTACCGCTAATACGGTTTTTCCTGTGGCCAATCCAGTGCGATTACTCACACGAAATATGTGAGTATCCACTGCCATCGTGGGCTGACCAAATGCGGTATTTAAAACCACATTAGCGGTTTTACGTCCCACGCCTGCCAGCGCTTCTAAATCTTTGCGATTATCTGGTACTTGACTGTTATGTTTATCAATTAAGTCTTTGCACGTCTTAATGACGTTTTTCGCTTTTGAGTTATACAATCCAATGGTTTTGATATAGTCTTTTAGGCCGTCTTCGCCAAGCTCATAGATGGCTTCAGGTGTATTTGCTACTGAAAATAGCTTACGGGTCGCAAGGTTAACACTCACATCAGTGGCCTGAGCAGACAACATTACGGCAATCAGCAGCTCAAAGTTGCTACTGTATTCAAGTTCAGTCACCGGCTCATCAATGGCTGCCGCTAGCTTTTCAAAAAATATTGGCACATTTTTATTTGGCAGTCGTCTTGAAGGTGGGGTTTCTGCCGTTTTGTGTTTAACAACTTTACTCATAGGGTTTTGGTCTGGCTCTAATAAATAGCTGGTTTCAATGAATGTTAGGTTTTATAACGTCTGGTTTTAATGCGCGTTTGGCTTTGATAAGTGTCTGGTTTTAATAGGTGTCTGGTTTTAATAGGTGTCTGGTTTTAATGAGTCTCGACGTCATTCAAAATGAATTAATCAGATAATTGTTCTAGCTGTTGTTTTAACTCATCAAGTTCAGCCTGTTTAGCCTCATGATGACGAACGCTGAGCTGTTTCTCAAGCTTTTTAATTTTAGTCCGTAGCTTGGCGACCGCAATGGTGGCTTTCGCTTGAGCTTCATTAATATCTAAACTTTGATGTGAAGCATTGCCCAGTAGCGTTTCAACCATACTGGTAACAGGTTTAGCATGGGTGTTGTCAGACATCTGATGGGCGACGCGATTTAAGTGAGTATGATAGCGCTTTCTAAGATGAGACTGTTCATCGGCTCTATGTTCCGGCGTCTCAAATGAAGGATCACGTGGCATTTCAATCAGATCTATACAGTCTACTGGGCAGGGAGGCAAGCATAACTCGCAACCAGTACATAAGTCTGTAAAAACAGTGTGCATATGCTTACCTGTTCCCACGATGGCATCCACTGGACAAGCTGGAATACACTTGGTACAGCCGATGCAGTCATCCTCACGGATAATAGCCCTTACTTCTGTAGGACGCTGAGTATTAGGATCAATAGGCCATTGTGACTCTCGTGCTATCAGTCGGTCACGATTTAGAATTTCGGCAATATGGTCACTGACTGGCTGTCCTCCAGGGACACATTTATTATGGGGCTCACCGTCAACAACGATTGCGGCCGCATAGGGCAGACAGCCATCAGGATGGTCACAAAGGCCGCATTGTGTTTGAGGAAGTGTGGCATCTATGGCGACTATTTTTTCACGTTGAGTATTTGTAAGGCTATCAAGTTGTAAGCGATTAAATAAAATGGGTAAATCGTTTAATCGATGAGTGCTCACAAATACCTCTCGTGTTATTAAATAGGGATAAAAAACGGTTAAAGTTGTTTAGGCGCTTTTCAAAAGATTGTATAAGCTGGTATTACCAACATACAACGCATGCTTGCTAAGCGGATGCTGCTTTTGTCGTGCACTCAACTGATGATCAACAGCGAGTAAAATATCAGCTACTTTGGAAAATTGAATATGGGTTGTTTCGTCTTTGTGCAGTAGACCGTTTTCATCAAAACTAAGACTGGCGCTAAGATGCGATGATAACCGTCTGATAATATTGGCAGCATCGGTCATCTCTAAAAACCTTAAGGTTCCTGCAATCTGACTCAATACTTGAGGGATATTATTTAGAATGTCGTCGTGCATAAAGGCTTCATTTTGCACATCCTCGTCCACATGCGTTAAATCAAAGCTATCTAAATAGTCACTGGCGCTACGTTCAAGTTGTTTGATTAAATTACGGATTTCAATCATGAGATGTTGATACGCAGTATCAAGCTGGTAAATTGAGAGACTATCATTCGTCAACTCCCAAGCTTCAGCGCCTGGAGTATGCGATTTTGCTAAGGTGATAGCCGCGTTTTCGGCGACCATAAGATGCGCTAAAAGCTGATCTAAATCCTCTGAATTTGGATGCTGCCAATTAGCAACGATAGCAGCGCTTTTACTAAGTGTTTCCGCAGATTGTGATAAGTCCAATAGTGAAAAAGTAGACGACAGCGCATTAAGTTTGTTTGAAATAGAGCTAAAATCGAGTTTTGAGGATAGCTGTTCAGTACGGTCTTCATCAGAAGTATGATTTACCAAACCATTGACGTCGGATTTGATAGCGTCAATCTCGTATTGGATCAAGTCATTCAAGGTAGTAACTATTTCTTGATCAGGTCCAAACATAAAGCGTTTGAAGTCTATTAGCTGAGAGTCATCAAGCTGATTATCATTCAGTTGCTTCTTTACTTGCGCTGCCAGTTCATGGTCTTGTAAACAGGCAAAGCTCACTAAATCAGCGAAGCGACTGTCATCTGCTGGCAAGTAGTTATGAAATTGCTGATCTAAGAAAATAAATATACGCTTATGTTTTTCATCAAGAGGTAATAGCTTCTGTAGGTCTTTAGTGGCTGCTTCAGCGGCATGCCAAAATAAAGCGTCAGATTCTTTTGCGATGATCGAACAGGCTTGATGCATCGCTTTAATCTTGAGTAGGTCAGACTCACTTACCTGATTGGTTGGAGCAGATAGAGCCACAGCCAGACCAGCTCTATACGCAGTTGCTAATAAACTACTGTCTAAATCTAAGCTTGAAAGGGGCTGAAAGTTGCGAGTAGGGTTGGCTAGGGTAATATAAGTAAAATCATGGGCAATCAGTTCAGTTTGGTCTAACTCTTTTTGACCAAGCGTTGTTTTCATTTGATTAATAACGGGTAGGAGTAAGGAGGGCTCTAAAGTCTCTTGCAATAATACAAACTCAATATAACGTGACAGCGTCATAACCCCTTGAGAAATACTTAAAATAAGTTTTTCATCCCTATTATTACCGCTATCATAAAGATGCTGCATACTGATCGCCAACACTTCTGCTAAATCACTCGCACCAGATAGAGAAATTAAGGTCAACACGTTTGCCAATTGGTTGAGCATAGCGACTGAGTCAAGTAGTAGCGGGGCTTGCTCATTGTCATCATTAAACTCACTTAAATGTTTTTCAGCATTGTCCAAGGTAACCATTATTTCTGGGCGCAGCAAATACAGTGAAGATAAATCAAAGTTAGTGACGCTGATCGCCTGTGGTGTAGTACTGTTTTGAGCTACTGAGATCATAGGAGTTACCAAGTTATAATGAACCGAGGATTAAGTTAAATGATATAGGTAAACGTCAATTTATTAACGTACTTTAATTAGATAGTGTTCACTGTATTATAATCGAGACTATCAATCAATTTATAAATAATCTCAATTAAATTGTTTAATTTAAGACGCAATAAACAAATCTTGCGCTAAATTGATAGTGTTAAATGGCAAGTCACCGTCACTACGAAGGGTTGTAGCCTGTTTTTGCAAAATTAAATTAGGCGCCTCACTGGTTTGGTAAAAGCAAGTTATGCCTTGATTTTTAGCAACATTAGGGTATTTTTTCATTATTTTTGCAACCCAGTTTAAATGATCCTCGTAGGAAGCTTGGGCTGTCAAGATTTTACTAGCCAAGTGACTAAAATCAGTATGTGATCCCGCACCCTCAGTCTGAATGTCTTCGTCAATAGCGAGGGCTACCTGACCACCGGTCATGGCCAAATATACTTCAGCTAAGATTTCGGAGTCGAGTAAAGCGCCATGGAACGTACGGTCCATTTTTCCGACGTTCAAACGACGTACCAAAGCATCCAAAGTGTTCTTTTGTCCTGGATACTGCTGCTTTGCTAATACTAATGAGTCGGTGACTTTGATCTGATCAGCAAAGCCTTTTAAACCAACTTTATCAAACTCCATGCTTAAGAAGCTAATGTCAAATGGGGCATTGTGGGCGATAACTTCTGCACCCAGCATGAAATCATAAAGCTTTTGTGCGACTTTATCGAAGGTAGGCTTATCTGCTAAAAAAGCCTCGGAGATACCATGTATTCGAATGGCTTCCTCATCCATGCCTCTTTCAGGGTTGATATAGACATGCAGTTTTTCACCGGTGAACTTACGATCTACCAGCTCAATGATACCTACCTCGATAATACGATCTCCCTTGAGTGCATCAAGACCAGTCGTTTCGGTATCCATAATTAGCTGGCGACCTGACTCTCCTTTGTTAATAGGATCTGGCAATAAAGGCTTAAAATGAGGATTTGCTCGGCTGGTATCGCCATCAAATTCAATGTCAGTCTCTATACCTGACGCGACACCCCTTTCAGTTGTCTCATTAACAGTTGGTTTGGCAGTCGATGGTAGAGTTTTGTCTAATTCTGAGTCTTCTTCAGGCGACAAGTCATTAAATCCTAAAGGATCATCAAGGAGCCAGTCATCAGAGTGGTTTGCTGTATTTTCCATAGTATCCATGCTTTGCAAATTTTGCTTAATGTCAACAATAACTGTATTTTTAGAATGTGTTGAGGATAGGTTTTCAGTCGCTATAATGGGTTGAGGGTGTGAGTCAGAGTCAATTAAAGGGTCAGAATCTGATTGAATAGATGACGGTTCTTTATTAAGATCAATGTCTGATTCTGATAAATTATTTAGTTTTTTTTTAAACTTAAATCATGACTTATTGGCGTGTCGTTGGCTGTTGGCTCATCAATTTTGCCCCCCTCGGATGTGGACAATATACCTCTATTGGCAAGTTCATCTGCTTTTTCATTTCCTTCATGGCCGGCATGACCTTTTACCCAGTGCCAACTTACATTTCGACCTTGTCGTAAGTCATCTAATCGTTGCCATAACTCTTGGTTTTTAACGGGCTTATTCGATGACGTTTTCCAGCCTTTCTTTTTCCAACCATCAATCCATGAGGTGATACCATTTTTAACATAGCTTGAGTCGGTCCATATTTCTAAATGGTCGTCATCTGAGCTTTTCTCAAGTGCCATAATAGCACCCATTAGCTCCATCTTGTTATTGGTAGTTAGGGTCTCACCACCAAAAAATTCATGATGTTGACCATCACTACTGACCAAAAGGGTGCCCCAACCACCTGGCCCGGGATTACCTTTACAAGCACCGTCTGTAAAGGCAAGAGTTGTATTGGGTTTGGGGTGTAGAACGGACATAAAAGCTCGCTTTTGCAATAGTGTGTCGTTAATTGTACTAGTATAGCAAATAATAGCATGATAATTTAGATTGCTGATGCGTAACAGAAGTCAATTTATAATGAATAAGATCGCCCTTTAGCAAATCAATTTTGTTAAAATAGAGGCTTGGTAATACGCTAAGCTAAACTAGAGTGATTGCCACTTACAAATGAATGACACTACAAATGAATGTCACTTAAACATGTAAGTCACTCATATAAACGGTCTGATTATTAACATTGAGTGTCAGGCTCACATGGTTCAACACCATCTAATCTAACTACTGAATGGATAACACTATTGAAAAGATTCAACGTAACAAACTTCGCCTTAGCTATCATGCTCACTGGAGCAAGCCTTAGCGTAACAAGCTGTAAAGATGCTAGCCGGACGCCAACGGATCTGGCCGAACTAAAATCTGGGAATCTTAACTCGGTCGAGGTGATACAACAACACGCTGCCTTATTTTCGGGCTGTTATACAGTCAGTCAAGATGAACCTGCACAAATTAAAGTAAGCCTGAAGCAAGATAAATTAGTCATGCAAATGAAAGAGCCTAAGTCTGCGAAGCGGGTGTGGGACGACCCTGAGCCGTTAGAGCCAATGGGACTTGATCAAGTTCCTGAGTATTTTTCAATTGATGACCATAATATCTCCGCGATGGTCGGTCGCCCTGATCGTTTATTCGTGTTGGCTCAAGTCAAACAAGCTTATGCCAATATCAATCCGTTATTAGACAGCCCGTATCTTGGTTATATTATGCAAGGCTCAAATACGATTTATAAAGTAGCGTGTGATGACACTCCGATTGGGGAGCCGAGTCAAGACCCACATCAAAACTCTGAAAGTCTGAGTAACATAGTGATTAAAACTGCAGAGCTGTGAAGTCAGTACACTATAAAAGACTGCTCGAATAGAAATGATACGCTTGATACTGAAAAACCTTAGAACCTGCTCTGCTAAAACTCTATAAGTCAGGTAAACCATAAATAGGAAGCAATAAATGGGATTCTTAAATTACTTACTGATGGGTGCTTTGGCTTATGCCGCTGGCTGGGCGGTAAGAATATACTATCTTGAAAGTGGACCAAAACCCGAGCAGCCCTATAACCTAAAGCATCCTAAAGTATTGACCTGTTTGGCGATATTTTTTGTCATTATGATGGTAATATCTGCCTTAATCGGTAGGTTTCTCATGGGTCATGACAGTCTAGATATCGCTTTTATCATCGTTAATAGCTTAGTGGCAACTTTTGTATTTTCTTTTGGCTTAAGTCCAGATCATGTTAAACATGAACTGCCTGATTAGGTGAGGGTGTTAGAATAGATTGGTTTAGTTTGTAAATCCTATACTTGATAGGATATTTAAGTTGCAACAATGCTAATCATCTCTCATAAAAATATGGCGCTATTAACTAGCGCCATATTTTTTAGTCGACACAGAGTTATTGGGGTGTCGGTACTAATAAGCCATATTTATTTGGTGTTGGGTTAAGACCTTGCGGAGTAGGTGAGGATTTCTCCTCAGTTGACTTATTTACTGGGATATACTCATCACTGTTACGATCTTCTTCATCCATCTGTCTAGGTTCAATTTGCTTTAAGGGCAGACCGGTATTAGTATCATGGCTGTCATTGGTACTGTTCTCTAGATAATACGATTGTGCTGGCGTCAAGATAGTTGGGCCAGTATTTACGTGTACGGCTCTTGCTGAGTCATTAGCATTAGCTTTATTATCAAGTACATTGACCAGGTTACGATGCTGCGACTCAGGTAGAGCTATAGGATCAAGATTGACACCTCCGCCTAAGGCTTGATATAGCTCAATTTGATTATTCAGTTTTTCTTGTTCTAAAGCTAATAAAGATTGTTGCGTAGAGAATAAAGAGCGCTCAGCATCTAATACTGCCAAGTAATCATCGACTTGAGCTTTGTAGCGCGCATTAGAGATATCCAGTAGGCCCTGATAATAGTCTTGTAAACGATATTGAGAAGCCAATCTTTGATCTAAGGTTGCCCGATCCACTAATGCATCATTGACTTCTCTGAATGCAGACTCAACTGTACTTTCATAATTTGCCACTGCTTGATCACGTTCAATTTGAGCCACTTGATAGTTGGCATCACGTTGCCCAGCGTCAAACAAAGGTAAACTTATGGATGGACCAAAGGACCAACTTGCAGCGCTGGACTTAAAGAGGTCTGATAGGTCATTACTTCGATAGCCTAAGTTACCCGTCAAACTAATACTAGGATAGTAAGCAGCACGCGCCACTTCGATATTTGCCCCTGCTGCTTTAAGCTGATGTTCAGCTTGCAACACATCGGGACGGTAGCGTAATAACTCACTTGGAACACCCGCGCTAAGGACTTGACTTGAGGTAATGGAAGTGACGGCTGGCGATGGCAACATATCCTCTGTGATTGGCGCACCTACAAGGTATTTAAGGGCATTTCGCGCTTTTAAGACATTGCTTTGAGCGTTTGAAGCGGCAATACGAGCGGTTTCCAACGAAGCGGCGGCTTGAAGCGAAGGAGCTTTTGAGTCAATGCCAGCGTTAAGCCGAGCTTGCGTGATTTGAAGTGCTTTTTCACGAGTTTGTAATGTTCCCACGGCAAGCTCAAGTTGCTTTAGTTGATAACTATAGTTGACATAGCTCTTTGCAATATTTGCAATCAAGCTGACTTGCGCTGTATCTTTGGCCGCAGATGTCGCAAGATAACTTTGTAACGCCTGCTCTTTTAAGCTTGCAATCTTACCCCAAAAATCAAGCTCATAGCTTGCCAAACCCAATCCTACATTGTAGCTATCGCTTGGGTTTCTATCTTGCACATTGTTAGCACCACGTGAGTAACCGCCATTAAGTCCAACGTTGGGCGCATCATTGCTGTCAGTGATTCGATACTGAGCTTGTGCTTTTTGAATGGCTAATACCGCTTGTTTAACATCCTTATTATTATTCAGACCCAACTGTATTAAGGCTTTTAACTTCGGATCTGTGTAAAAGCTCTGCCAACCAACACCTGCTAATGAAGAGGGCATTTGAACATCACCATATAATTCATACCCATCACCAGGATTTAAAGGAATATTGGGACGAGCTACTGCTGGGTTGCTTTGAGACGTTGGGATACTTTGACAAGCACTAAGTGCAACTGCTAAAGCAGATAATCCGACCAGACGTGACCATTGTTTACTCGTGTTCATAGAAGGTGCACTCGCGTTTCGATTATTTTTAGTCATCTGTAAAAGTGAAGAGGTCCTCATTGAGTATTGTCTCCAAAATTCGATGGGGTAGTGGTGACGACAGCGCCGTTCTGCTCGGGTAGTGATGTCCCTTTGTCTAGATTTTTCGGGTTACTATGAGAGTCACCATCGCCAGAATTATTTATTTTGAATATAGAGCGAACCCAAACATAGAACATCGGAATAAAGAAAATACCTAAAAAGGTCGCTGTTAATACGCCGCCAACGACACTAGTACCAATGGCATTTTGACTACCAGCGCCTGGCCCTGTCGCTAAGTATAAAGGAACAACACCAAATCCGAAGGCAAGTGACGTCATAATGATAGGACGCAACCGCTGCCTTGCGGCTGTCATTACCGCTTCTCGTAAGGTGTAGCCTTCTTCTTGGTGATCTTTGGCAAACTCAATAATTAAGATGGCGTTCTTAGCGGACAAGCCTACCACGGTGAGTAAGCCTACCTGCAAGTATATATCATTTGCAAAGTCTCTAAACCAAGTGAATAAAACAGCACCTAATACCCCTAATGGTACCACTAATAGCACAGCAAATGGTATAGACCAGCTTTCGTATAATGCGGCTAAACATAAGAACACAACTAAAATTGAAAGGGCATATAGTATAGGGGCTTGAGCACCTGATTTTTGCTCTTCAAGGGACATACCTGTCCATTCTAGTCCAACACCTTCTGGAAGTTGATTGACCATTTCCTCCATAGCCGCCATGGCCTCTCCAGTACTTAAACCTGGAGCTGCATTACCTTGAATATTCATAGATGGCAAGCTGTTATAGCGGTTTAATTGAGGGGAGGCATATGCCCACTCGCTGCTTGAGAATGCATCAAAAGATATCATTTGACCAGAGTCATTACGCACATACCACTTATTGATATCTTCAGGATTGGTACGACTATCAGGTTCGCCTTGTACAAATACCCGCTTAATACGACCTCTATCTACGAAATCATTAACGTAAGCTGAGCCCCACGCTGTCGAAATAACACTGTTTATAGACGACAGTGATAATCCATAAGCAGCGGCTTGTTCTTGATCAATATTTACTTTTAATTGAGGGGCATCTTCTTGACCGTTCGGGCGAACCCCAGTGACTTGATCACTTTGGGCCGCCATACCAATAAGCTGATTTCGTGCGGCAAGTAGCCCTTCATGACCGATATTACCAACGTCCTGTAGCATCATGTCAAAACCACTGGCATTGCCAAGCTCGGTAATTGCAGGGGGTACGATAGCAAACACCTGCGCTTCATTAATCTGGGTGAAAAAATAGCCCATCGCTCTTTTGGAGACAGCTTGCGCAGAGTTTTCAGCTCCTGTACGGTTTTCCCAATCGGATAATCGGATAAAGGCAAGTCCCATATTTTGACCTTGACCTGCAAAGCTAAATCCTGCAATAGTAAACACCGCATCGACATTATCCGGCTCTTCGCTGTCATAATAGCCTCGGACTTTATCCAATACTTGTTGGGTGTCATCTAAGGTTGAACCGGCAGGAAGTTGAACGAGGGTAATCATAATCCCTTGGTCTTCTTCAGGTAAAAATGAGCCGGGAATTCGCAGAAATATAGCAGACATTAGACCAATAATGGCCAGATAACCTAGTAAATACAACCATTTAACGTTGATGCTTTTACCAATAAAGCTTTCGTATGAATGACTTAATTTTTCAAACGAGCGATTGAACCAACCGAAAAAACCCGTTCTTTTATGAGATTTATCATGGTTTTTATTACGTTTTAATAAAGTAACACACAACGCAGGGGTAAAGACTAACGCTACGATAGCAGACAGTACCATACTTGTGATTAGGGTAATGGAGAACTGACGATAAATAACCCCTGTTGAGCCGCCAAAGAATGCCATGGGTACAAATACAGCGGATAAAATCAAGGCGATACCAATAACCACTTTACTGATCTCAACCATAGATTTAATGGTGGCATCTTTGACGGATATCTCTGGATATTCCTCTAAGATACGTTCTACGTTTTCCACCACAACAATGGCATCATCGACCAAAAGACCAATGGAGAGAACCATAGCAAACATGGTCAAAACGTTTATGCTAAAGCCTGCCATATAAAGTACGGCAAAAGTACCTAACAAGACAACGGGTACGGCCAAGGTTGGGATAAGGGTTGCTCGCCAATTCTGTAGGAATAAAAACATAACCACGAATACTAACGCGATCGCCTCTATAAGCGTTTGCACAACCTGCTCAATGGACAGCTTCACAAATGGCGTCGTGTCATAAGGGACGACCGTTGTCAATCCAGGTGGGAAGTTCGCTTCCAGTTGCGCCATACGCTCACCAACTAGGGTTCTGGTCTCAAGAGCGTTAGACCCTGGCGCCAGTGAAATACCAAGACCGGCTGATTCTTTACCATTATATAGCGCATTGGTACTATAATTTTCACTACCAAGCTCTACTTTTGCCACATCGCCAACTCGAACCTGAGCACCAGAACTGTCCGTTTTCAGTAAGATATTACTAAACTCTTCAGGCGTTTGTAGATAACTTTGAACAGTAACCGTGGCACTGATCACCTGTTCTTCACTGTTTGCGGGCGCCTGACCTAGCTGTCCTGCTGATACCTGAGCATTTTGCGCACGAATGGCATTGACCACATCGCTAGGCACAAGGTTATAGCTACGTAGACGCGCCGGATCGAGCCAAATGCGCATGGCATAAGAAGACCCAAATAAGCGCACCTCACCCACACCTTCTACACGGCTAATTTGATCAACAATGTTGGAGGCGACATAGTCCGCGATATCTACCCGATCCATACTGCCATCTTCAGAAATAAAGGCCTGTACCATCAAAAAACTACTGGAAGATTTGTTGACATTAACCCCTTGCCGCTGAACGGGCTCAGGTAGTGAACTCATCGCCGATTGCAGCTTGTTTTGAACTTGAACTTGGGCGGTATCAGGATCTGTACCATTCTCAAACGTTAAGGTTACCGAACCACTGCCATTTGAAGAGCTTGTTGAGGACATATACATCAGTCCGTCAAGCCCTTTCATACGCTGTTCAATAACTTGAACGACTGTGTCTTCAACAGTTTGGGCATTGGCGCCCGGATAGTTGGCACTGACATTAATAGTTGGGGGTGCAATGCGTGGATATTGCTCAATGGGTAAGTTAATAACCGAAATCACACCGACTAGCATGATTAAAATTGCAATCACCCAAGCAAAAATAGGGCGGTTAATAAAAAATCGTGACATGATTATTTCCTAGTCTGCCTATTTTTGAGTTAGTTTGCGTTTTGAGTTTCAGCTGATTGTGACGCTTTAGGAGGTGCAACAGGACCTTGTCCTTTTGGCATCGCTGATCTAGGTGCTATAGGGCCTTGAGCTGGACCGGCATTAGAACCTTTTGCGGCATTGTTAGCACCGTTACTCAATGTCGGTTGATAGGGTTTACTGACAACTTCTTGTTCAGGCTTAACTTTAGAGCCACCGATAATGACCACATTCTCGCCTGACAGTAAGCCATCAGTGACGATCCAATTGCCTTGATAAGTGCCATTTACCGTAACATTTCGGGTTTCAATTTTATTGTCTTCATTGACAATATATACTTGAGTGTCACCTTTTGGTGTACGAATCATTGCACTTTGTGGCAGCAAGACGGCGTTATTGACAACCCCTTGTATTAAGCGTGCCTGCACATACATCCCAGGCAATAGGGTTTGGTTGTCATTTTTGAATATCGCACGTAACGTCACAGAACCAGTTGATTCGTCAACTTTTGCCTCTGCTAATGACAACTGACCAATAACAGGGTAAGTGCTACCATCTTCTAATACCAACTGAACCTTACTTGAGCCGGGCTGAAGCTCACCCTTTGCTTGCTGCTGTTTAAGCTTTAGCAGATCTGATGACGACTGGCTAATATCAACATAAATGGGATTTATCTTAGAAATAGTCACCAAAGGCTCGGCTTGATTGGCATTAACCAGTGCGCCAGCGGTGACATTAGAGCGTTCTGTCATGCCATCAATAGGTGCCCTCACTATGGTACGACTGATATCTAACTCACTACTGGTTAACTGAGCGCGCGCTGTGTCGACTGCAGCTTGTGCACTACCTATATTAGCTTGAGCCTGTTGGGCGGCTGCTTGGGAGCTTGCCAAAGCAGCAGCGGCTGTTTTGACACGGGTATCCGCTTGCTGAACTTGTTGCTCAGAGATGGCATTTAAGTCTAATAGAGGACGGATACGATTTAGATCCGCTATCGCTTGCTCATACTCAGCCTCACGAGATTTAACGTTAGCAACGGCATTGTTATAACTGGCTTTAGCAGTCTCAACATTTGCAATGGCTTGTTTAACCGCTGCTTGGTTGGCATACTCATTAGACTGGTAATTTTCTGGGCTTATTTTGTAAAGAGGCTGTCCTTTTTGCACCATACTGCCTTGTTTATATCTGATCTCCTCGATGACACCCGTAATTTGAGGTCTTATATCAGCAACTTCATACGCTGCTGTACGCCCTGAAAACTCTTGCACTAAAGGCACAGACTGAAAGGTGACTGGCATAACATTCACGACAGCTGGCGGCATTTTCTGCTGCTCTGAGGCTTGTTGCGAGTCATTATTTCTGTTATCACAGCCTGCTATAAATAGGCTTGATACAGCCAAACTAACAGCGATAAAAAGAGGAGTGTGTTTCATGAAAAAACCTTATTTATGGGTCATCACAAGCATTAATTAATAGCGTAATAAGTAGGATGCGGATTGCTGATTAGAAAGATTAACCATATACCAAATCTTAAAATTAACCTATCAATAATTTAACTTATCAATAAAGGCGAGTGCGGACAGGGAGACGACTACAAACGCTACTAATGATACTCTCAATAAGTCCGAAACAGAGAGGTAATTTTATCGAAAAGGTAATACAAATATGAGTACTTTAGCAATGTAATAGTTATTGCTTGTTTTATAATTGTAAAATTCAATATTTAAAAAATAATTTCATATTCTATTTTTAAATATTGATAGAAGAACTTTTAATAGAAGAATTTAAAGCTATTATATATTACAAGTGTAAAATATAACAATTAGAAATATAACTTTCTTATTGATGCTTTCATCGCCTCGATACTTTTTAAGAAACGTTAGGTGACAGTCGTTAGATAGAAATAGGGCTTAAATAAAAAGAGACACATTTTATGTGTCTCTTTTTTATTTCTGTATCTCTTTTTTAATACTAAACTATCTACAAACTAAACGGTTAGGCCAAACGGGAGCTGGCAAGCTCAGTTAGTTGCCACAGACCTTGACTATAAATATTTTCAGGTAATTGTTTTAAGGCATGTTGAGCCAAACGTGTCTCTTCTAAAGCACGTTCACGACAATACTCTAATGCTCCAGACTCTTGAACCAGCTTGATGAGTTCATCAGGATTCTCTACTTTGCCTGTCTGTACGGCAATTCTTAAAGTGTTATATTTTGCCTCATCTTTTTCTTTATATAACTGTAGAGCAATAATGGTAGGTAAAGTTGGCTTTCCTTCAGCAAGATCGTCCCCAAGATTCTTACCCATCACCTCACTATCACCACTGTAGTCAAGAACATCGTCAATAATTTGAAAGGCATTACCAAAGTGTTGACCAAAGTCGCTAAAGGGCTGCATAAACTCAGGACGATCTTGTAAAATGGCGACCCCACAAGTTGCCATCATAAACAAGCGAGAGGTTTTGCCATCAATGATACGCATATAATCATCTTCAGTGGCCTCAGGGTTGTGCTGATGTTGTAACTGCAATACCTCACCTTCAGCAATATCACAGGTACCGTCAGAGAACAGCTTCAATAAGGGTAAGCTTTGAAAGCCTACCAATAAGTTAAAAGCGCGCGCTATCAGATAGTCACCTACCAACACGGCCGTTGGATTGTCCCACGTTGCATTAGCAGTAGGACGTCCACGCCGTAGACCTGACTCGTCTATCACATCATCATGCACTAATGTCGCAGTGTGTAGCATCTCTGTAATCGCTGCTAAATGCATCGCATTCTGCGACTGCTCATCCACACATAAGCGTGAACAAAGCAAGGTAATGAGAGGTCGCATACGTTTGCCGCCAGCATTAATAACATGTTGAGACACATTCATGACCAACTGAACTTTTGAGTTTAAGCTACCAAAAACCTGCTTATCCATAATCTCAAAGTCATTGGCAATAATTTGTTGTATATCGGAATAGGTTAGTGTAGCAGTAGGGGAGGAGCTATTGGTATTATGACTGCTATGATCTTTGTAATTTATATCATTAGTGCTAGTAGTATTATTACTGGTACTACGATTTGAGGACATATCGGTATTTAATGAGGTCATATTATTATCAACTAAAATTAAAATAATTGAAAAGCTGTATGTTATGGAAGATTATAAAGCTTTATAAAATTAGGTATGCTTATTTAAGGATTAAACTCATGAGTGCAACCTAATTGGATTTAACAGATAAAGGTTATTTATCAGATAAGGTTTTGTAAGGCCAATGATGAGTATTGAACAGGGCAGCCAACTAAGTCAACCTTTATATGAACTGACTTTTTTAAATGAACTGTAAGCTGAATAATAACATAGCCTTAATTTGCAATCATCCCTTGCAATTTATTGAATAAATGCGTAGAATTCCGTCTTCATATTCAAAGCTAATGACAATGAGTTAAATGCTATTACAATAGAGGTGATTTTCTCTATTAACAGTATTCAATTGTTTGATGGCTATTTTTCTGTAACTTTCCCTGTCGTGACCGTTGATCAGGCAAAAGCTGAAGTGTCATTAAATTGTGAAGTAACCTTTTTAAAACTGGGTTAACTTTGCAAATTTAAGGACCACGGCACACGGGTTAAACGGAGTCATAAGATGTACGCAGTTATTAAAAGTGGTGGTAAACAACACCGTGTAAGCGTTGATGAGCTACTAAAAGTAGAGCTTCTTAAAGCTGAGCAAGGCGAAACGATTAAAATTGATGATGTTTTAATGGTTGTTGATGGCGATAATTATAAAATCGGTCAACCCGTTGTTGAAGGCGCAAGTGTTGAAGCTGAAGTGGTAGAGCACGGACGTGGTAAAAAAATCCGTATCGTTAAGCATAAACGTCGTAAGCATTATCATAAAGAGCAAGGCCACCGTCAGTGGTATACATTGCTTAAAATTAAAGCGATTAATGCTTAATAGCTGCTTAATAGCTGGTTGTCACCTTTACAGATATTCGGATACCATTTTTAATAGATAATAGTAACAGATATTATTTTACAGCACTTGATAAGTGATTTATGATGAGTTATTCGTAATATTCTGGTTAATATAAAGTTTTATAAATTAGTCTCAGTAAGGAGATTTCTCATGGCACATAAAAAAGCCGCTGGTTCAACTCGTAACGGTCGTGACTCTAACCCAAAAATGCTTGGTGTAAAAGTATTTGGTGGTCAAGATGTTGTGGCTGGTAATATCATTGTCCGTCAACGTGGTACTGAATTTCACGCTGGTACTGGCGTAGGTATGGGCCGTGATCATACTTTATTCGCTTTAACGGATGGTGTGGTTAAGTTCGACACAAAAGGTAAATTTAACCGTCGTTATGTTTCTGTTCAAGAAGCCTAATAACTAACAGGTTTAGTTTTTTAAAATGAAACTCGGTGACTTTATTTAGGTAATTTTATTTAGGTAACTATTTAAATGTCCCGTCCTAAAACACGTTGATTGTTTTAAAAGCCCTGATAGAAATATCAGGGCTTTTTGACATTATCATGATTGCAAATAGGTTGATTTAAACTTATTTCAAAATAATACTAGCCAAACTTTATGGCTATTTATCACAGATTAATGTCTCAAAAATCCGTTTATGACATAAAAGGTGAATTTTAAAGCGGAGTGTATAACTGTGTAACAAGCCAGAAGTTTTTTTTGCAATAATCGTCTAGTCACGTAATAAAAGAAGTGGCACACTAGTTAGCAAGTTAAACACTTAGTTAGATAATTTATTTTTACTCTATTACCTCTATCTTGAGGTAAGTCATACTTTAAGGAAAATCCAATTATGCTAAATAATTTAAAAAATACTATGCAAACCCCGACAAAATCGAATCATTCAAAATCAAATAATAAAGTAACGCCTATCTTAAAAACAGTGATGGGCACAGCATTGTCTGCATCGCTTATATTGGGTATGCCGATGATGGCGATATCACAAGCTGCTCAGGCGGCTAGCGCTGCAGATAATCTAACCGCTGCTAAACGTCTCAATACATTACTTAGTGCAACGAAAAGTATGACTGCTAATTTTACCCAAACTACCAAAGGGGCAAATGGTAATCAAAGTAGATTAAGTGCAAAAAATGGGACATTCTCAGGAAATATGAGCTTGCAGCGTCCAAATAACTTCCGCTGGAATATTACCTCTCCATTTGAGCAATTAATAGTAACCGATGGTAGTGCATTATGGGTGTATGATAAGGATTTAGAACAAGTTACTAAACAAAGTGCCAGTCAGCAGTTAGGGGATACGCCAGCCTTATTGTTATCTGGTGATCCAAGTAAAATTGCTCAAAACTTTAAAATTACTCAACCGAATGCGAGCAAAAACTACTATGTCTTATATCCTAAAAGTAGTGCTGGTAACTTTAAAAGCTTATCAGTAAGCTTCAATGGGGGAAAGCCGGTGATGATGGTGTTGAACGATTCTTTAGGGCAGGTAACGTCGATCAAATTTAACAATGTTAAAATGAATACCAGCATTCCAAGTAGCCAGTTCAAATTCACACCTCCTAAAGGCGTCGATATCATTAATCAGTAAAACTAAGTTTGCCTATGATTGTTATTCATAAACAGTAACTTGAAATCAGTAACTTAAAATAGTAAATTAAAACAGTAATTTTATAAAGTTACGTAATCAGTCCCAAGAAGTTTAAAAATCCCAAGCAACCTGCTTGGGTTTTTTTGTGCTAAGAGTGACCTAAGAGTTTTTAGTCACAAGGCACGTTAAGAGTAAAGATTACACCGTTAGTTATTGCTATAATCATAAGTTGTGATTCATTAACACAAGATTTAGCAACCAACATTGAGTATGGGTAGAAAGTCAGGACTGAAAAAAGATGACCATAAAAGTCGAAAAACGATCCGAACAAAAACGTTCAAAACAAACCAAGTGTAAGATTCTTAAAGCAGCAATTTCTGAATTTTCTACTGCAGGTTTTGAAGGGGTGTCAACGAGATCGATAGCCAGTCAGGCAGGGGTTAATCATACTTTAATTACTCATCATTTTGGTTCTAAAGAGGAGTTATGGAAGGCTGCTGCCAAAGCCATATTCGATACCTATACAGAACAGTCAAAAATACGACTTAAGGAGTTAGGGGAGGTTGATCAATATGAGGTGGTTCGTGAACTTCTCAAACATTATGTAGAATTTAGCGCCGAGTTCCCTGAGTTTCATCGGTTTATGATTCAAGCAAATCGAGGAGATTTAGCTTTGTTAAATTGGTTTACTGACGAATATATCAGTCCTTACTCGGATACAGAGCTCGATATATTAAAGCAAGCTCAAAGGTTAGGCTTGATACCCAAAGGGGACAGCTTGCATATACGTTATTTATTTATTGGTGCGGTTACCTCTATTTTTACCTTTGCCCCTCAATATAAGAGATTGTCAGGCACTGACCCCTTTTCTAAAGCGGTAGTCGATAAGCATATTCATTATATTATGACTTTATTTAATACAGATCAGTCACTGGATAAAGAATAGCATTGTAAATCACCTTATTAACCTATCACATCATTTACCTTTCGCATCAGCCCAAATGATCTTGTGTAGTTGTAATTGCAACCGCACCGGTAACGCATCTGCTAAGATCCATTCTGCTAACTCACGAGCTAAATTCGGCACCTCTACATTAGGGCTAGTATTTTTATAGCCATCACTATCGCCAACAGTAATATCATCATCACTAGTAGAATCATAAACATTGAACATCGGTGAAAACCAAACCGTACCGACCTTTTTATCAAGCTCGTATTGAGCTAATTTCTCTTTCGCCCAGTCATAGTCATGCCGGTTCATAATCACAAATTTAAGTTGATCATGCTGCGTCAGATAGTTCAAATTGAACCATAAGTTTTTATCGGCCTCACCACTACTTGGCGTTTTGATATCCATCACCGTACTGACTTCATTTGGCACTTTAGCGATAGATAATGCGCCAGCCGTCTCGAGTGAAATTTCATAATCATCGTTAAGTAATCGATGTATTAAGGCGATGCAATTAGGCTGAGCTAAAGGCTCACCACCGGTTATACATACCCGCTTACATGGATACTGAGCAATATCCTCTACAATGGCATCAAGGGATAATCTCTCCCCACCCGTGAAGGAATACGTAGTATCACAATAGACACAGCGCAGAGGACAACCTGTTAAGCGGACGAACACCGTCGGCAATCCTGAGGTTAGTGCTTCTCCTTGCAAAGAGTAGAATATCTCTGTCATACGCAGACCTGACTCTGGATCAGTTACTGGAATGGCTGTATTGCGTAGGTTTGGGAATACCGTTTTTTCACTCATAGGCTCATTGTCAGTCATAAGGATATGCCTTTAAAGGGATGCGATACTGATACATTTTCTCAGATACGTTTTCTATAAAACAACCTATATTTTTAGACTCGGTCAGATTCATTAAACGTACTCTTTGTCGTGTTTGCACTCGTCTATTTCGATAGGTTGATTTTTAAATGGGTATTAAATAGTAGGAATAAATAGAGTTAATTAAGAATAAAAATTAATAGAGTAAATAAATATAACGAATAAGGTGCTTAGAAATTTTCTAAGCACCTTATTTAAATGTTATTAGTCTAGCCCTTCAATTTAGCTCCTTAATTCTAGCCAAATTATAAAAGCGGCTTTACGACTTATTAAACCGTTGAATCAGTTCTGATTAGGCCAGACGCAATAACTCATTTATACTGGTTTTAGAACGGGTTTGGGCATCAACTTTCTTAACAATTACTGCACAATATAAGCTGTGTGAACCGTCTTTTGATGGCAGACTACCAGAAACAACGACTGATCCAGCTGGTACACGACCATACATGATCTCACCCGTTTCACGGTCATAAATCTTGGTAGACTGACCGATATAAACACCCATAGAAATCACTGACCCTTCTTCAACAATAACCCCTTCGACGATCTCAGAACGCGCGCCAATAAAGCAGTTGTTTTCGATAATAGTTGGGTTAGCTTGCAATGGCTCTAAAACACCGCCAATACCAACACCACCTGATAGATGCACGTTTTTACCGATTTGAGCACAGGAGCCAACTGTTGCCCAAGTGTCAACCATCGCACCTTCGTCAACATAGGCACCGATATTGGTATAGCTTGGCATTAATACAACGCCTTTAGCAATAAAAGAGCCACGACGGGCTACTGCGGGCGGTACAACGCGAACACCAGCTTCTGCAAACTGTTGTTCAGTCCAATCGGCAAACTTAGTCGGGACTTTGTCATAAAACTGCAGGTGATCACCGGTTTGCATAGGGTAATTGTCATTTAAACGGAACGATAACAAGACTGCTTTTTTAGCCCACTGATTGACAACCCATTCTCCATCCTTCTTTTCAGCCACACGTAAAGTGCCATTATCCAACTGGTCTAGTACACTGTTGACAGCGTCTTTGACATCTTGGGGCATGGTGGTTGGGCTGTATTCCGCACGTTTCTCAAAAGCTTGTTCAATAATTTGTTCTAAAGACATATTTTTACCCGAAATAAGTTAATGAAAGTGAATATAAACGCAAGATAGTGTCAGGCTTTCGCGGTACATATTGTCGCTAATTTCTACTTATTTAGCAAATTAACGTGTTAGTTTTTAATAATTAAAATTTTCAATTTAGAATCTAACTCGCCCAATAACCAATAACAAGATTGAAAACCACTAAATGACACTATTATAAATGACACTATTAACGTTAATCCTATTAAAGTCAGTCTTATAAAAAAAGTGGCTATTTAAGTCGATTTTCAATCCAGTTTACAATATCTTGATAGACTTGTTGATTGTCAACTTCATGTAGTGGCTCATGGCGCATTAATGGGTAAAGCTGCTGCTCGACATGATGAAAACCCTGTTTATTTAGTCGCTTATTCAGCTTACGTATGCCTTTGCCCATATCTCCAACAGGGTCGTTTTCACCACTAATGAATAACATAGGGAAGTCGTGGTCTATGGTATCAGCCCAGTCTTTTGAGAGCCCGGTATCCATTAAGCTAAATAAAGTCCAGAAGCCATTATTGGTAAAGTCAAAGCCACAAAGCGGATCTTTTTCATAGTCAGCCACTGCCTCTGGATTGGCACATAACCATGCATATTCAGAATTGATGGATTTGCTTTTTAGTTGACTATTTAAAAGCCTGTTCATTACCTTTGAGAAGGCAGGGTTAGGACGCTTAGGTTGAACTTTATTGAGCACTTTAGACAGGGGTAAAACGACTTTAAGTAACGGATTATAGTCACTAGTGCCCATGAGAATAGCGCCTGCAAACTCACTACTGTGTACCTGTAATACATTACGGACTATAAATGAACCCATCGAATGACCCATAATAAAATGCGGCAGATCTGGGTACTGTCGCATTAAACTATTTGCCATGATGATCACGTCTTTCAGAACAGTCTGAACTGGATGCGACGGCGCAAAATAGCCAAGTTCATCCGCATTTCGAATACTATGACCATGACCGAGTTGATCATAGGTCATGACAACAATACCTTGGTCGGCAAGAAATTGTGCAAACTTATCATATCGACCTCTGTGTTCACACATGCCATGTAAAATAAGCAAGGTTGCTTTTGCCTCTTGTTCAGGCTCATACAAGGTATGATGTAACGTATGAATGTGGTCAGATGAAAGCAAAGTCTTAGCCATGATGCGTCCTTTAGAATAAGATTATGAATTAGAATCTTAGATATAAAATGATATTTTAAGAGTCCAATTTATTTATTTTTAAGTCCATTTAGCACTCTTAGTATTATCTCCATTATATAGAATACTGGCGTGATTTTGAAAAATAATACCTATCGTTAACACATAGTCTAATTCAGTCATAAATCTCGCTATAAATTAAGTGAAATTCAATATTAAAAGAGAGTCATAACATTGTAAAAATGAGAAATATTTAGTTACTAGCGGTTTAAGTTGTATCAGGATGTTAAGTTTTATGTTATAAATGTGACTATAATACATGTTAAGTCTTTCAATTGAATACTTAAAGAATGCATTTAAGATCTTTCATTCATTAAATTGTGCCTTTGCACAGTTACGATATAATCATTCATGGATCCATTTAAATGGAATTATTATCAAACTTATAAGGATATAGCTATGTCATTCACTTCTTCATTTACTAAAACTGGCACTACCAAAAAATCACTTCTAGCATCAATCATTCTACTGTCATGCCTAGGTATGACAGCCTGCACAGATAAAAACGATACAGCATCAACTGAAGGTGGCGATACAACAGCTGCTGCCTCAAGCGATAAGCTTGAAACTAAATTTGCGACGCTAGCGACTGGGGGTGCTTCAGGTCCTTACAATATAATCGGAACGTCATTGACCGAAGCCTACAACTCAACTTATGGTGTGAACTCAAAAACCCAAACTACGGGTGCTTCTGTTGAAAACATGAACCTAATTGATCAGGGCAAGGTGGAAATGGCATTTGCAATGAGTGATGTGGTTAATGATGCTGTATTGGGTCGTAATAACTTTACCGCGCCTATCACGAAAGTTCAGCAAATCGCTGCACTTTACCCTAACTATGTTCAGATTGTGACCTCTAAGAAATCAGGTATCAAAAACTTCGAAGACTTAAAAGGCAAGCGTATCGCAGTTGGTGCGCAAAACTCTGGCGTCGAGGTCAACGCCCGTAATCTACTTCAAGGTTTTGGAATGACTTATGATGACGTTGATGTGGATTATTTAGGATATGCAGAAGCTGCTGATGCCTTAAAGTCTGGTAAATTAGATGCTGCATTTTTAACGAGCGGATTACCGAACTCTTCACTGATGGAGCTAGAACAAGGTTTTGACCTTCAATTAGTGAGTATTGACCCAACTAAAGTGGCAGAAATTGCTAAAAATGAAACTTACTTTACGGCTAAGGAAATACCAGCAGGTACTTACGGTAATGAAGAGGCCATACCTACTGCCGCTATTATGAATGCCTTTGTGGTAAGCTCAGACTTATCAGAAGATGACGTTTACAAGTTAACCAAAACATTTTTTGAGAGCTTAGATAAACTAAAAACAGCCCACCAAGCAGCCGCTGATATTAGTTTAGAGACAGCGCAATCTGGGATGGTTGCACCGATTCATCCTGGTGCGAAAAAATACTACGATGAGCAAGCCGTTGCTAAATAGTAAAAGTTAGTCAATAGTGAGAGATAGTCATTTTTTGGTAAAGATAAAAGATCAGGGTAAGCAGTCTCGCTTATCTGGTCTTTTTTTTGGCATTGTAATTGCAGCTATTGTTATAGCAATAGTGTTAGGTGTAAGAGCCTTATTTTTTAAACCTTATTCCGTTGTAACGGTGCAATTTAATCAACAACAGTGTGTCATACGCGACCATTTTGACTTAAAGTGGATGCACTCCGTTGAAAAGCAATCATGGATAGAATCATATCAAGTAAAAAAAGCTCAGTTACTGTTGACGGATACTTACTTGCAAACCTTTGGGGCTGGCACGCCTTCTACTGGCACGATAGGTGAAAAAAATGAGCTTTACCCAGACTATGTTCATTATAAAGTCAATATACAACTGCCTTATTTAAATTGGATGATTTCTCGCAATATTAATGCTGAAATCATTACCGAACAAAAAACCTTACCAATTCATCAGTGGGTAACCGACTATACCAATATTTATATCTTTGCCGGGACGCAAAGTTTATGGACGCTACTACGACAGGAGTCATGCAATGAATACGCCCAACGCCGATCAAAAGATATCGTCTGATACAATAGACGCTAAGTTGTCCCAATCAGATACTCACTCTCAAATCATAGAGTCAGATGCGCCTTCAGCTGAGAAACAGCAAGAGATACTCGAGAAATTTGATCGTGAATCAATCACCCGAAAATTAAGCCATCATAAAGCAGGATGGATAATTAGTGCCATTGCGATAGCCTATGCGTTGTTCCATTTATTTATCACTTTTAACCCCATGCCAGCCTTATTGCAGCGTGCCATTCATGTTGGCGTCGGTTTTGCTCTGATTTTTGTCATTTATCCTGCCACTAAGAAATCTTCTAGAGTGAGAATTGCTTGGTATGATTGGGTATTGTTTCTCATGTCCTTATCTGGTGTCGTCTATTTGATGGCAGAATACCAAGACATTGTGACGATACGTGGTGGCATACCCAACCAATTAGATATCATCTTTGCAATCATTACGGTGCTATGTGTATTAGAAGGTACACGCCGTATTACTGGATTTATTTTACCGTTATTCGCATTGGTATTCTTAGCATACCCTTTCTTTAGCCATTTGGACTTTATGCCGGATAGATTGTTGACACGGGCTTACGATATTGGTGATATTTTTGGTCAATTATATTTAAAAACAGAAGGTCTATACTCAACAGCTATTGGCGCGTCTGTCACCTTTATCTTCTTATTTATCTTATTTGGTGCCTTTTTGTCTCGATCGGGAATGGGACAGTTATTTAACGATTTGGCTCTTGCAATAGCAGGACATAAACAAGGCGGTCCGGCCAAAGTCGCGGTGATATCTAGTGGCTTTATGGGCAGTATTAATGGGGCTGCTGTGGCGAATGTGGTGGGTACTGGTGCTTTTACCATTCCTTTGATGAAAAAAGTTGGCTATCACAAAAACTTTGCGGGGGCAGTCGAGGCGAGTGCTTCAGTGGGCGGGCAGGTATTACCGCCGATTATGGGAGCTAGTGCCTTTATTATGGCAGAGACAACAGGGGTTAAATATAGCACTATCGCTTTAGCCGCCTTACTGCCTGCGGTATTGTATTACTTAGGAGTTATTGCACAGGTCCATTTTAGAGCAGGTCGTCGCGACTTAAAAGGCATTGCCAAAGAGAGCTTACCTCGCATAAAAGATGTGATGAAAGCGCGAGGTCATATGCTATTGCCCATTGTATTTCTAGTCTTCTTATTAGGTAAGTCTGTTCCTGTAGGCTTTGCGGCTGCCTATACGATCGGTTTTACGGTAGTAATGAGTATGCTGAGAGCTGAAACCCGTATGAGCTTTAAGGATGTCCTAGGCGCGTTGGAGGATGGTACACGTCAATCATTAGCGGTGATGGCGGCTTGTGCGGTAGTAGGGATAATAATAGGCGTGGTTAGTTTAACCAGCTTTGGCTCTGTGATGACGTCATCTATTGTGACTCTAGGGGCGGGTTCGTTATTTCTAACCCTTATTTTGACGATGCTTGCGTCAATGGTACTGGGTATGGGACTGCCTTCTATTCCTGCCTATATTATCACGGCTACGATGGCGGCCCCCGCTTTAGCAGGGTTTGATATTCCTATTTTAGCGGCGCATATGTTTGTCTTCTATTTTGGTATCTTTGCAAATATTACCCCGCCTGTATGTTTGGCAGCATTTGCAGGGGCTGGTATCGCCGGTGGCGATCCGATGAAGACAGGCTTTCAGTCGTTAAGACTGGCATTGGCAGGATTTATCGTGCCGTTTATGTTTATTTATAATCCGACGATGTTAATGATTGACCCTGCTGGATTAGCGGTTACTGCTAAAGAGTTTCCTTTACCGCCAATCATTGAGATCGTGACCGTGGTCTTTACTTCGGTAACAGGTGTTATAGGTCTGAGTGCCGCTGTTGAAGGCTACTTTAAAGGCCCAATGAATTCCATTACCCGACTGATACTGGCCGTTGGCGCTATACTGCTCATTTATCCTGAATTAATGACGGATATTATCGGAGGGGTAATTGTGGTCGGTATTTTTGTGATGAATAGTATGGCCAATAAGGACAAGCAAAAGCCGGTGATGGTGACAACGATTTAACGCTCGGTTGGTTTACCATTAATGCTAAAAAGCAACCTATCGAGGCTTATCGAGGAAGGTAAGTACAAACGTTATAAATTATAAATTGTCGTTGTTGCGGTTAAAGACAAAGAGATCTAATACTCAAGTATTAGACCTCTTTAACTTTAATTAGTGCTTATCAGCAAATCGTGTAAATTTGACTATGAACGTTGAGCTAAAAGCGGTTTAGCCCAGATTGAAGCGGATATACTGCTTGGGTGAGCAAGTTGCAGGGGCTTAGGATGTACTGACTCGCGAAGCAGGAGACAGTACATACGTTAGCCACCTGCCTTGCTCACCCAAGGAGATAGTAGCGTAAAGCTGGATCAGCTCCACATATATGCTAGTTAATAGTTAAAACTTCATTTTAGCGCTAGCAGCCAAGTTTACCTTCTGCCTCTAATGCTTTTTTACTGCGTATTGGGGCAGGGCAGTCCTCGCCATAGAACTGACGGTCGGCAAAATAGCTTGAGCGAACCATAGGACCGGCCCAAATACTAAAGAAGCCAATCTTTTTGCCGTAGTCCATGTAGCGTTGGAATTCATCAGGATGCACATAGCGGTCGACAGGGGCGTGGTTTTTACTAGGCTGTAAATATTGGCCAATGGTAATCATGTCAACATCGTGAGCTTTTAGGTCATCTAGTAAGGTGTAAACCTCTTCTTCGGTTTCACCCAGTCCCACCATAAAGCCACATTTGGTCGCAATATCTGGGCGACGGGCTTTGTATTGTTTGAGCAAATCTAGTGAGTGCTGATAGTCTGAGCCTGGGCGGAATGCCTTATACAAACGAGGTACGGTTTCGATATTATGGTTGAATACATCTGGCGCGGTCTCGGTCAATAAGTCGAGTGCGACCTCCATACGTCCACGGAAGTCAGGGACGAGGATTTCAATGAGACAATTTGGACTTAACGCTTTTGATTCGTTAATCACGTCGACGAAATGCTGAGCGCCGCCATCTTTTAAGTCATCTCGATCAACCGAGGTGATAACCGCATACTTAAGACCTAAGCCTAAGATGGTTTCGGCGGTATGGCGTGGCTCATCTTTATCTAACTCATTAGGACGACCGTGTGCCACATCACAAAATGGGCAACGACGGGTACAGATATCGCCCATAATCATAAAGGTTGCGGTACCATCGCCAAAGCACTGAGGTAGGTTAGGGCAGGCCGCCTCTTCGCAAACGGTGTATAGCTTTTGTTTGCGAAGGGTTTTCTTGATACGGTCAACTTCCGCTGGCGAGGACATTTTTACCCGAATCCAGTCAGGCTTTTTCGGCGCTTCAACGGTGGGAATGACCTTAATTGGGATGCGCGCAACTTTGTCATAGCCACGAAGTTTCTCACCTTTTACTGCTTTTTTGGGCTTAGGTTTGGCCTCTGGTACGAAAGTTTCTACTGTTGTCGTCATAATCAGCTTCTGTCCCAACCCTTGCGAGAGTTTGTCAAATCTATGGCAATGACTCGCAAGGGGTTTCTTAGTCGAATGAATAATAGAATTGGTGGGTTATTATATCAGATATGAGGTTTAAATCGGATACTTCAACGTATCAACTGTGTTGAATGGCGCTGAGTGTATCTAGTATTTGTCTAGTGTCTGACTAAATTAATCAAACTATTATTTTCTTTAACCTTTATCCTTCATAAATTTTACCTTTATTATGCAATCTATTGAAAGATACTATAAGGGGTGGCAAGTCCTCCTTTTTCAAAGGGGGATTTTTACTGAAAATCCATCCCCAACCCTTCCTTTGAAAAAGGAAGGGAGCTAAACCTTGCAAAAGCTACAACTTATACTTTAAGTTGAGATTGGCATTTCTGTATGCCTTTTTAGAGCGACTAATTAAATATTACCCTTATTCTTTATGATTCATTAAGCATCTTACTCTTTATCCAGATCAATGCCCATCTCCTCCAAAGCGGCAATGGCGGCACGAAATGCTTCTTGCGTTGCAGGGGCACCACAATAGGGTAGACTGTGCATCAGGACTTCACGAATCTCTTCGACTGTTGCCCCATTATTAATCGCGCCTCTGACATGACCTTTTAATTCGTTGGGACTTTTTTGCGCGATCAAAAAGGCGAGGGTGATTAATGAGCGATATTTACGTGGTAGGATTTGATCATCTCGCCATGTGCTGCCCCAAGCGTGCTCTATAATCCAGTCCTGCAAAGGCTGGGTAAACGGCGTAGCAGCATCGAGCGAGCGTTTGACATGCGCTTCTCCCATAACCTCCGTTCTGACTTTTAGACCATTTTCATAGTTGTTGTCTGACATAGTACGGTTTCCTTAAATAAAGTGGTTTGGTTTGAGCTGTCTGGTTTGAGCGGTTTGCTGTATCAACGACTTAGTATATTTGCTTTAGAGAAGATATCAAAGAAAGAGGCTATTATAGGCAGAAGTCATTATAGACAGAATCAATTCTAGAAAAAGGAAACGTTTAAAGCTTGAATACGTAAAAAGCAGGATTAATAAATTAAGATAAAACTGACGCATTATTAAACTTTGGCTACCTTAAGTCAAAATTGACTAAAACGACTTTTTAATAGTGACATCACGTATGCTTGCGTAATTCCTAATTAACTTATTAAATATCTCCCAAAGTTATTCATTCAAAACCTCATTTTTAAAATAAATGGTGATTATGGCTTTTAATGACTCAGTCATTTTAGTTTGGTGATTAACTTTTTTGCCATTTTAGGCTATATTAGTGGCGATAGTTAAACCCACCTGCAAGGTAACGGAAGCCACCACCATTTTTGATAATATACGCTTTTTAAACGAGCATTTGGCAACGTCGCTACAAATTAAGTCGCTGATAATATCGCCAGCGAGCATGAATGGCATATTTTATAAATCCAGTAGGTATTATACAGAACTGGTTTTTGCCAAGATTTGCCAAGATTTAAGACGCCAATGCTCGTAAGCTTTATCAAACTATGTGGCAGCCCCCCAACCTGCAAATAATAATCAAAGAGGACGCTTATTGTGTTAGACGCATATCGTAAACATGTCGAAGAACGTGCCCAGTTAGGTACAGTACCTTTACCACTTTCTGAGCATCAGACTGCTGATCTTGTTGAGCTGTTAAAAAACCCACCAGCGGGTGAAGAAGAGTTCTTATTGGACTTGTTGATCAACCGTGTTCCAGCCGGTGTTGACCAAGCAGCCTATGTTAAAGCTGCCTTCTTAGCGGCTATTGTAAAGGGTGAAGCAACGTCTCCTTTGATTGATAAAAAGAAAGCAGTTGATATCCTAGGTACCATGCAAGGTGGCTATAACGTACTGCCTCTTGTTGAAGCATTAGACGATGAAGAAGTCGCTGATAATGCAGCCACTGCTTTGAAGAAAACCCTATTAGTATTCGATGCGTTTAATGACGTCACGGACAAAGCAGAAGCGGGTAACGAGAAAGCAAAAGAAATTATTCAGTCTTGGGCGGATGCGGAATGGTTCTTAAACCGTCCAGAAGTCCCACAAAAGACCACGTATACCGCCTTCAAAGTAACGGGCGAGACCAACACAGACGACTTGTCACCTGCACAAGACGCATGGAGCCGTCCTGATATCCCACTACATTCATTAGCCATGCACAAAAACTCTCGTGACGGCATTCAAGCCGACGAAGAGGGTGTACGTGGTCCAATGAAGCTGATTGATGAGCTAAAAGAAAAAGGCTATCCATTAGCGTATGTCGGTGACGTGGTCGGTACCGGTTCAAGCCGTAAGTCTGCGACCAACTCTGTACTTTGGTTAATGGGCGATGACATCCCTAACGTGCCAAACAAACGAGCTGGCGGCCTAGTACTAGGCGGCAAAATTGCCCCTATCTTCTATAACACTATGGAAGACTCAGGCGCTTTGCCAATTGAAAATGTGCAAGTTGATAACATCAACATGGGCGATATCTTTGATGTTTATCCCTATGAAGGCAAAATCACTAAGCATGATTCTGACGAAGTCTTATCAACCTTCAAGCTTAACTCAAACACCCTGTTAGACGAAGTTCGTGCCGGTGGTCGTATTCCATTGATCGTGGGTCGTGCGTTGACCAATCGTGCTCGTGACTACTTAGGTCTGCCGCATTCAGATGTATTTGCAAAACCAGAACAACCAGCTGGGTCAGATAAAGGCTTTACCCTAGCTCAAAAAATGGTTGGTAAAGCTTGTGGTATGGAAGGCGTTCGCCCAGGTATGTACTGCGAGCCTAAGATGACCACTGTCGGCTCACAAGATACCACTGGTCCTATGACCCGTGATGAGCTTAAAGACTTAGCTTGCCTTGGATTCCAAGCTGATTTAGTCATGCAGTCTTTCTGTCACACGGCCGCTTATCCAAAGCCTGTTGACGTTGAAACTCAGCACACGCTTCCTGACTTTATCATGAACCGTGGTGGTGTCAGCTTACGTCCAGGTGATGGTATTATCCATTCATGGCTAAACCGTATGCTTCTTCCGGATACAGTCGGTACTGGTGGTGACTCACATACGCGTTTCCCAATGGGTATCTCATTCCCAGCAGGCTCTGGTTTGGTGGCTTTCGCTGCCGCGACTGGTGTCATGCCACTTGATATGCCTGAATCTGTACGGGTTCGCTTCGTTGGTGAGCGTCAGCCAGGTATCACTCTACGTGACCTCGTTCATGCTATTCCATTGCAAGCGATCAAAGAAGGTTACTTAACCGTTGATAAAAAAGGTAAGATTAACGAATTCAACGGTCGTATTCTTGAGATTGAAGGCTTAGAAGACTTAACCGTTGAGCAAGCGTTTGAGCTATCAGATGCCTCAGCTGAGCGTAGTGCGGCAGGCTGTACCATCACCTTATCTGAAGAATCAGTCACTGAGTATCTAAACTCAAATATTACACTACTTAAGTGGATGATCTCTGAAGGCTATGGCGATGCCCGTACGCTAAGCCGTCGTATCGAAGCCATGCAAGAGTGGCTCAAAAACCCAAGCTTAATGCGTGCTGACGAAGATGCAGAATATGCCATTGATATGACTATTGATATGAGTCAAATCAAAGAGCCTGTGCTGTGCTGTCCAAACGATCCAGATGATGCCAAAACCTTATCTGACGTAGCAGGCGACAAGATTGACGAAGTATTCATCGGGTCATGTATGACGAACATTGGTCATTTCCGTGCCGCCGGTAAGCTGCTTCAAGAAGTACCATCAGGTAGTCTAAAAACCCGTCTATGGATTGCACCACCGACTAAGATGGATGCACGCCAATTGATGGAAGAAGGCTATTACAACGTCTACGCACAAGCGGGCGCACGTACTGAGATGCCAGGCTGTTCACTCTGTATGGGTAACCAGGCGCGTATCGCACCTAAGTCAACTGCGGTATCGACCTCTACCCGTAACTTCCCGAACCGTCTCGGTCAAGGTGCAAACGTTTACCTTGCGTCAGCAGAGCTTGCTGCGGTGGCTGCTGTACTTGGCAAACTGCCTACTAACGAAGAATATCAGCAATACGCTGGCATGCTAAACAGCATGGGCGATGAAGTATATCGCTATATGAATTTCGATAGAATGGACACCTATTCTGATGAAGCGGACAAAATTAACGTGGCACAACTGTCATAATTTGACCTTGTAGACGACTAGTTTTATTCTGCAAAAAGCCCCGTATCGAAAGATGCGGGGCTTTTTTTAGCGGTAGCGTGTGGTGTAACGAAGCGTAACCCACGGATTTCTAGATGTCTTTTACAATTCAGGTTTAGCTATAAATAGATAATTTAGTAGCTATTCTCGCCTTACGCTTGTATCTTCCAAGCTTGACGGCACAGGGGCTAGGGTTGGGGTAGTCGCTTGCTCCGCGTCGACTCCCCCAACCTAACCCCTGTAAAGCCACCAATCTTAGAAGGATACCGCTACAGTCAAGGCTAGCGGCTGACATCGCATTCTTACGATTATTGAATGATGTCATCATGTCAGTTTTTTTCACAATCAATATATATTCCATTCTCAACGCTTAACGTAGGCTGTGGCTTTGACCTAGCATTTTTGATTAAAGGTTTTGATTTGCTGGGCTAAAAGCACCAGCCTACAATGAGTTTTAATAAGTTGAGAACGGGGTAATATATTTCACAACCCATTCATTTAATAGTCAATTCATTTAATTGCCACTATTTATTATAAATGGGCTTACGCTTTTCAATAAAGGCGGTAACCCCTTCAATAAAGTCATCTGTTTTAGCCATGCGCGCTTGCTGATGGACTTCCATATCAAGGGCTTCATTAAGGCCGGTATATGCATGCACATTGAGCATATTTTTCATGGTTGCTAAGGCTTCAGAAGGTAGGGAGGCAAGGCGATTGGCAAGGGTCATGACAGCTTCTTCTAATTCCTCGCTTGGAACCACTTTATTTACTAGATGTAAGTTCGCCATATCCTGTGCGCTAATTTTATCACCCAGCATAATCAGCTCCGTGGTCTTAGCCGGACCAATCAAGGTATTTAATAAATAAACACCGCCTGCATCAGGTACTAAGCCAATGTGTACAAATGCCTGTACAAACTTAGCGTTGTCAGCGGCAATACGAAAGTCGCAGGTTAAGGCTAAGTTCATACCCGCACCAGCAACCGCGCCTTCGAGTTTGGCGATAATTGGCTTGTGAATTTTTCGCAGCATAAGACTGACTTCACCCGCACCCTCAACCATGCTTTTTAGTTTATTAGAGACCGCTTCTTTGGTGACTCCATCTGACAGCATTTCTTTGATATCGCCACCACTTGAGAAGTTGCCGCCTGCGCCTTGCAATATAATAACGCGCACCTCGTCGTTGTCTTCAGCATCTTCTAATGCTTTTAGTACACTATTTTTCATTTGAGTGCTAAAGGCGTTAAGGCTTTTTGGATCATTCAAGGTAATGGTGGCGACATTATTTTCAACACGATATATAACAAGCTCTTGAGGCTGAGTCATAGTAGTGGTCCTAGTTGGGTTTTAGGGGGTTAGATTAATGAATTTTAGCTCATTTGTCATTCGTCATTAATTATTCATCATTCATCATTCATCATTCATCATTCTATGCGCTTCACGTAGGCTGTGACCTTAGCCCAGCATAATTCATTAAAGGTCATCTCATTCTAATCAATAAAAGACAGTTAGGTATTAAGTAAAGGTGTCGCATTAGGTCAATTTTGTTTAGCAAGTTCTATAAAGCGATTCACTTGAGTCTCTGGGGTAGCCCAAGAAGTCACCAGTCGAACAATACTACGATCGTTTTCAAGCGGTTCCCATTCATAAAATTCAAACTCTGACTTCAAGGTCTCTATCACTGACTGTGGCAGTACCGCGAACACTTGATTGCTTTCGGTAGGCACAAATAGCTCAAAGCCGCAGTCCTGTAGACCGCTGGCTAGTTTCTTTGCCATAGTATTGGCATGATGACATAGCTCTAGATATTTATTATCTTTCAAAAGCACTTCAAATTGTAGTGCTAACAAATAACCTTTTGCCATTAGTCCGCCATGACGCTTCAAATAGATATTAAAATCAGTTGCGATTTTTTTATTGGGGATAATAAGTACTTCACCAAACATAGCTCCCATTTTTGTACCGCCCAACCAAAATATATCGGTCAGCTCGACAAAGTCCGCTAGGGTTATACCAGTTTTGGTGTTAGAGTTAGTGTTTTCATGGTTAGCATGAGTTGTGCTGGCAATCGCAGCACCCAAACGTGCCCCATCCATAAATAAATACATATCATGCTTACGGCAATAGTCAGATAGACTTTTTAACTCATCATAGCTATACACTGTCCCCAGCTCAGTGGCGTTTGAGATATAGACGGCTTTGGCTCTCACCACATGGGGCGCAAAAGTATGGCGTATTCTGACTTTATCTAAAGCCTCAACGGTGAGTTTGCCATCTTGAGAAGGTGCAACGATGACTTTGTGACCCGTGGCTTCGATCGCTCCTGCTTCATTTACCGCGATATGCCCAGTATCACAAGCGACAATCCCATCAATGGGGGACAGTAAGGCATCAATACACACCAAATTAGCTTGAGTACCTGTAATGCCAAAGTGTACCGCTATATCGTCATCGCCAAGTTGAGCTTGAATGTCACGGCGTACTTTTTCCGAATAGTCATCAAAGCCATAGCCTTTATGCTGTTTTAAGTGAGAGTCTTGTAGTGCGGCAATGATATCAGGATGAGCCGTTTCGCTATAATCGTTTAAAAATTGGAACATAATGGTATTTCACTCTTATTAACTTAATGACTTACTTTATATCCCATTCTCAACTCTTAACGTAGGCTATGGCTTTAGCCCAGCATTTTTGATTAAAGGTTTTGATTTACTGGGCTAAAAGCACCAGCCTACAATGAGTTTTAAGAAGTTGAGAACAGGGTTTTATATTTTAATAACAAAAGTCGTGGCCTTAAGATTCGATATAGAGGCTTATGTAATAAAGCACGATAATGCTGAATGTGGTATAACACCTTAAACCGCGAACCGTATAATAAAAGGCTATCTTAAAACCCTATAATGAAGCCCTATAATAAAAATAAGCCACTTAAGGACGAATTAAGTAGCTTAGTATGTGTTACTGACTATGATAGTCATATTTAAAGGTCAGACTGTATATAAAAATAGGTTTCTATGTTTTTTTATTTAAATACAGGTCTTTAACAGGCTATTCGTCATTCTCAAAGCTGGCATCCGCCATAAAGTGATCAGGAGTTAAGTTAATAAATCGGGTATACTGACCTTCAAAGGCAAGTCGTACTGTACCAATAGGCCCATTACGTTGTTTACCTATAATAATTTCCGCCACACCTTTAAGATCTGAGTTTTCATTATAAACCTCATCACGATAGATAAAGGTGATCAAATCCGCATCTTGTTCAATAGCGCCTGATTCACGTAAGTCAGACATAATAGGGCGTTTATTCGGTCGATTTTCTAGACTTCGGTTCAGCTGAGAGAGTGCTACCACAGGGCAGTTTAATTCACGGGCTAAGGCTTTTAAACTACGGGAAATCTCTGAAATTTCTTCAACGCGGTTGCCACTTAAGCTAGGTACTTTCATCAGTTGTAGATAATCGACGACGACCATACCCAGCTGACCATCATGATTTTTGGCAATACGGCGACAGCGTGAGCGTAACTCAGAGGGGGGTAGGGCCGTACTGTCATCAATGTATAAGTGCTTTTCTTGCAAATGGGTGACCGCATTCATCATACGTGCCCATTCATCTTCGTTCATTTGACCCGATCTTAAACTGGTTTGGTTGATTTGACCCCATGATGACAGCAAACGCATTACGATAGATTCGGCTGGCATTTCCATTGAAAATACTACCACAGGCAGATTTTCATGAAATAGTACCCCTTCTGCTAAATTCATAGCAAAGGTAGTCTTACCCATTGAGGGACGAGCAGCGACAATAATAAGATCACCTGATTGTAGTCCCTGCGTCTTATTATTGAGTTCTGTAAAGGGCGTTTGTAGACCGATCATGCCATCGGGATTGTTTTTAAGCTCATCGATTTGTTCGATCACATTGGCTAAGACGTCATTGACCTCGACTGGCCCACGCTGCGCAGCTCGTTTGTTATGCTGCTCATTAATGGCAAATATTTTTGACTCGACAGTATCCAAGATATCACTGATACCTCGCTCTCTGGGATCATAAGCGAGGGCTAGCATCTCATTACCGGTAGTAATTAATTGGCGAAGTGTGGACAGCTCACGCACTCGCTGTGCATATGCGGTTAAATTAAATAAAGTACCTGGACTTTGAGTTAAAATATCAGCCAAATAACTTTCACCGCCTGCCTGTTTAAGTAGCTTTTGAGCACTTAGCCAATCATGTACCATAACGGTATCATAGGGTTCACCGACCGTGGCAAGGTGTGAGATAGCGGCAAATATATGTTGGTGGCGACCTGCATAGAAGTCGTCTTTAGAGACGATATCTGAGACTTTTTCATACGACTCCTCAATACTCATTAAAGAGGCAATTAAGGCTTTTTCAATATCAATATTATGAGGCGGTTGCTGACTTAATAAGTCGGTTAAGCCGGCATCATTATTGGTATTTTTTTCATTTTTTTTCTTACTTTCTGCCATAATTTTAGTATCTTTATCGGATGTCAAAATATTTAAGGTGAGTGGCCGATCTATATAAGGTGGCACGTTTATAAGGTGGCGATTATATTTTTCAAATAGCTTATAGTTTTTAAAGCTTATAGGCCAAATAACCTATAGACAATTAGCCTATATAGAATGATGTCAAAACGATTGGTTTAATACCTTTTCCACAAAGCAATCTATTTCTACAAAACAACCTTTCTTTGTCAGACAAATTTGACCTACTATTTGATGACTTTAGTTTGTTTTGTTTGTGCTTGTCTTTCTCGATAGGTTGATTTCGAGATTGAGTAAGAAACTAGGGTAGTTGTCGGATATTCGTTATAACGTCATTGAGATTATAGTATTAAGAAGTTTATCATATTGCACAGATGACATCGTGGACTAAAAAATAAAAATTATTAACTTTAAAAGGATAAGTTTAATGATGCAGCAGACACCAAACCCGCAAATCTTAATGAATAATAAGGGTGAGAAACCTTTAAAGTCCTCTTTGAACTTGCCCTTAAATGCGTCTTCAAATGCGCCCTTTTTAGTCACTACCGGTGAGCCGGCTGGAATAGGTATGGATATTATATTACAACTGGCTATACAGGGCTCGCTGACGACACTCAATCGACCGGTGGTAGTGTTAGCGAATGAAGAGGCTCTCATACAACGGGCAAATAGCCTATATGGTTCAGATTTCCATGAGCATCATGCTGATCTTTGGCATCGTATTGCGACAGCAGATGAGTTAATGACTCTTGAAGAGCAGGCGCTAGATAATTCCGTTTTAAACAAACTATTAAACAGTCAGTTAAACAGCCAATTAAGCAATCAGATAGTGAATAGTGACACGTTACCACAAAGTACACAGTTTTATCTCATACAGGTAGATTGTCCAAGTCCAGTAGTGGCAGGCGAGCTCAATGTTGAGAATGCGGGTATGGTCATTACTCAGTTGGAGTTGGCGCATAAACTGGCTTACGCTGGTTGCGCTTCGGCGATCATTACCGGACCGCTACAAAAGTCAATACTGATAGAGGCAGGATTGACCTTAGCAGACGGCACCATGTTTACCGGCCATACTGAATTTTTTATGCAACAAAGTGGCTGTGACAAAGTAGTAATGATGCTAGCCAATACGGCAATGAAAGTGGCACTGGTGACTACCCATTTACCGCTAAGAGAGGTCGCTGATGCCATTACCTCAGACAATGTGCGTCAAACAGTACAAATCGTATTAGATGATATGCAGGCCAAATTTGGTTTGGATAATCCGCGTATACTGGTTTGCGGGTTAAACCCGCACGCGGGTGAAGGTGGGCATTTGGGGCATGAGGAGATTGATATTATAAATCCGGTTTTAAAAACATTCCAAGATCAGGGCGTTAATATCTCATCTGCCATGCCAGCGGATACTTTATTTACGCCCCGACATTTGCAAGACTGCGATGTCGTCATTGCCATGTTTCATGATCAGGGATTACCGGTTCTTAAGTCGCATGGGTTTGGGGATACAGTCAATCTAACTTTGGGACTACCTTATATTAGAACCTCAGTAGATCATGGTACTGCTTTAGATCTTGCTGGACAATCCATCATCAATGATACAGATAACAACCTCGCAAGTGCTAAAGCAAGTAGTAGCAGTCTGTGGCAAGCGTTAACAATGGCAGATGAAATGGTGGCTTCTATAAGTCGCTCTTTGCTCTAATAGTAGCTCTTTGCTCTAAAAGTAGATAAGCTCTCTAAAAATAGATCTATATGGCGGCTCAAATAAACAGAAGACTTAAAGGCTAAGTCTAACCCCTAATTATGCTAAACTAATTTGTTATACCAAATCTAGAAATTTACCTATCGAGGAAGGCGAATACAAACGCTACAAATAGTAGGTTCAGTGAGCCTGACCGAGTTTAACAAGGATAGGTTATTTTATAGAATAGGTATTATTATAAACTTTTTCACTAAGCGATATATATCCACTTATGACACAATCAAACTCTAGCAAGCACCCCTTAAATGACGCCATAAAACGAGCGAAACATCAGCCTAGAAAAAGGTTCGGACAAAACTTTTTGCACGATGAGAGTATCATTAGCCAAATTGTGGATTCAATCGGACTCAATCGAGATGACAATTTGGTCGAGATTGGTCCGGGTATGGGCGCCTTGACAGAGCCAATGCTCAAACAAGTGGATGCCATGACCGTGATTGAGCTGGATCGAGACTTAGCGAGTAGCTTACGCATTCGTATCGGTGCTAACAGCCATCCGAACTTTACCATTATCAATGCCAACGCGATGCAGTTTGATTATGCGACTTTATACAACCACCCAGAATCTGAAGACGCAGAATCTGAAAAGGTGGTTAGTACTGCCCATGCTGGCAATGAAGCAGGTAGTCATGGAAAAAAATTGCGTATTGTCGGTAATTTACCCTACAATATTTCGACGCCCTTACTGTTCACCTTGCTAGAATATGCTGATATCATTGAAGATATGCATTTTATGTTGCAAAAAGAGGTGGTACAGCGCATCACCGCTGATGTCGGCAGTAAAATATACGGACGTTTGTCTGTTATCATGCAGTATTTCTGTGACACTGAATACCTGTTAACCGTGCCCAGAGGTGCGTTCAACCCTCCACCGAAGGTGACGAGTGCCGTGTTTCGCTTGCGCCCTCATCAAGTTAAACCCGTTAAAGCGGAAGATGAAAAACTGTTTGCCTTAGTTGTCCGCGAAACGTTTAACCATCGTCGTAAGACCCTACGAGCTATTTTTAAGCAGTCAACATTAATGCCGACATTGACAGATGACGACTTGGCAACTATTGGTATAGATGGCAATGCACGACCAGAAACCTTATCAGTAAAAGAGTTCGTGGATTTAAGTAATTTAGTCATTGCCAATCAACAACAATAAATTAAATAAATTTGGATAACTGATTGAGTAACTATATGAATTACCGAGCCGAATATGTGATCGGAGACTTGCAAGGATGTTATGCTGCATATCAGGATTTATTAAAGATAATTGATTTTGATCCTAAGCAAGACAAACTATGGTTTGTCGGAGATATTGTCGCGCGAGGTGAAGACTCATTATCCACATTGCGCCATGTCAAATCTTTATGTGAGCAAGGCGCTGCAGAGACCGTACTTGGTAATCATGATATAAATTTAATTGCCGTTTGGCGAGGCTTTGCCCCACTTAAGAAGAAAGACAATACTGAGTCAATCTTTGAGGCAGAAGACTGCGATGAGTTATTAAATTGGCTCCGTCGACAGCCTTTAATGGTTTACCCAAGTGACGACACAGTGATGGTTCATGCCGGTATTCCACCACATTGGAGCATCAAACAAGCGCAAGGCTATGCTCAGGAAGTCGAAGTTCAGCTACGCAGTAGTCTGCATCAATTAGATAGAGTGTTGCCGAAGCTTTACAATGGTGAGGCGGATTTATGGTCCGATGATTTACATGGCTTTACGCGTATTCGAGCCATTACCAATTATTTTACCCGTATGCGACTGTGTAAAGAAGATGGTAGTCTTGAGTTTAACTTTAAATCTAGTTTGTCGGATGAAATGCCAGATGGCTTCCTACCTTGGTTTGAGTGGCACGTCCCTAGAAAACGTAAAGTACTTTTTGGTCATTGGGCAGCACTAAAGGCTGAAATTGATTTACCTTATGCTAGGGCGCTGGACGGTGGATGCGTGTGGGGTAACTGTATGGTCGCCTACCGACTATCAGATGGTGAGATATTTACCTCATCAGATCATTGTACTAACAACTAGAATTTATAAATATCTAGACCTTATAAAGGTTTTTGATAAAGTATCATTCTCCCATAACAAAACCAGCATAATAAAACCAGCCAATATTTTATTGGCTGGTTTTTTTGCAGAATGATTAAAAGGTATAAAGATTATAAAGTATAAATTTATTAGGTATTATTCCTCAACACCAAGCCACCTTGATTCATAAGTTATTTTTTTAGAGTAGGTATCAATAAGTCTAGATAAAACTACTCAGGTAATTTAGGCGGCTTTTCAGGCTTAGGTAACGGCGTTTTTGCATTTTTAGTTTTGTTTTGGCTATCAGTCTTAGCATTATTTTCAGAAGCTTCAACCTTATCGGGTTTACCAGTTTCAGTATCAGCTTCATTAGACGGTTTAATAACGCGTAATGGTTTAAACTGTAGTTCACTCAATATAACCAAGTTGTTTTGACCTGTTTTTTTGCTATAAATAACAATTTGAGAGCCTGTTAAACTTCGACGATCTAAATGTTTAGACGATCCGTCTTCTTTATTAGCAGCAACAGTGACACCTTCAGGAATAACAGTTAGCGTATTTAAACGACGAACTGCAAAGTACTTTGGGAAAAATTTGTTTTTAGGCACTTTATTGATATCTTCATAAATCAAGTACCCTTGACTATCAATCTTAGCGTATTTCATAGGTTTAGAACGAGGGAGGAAGAAGTCTTTAGGTTGTGTCATTAAATGGGTAAACAACAGCTTAGCAATCGTTTTCCATTCTGGGAATTTAACACCTTTAGATCGTAACGCAACAAACATGGCAAGGAAGAAACTGACCAATAAGTTAATAACACCAATCGAAGCTACCCCAAGAAGAGATATCAATACGATAGTAACGCTAAAATCATCAGCGGACATATTAAAAATACCATGGGCAAAATTTGCAGAAGCGAAGGCAATATGGCGAATGTCCAATGGTAAACCAAATATATAGCCAATAGTTGCGGTACTACCTAGGAAAACACCAAATAAGAAATTACCCATTATTGCGCCTAGGTTTTTATCAATAAATGCGCCAAAACGTTCTAGCCAATAGGCTGGAAAAATCTTTAACAAATACTTGTGACGCGCGATACGTTCGCCAATTTTATTAAAAAGCGCTAAGTTATCATAATAACCCGTTATTAAACCTGATAGGAATAGGTAGACACCTGCAATAGCCGCATGGAAGAGCGCAAGTGAATGGAATGGATCAAGGTCATGTAACAGATGATCTGCTTTATCAGTGGTAATCATAGGTGTACCACTATAATTCATCCATATAATAGAGATAATAAAAGCCAATGGCATCGCAATAAAAACGTTACCAATGATGGCAATAAATTGAGTTCTAATAATATCAACAATGAGTTCAGATAACTTTGTTAATTGATGAGATTTCTTTCCTGAAATATCGGATATTGTGGATGCAATAGCTGCAGCAGTCATGGCGGGCTGCTTAGTGGCAACTGTACCATGGATAATATGAATAAATACGAAGCCTAAACCGTATATCATGCTGTTTACAAAGGCTCGACTCATTGGAGCTAGGTCGAAGTCAGAAAACAAAATTTTTGTAGTTGCCATAAAGGCAATAACGAATCCACCTATGGCAGCCATTTTTAACATTTTTAAATAGCCGGACTTATCAGTACTTATATAATGTTCACCAACCCTACCAGAGTTCTCTGTCACTTTACGCGACAAAAGCTTGGTGTTGTTATTGATAAGATAACCAATACTATAGCGTCTTTTAACACTGATAATAATCGCTTGGGTTAACTCGATTAATGCTTTGTCACGATTTTTGTGATTGTCAGCGAGCAGCTCACTCAAGATACGCATGCGTTTTATACTTTGTTCTAAACGCAATAACATATTGGTAAGACGAATTGAAATACCCGTTTTATAAATACGTTTGCGTACCGTATTTACGATATTGTCACACTGCTCTAACATCACCAATAGGGGACCAAGATTTATATCTTGGCTAGGGGTGATGTCTTTATGATCATCTAACTGATGTGCCTCGCGGTAATTATTGGCAAATAAAACGGCCTCCTGATTTTGAGCGACAAAGGCAGCTGAGTAATCCAGCATCTGCGGATACCCTCTCATTAAGTCAGGATGCAGACCAATACCGCTAATGCGATAAGATAAAATAACCATCGCATTTAAAATATTATTTTTTGCCGTAGCTACTAAGTTTGAGTGAGCAGGATCGACCTTAATTAAGTCTACCAATTCATCCCATAAGCTTTTGTCGATACTAGCTAGCCAGTATTCATCGTGTTTGCCGTCAAACAAATAGTTGACTAGCTCTACAATAGAGTCTTCTTCGGGTAAAAGGGGCACGAATCTATGACCAATTAAGCGCATTAAGCTGCTTGAAAAGGTTTGGTCTGAGAATATGCCGGTGTCCGTATACAACGACATACGGTGAAATTGATTAAGCAAATTTAAAACGAACACGGCCAAGCCATTGGCGTATTCAGGATGATTTCTTAGTATTGCATTTAAAGACCGTATTTGCTCATTAGTAAAGTCTGGATTTTTTTTATACTCTGTCTCTGATACACGTAAGGTATCAATCAGTCTTTTTAGTAAATAAGGTTCAGGGCTTTCGCTAAGTGCATTTATTTTGCCCAAAATATCTCGTAAATCTGCCACGTTATAGCCCTTCAGAGTTTGAATATTGAGAATTTATCTGAAACTGGTTCTAAATACAATAACTTTAATGATAACTTACAACATTTATTTATAAGATGATGTAGTCATAATTTTAAACCCTTTTACCCTAATAAGATAAAGGCATATGACCGTATTTATATTGTGTCTAATTTTTTAAAAATTGCAAACATATCCTAAGTTTTACTAAAATATAAATTTTTTTTAAGTTTACGGAATAAAAAAATATTTATGCAACAGCCTCTAATAAATCATGCAATAAGTATAGTCAGCGAACTACTAAAAGGGTACGGTTTTAACCTCATTAAGTTTACTCCAGTAGTACTTGCACTCGGTTACCGTGTAACCATTTTAGAGTTCTTTGACTATAGACCAATAATTAAATTGATAAAATGAAGCAATAAAAATGCCAGACAATATTGTCTGGCATATCTTTAATACAATTTTAATTATAATGTTAAATAAGGTAATAACCAATCTAGACATTCACCTATCGTGAAAGGCAAGTCTCTACTCCAAATCAAACGCTACGAATTGTAGGTTAAGTGTGCTTAAGCGAGCCTAAAGTGGATAGGTCAATTACAATATCCGTCATAAATTATTAACTAATAGTTTGCTCAAAATAACTGATATCAAACTCCATGATAGGGTCACTACCTGTTTTGACCATTTCAGCATGGGCTTTAATACGTGGCAAGATACGGCCTACGAAATAATCCGCTAGTTTTAGCTTATTAGCATAAAACTCACCTTCTTTATCATGAGCTGCTTCTACCATCATAGCAAACATGAATGAGTAGCACAGATAGCCCATTGCATGTAGATAATCTACTGCACAGCCATTGATTTCACTCTTACGAGTAGAAATATTAGTCAATACAGTAGTCGTCAGCTCTTCAATGGTGCTAGCAGCATCTAATGTGGCTTGTTTGATCTTATGCTCCGCTTTCATGTTAGCCACGAAGTCACGGATTTCAGCTAGGAAGTTCTCTAAATATTTGCCTTGATTACGTGCGATCTTACGACCTAACAAATCAAGCGCCTGAATACCGTTTGCACCTTCATAGATTTGGGCTATACGAGTATCACGAACGATCTGCTCCATTCCCCATTCACGGATATAACCATGGCCGCCAAATACTTGCTGACTGTCAATAGTCGCCTCTAACGCTTTATCGGTTAAGAACGCTTTAGCAATCGGAGTTAATAACGCAACACGAGCAGCCGCTGCTTTGGCATTTTCAGCGTCTACACTGAATTTTGACTCATCCAGTTGCTTGGCTACGTACATTGCAAAGCAACGAGACGCTTCAGCATTAGCGCGTGCATTCAGCAGCATACGGCGTACATCGGCATGATGGATGATTTTATCAGCAGGTTGTTCTGGACTTTGGATCTGTGTATCACTACGACCTTGAGCACGATCTATGGCATACGCAGCAGCATTTTGATACGCCAGTTCAGTTCCCCCTAGGCCTTGTAAGCCCATGGTGACTCGCTCGTAGTTCATCATCACAAACATAGAGGCCAGACCTGTGTTTTCTTCACCAACCATCCAGCCTTTAGCGTTATCAAAGTTCATTACACAGGTGGCTGAGCCTTTGATACCCATTTTGTGTTCTATTGAGCCGGCTGCTAAGGTATTGCGTTCACCGATGCTGCCATCATCATTGACGATAAATTTAGGCACGATAAATAATGAAATGCCTTTAGAGCCTTCTGGCGCATTAGGGGTTTTAGCAAGTACCAAGTGGATGATATTTTCAGTCAGATCATGCTCACCACCCGTAATGAATATTTTGGTACCAGAGATAGCGTAGCTACCATCCTCATTAGGCACTGCTTTGGTTTTAATGATACCTAAATCAGTTCCTGCATGGGGTTCAGTGAGACACATGGTACCTGCCCACTGACCAGTATAGATTTTTTCAAGATAAGTCTGCTTTTGCTCCTCTGACGCTGACGCCAACAGACACAGAGAAGCACCCACGCTAAGGTTAGGGTATAACGCAAAGGCTTGGTTGGTGGTAAAGACCATTTCTTCAGTCAACATAGTGACCATTTTAGGAAAACCCTGACCGCCGTACTCAGGATCACCGCCTAAACCAATCCAGCCTGCTTCAGCATACTGCTTAAAGGCGTCTTTAAAGCCGGCAGGCGTTGTCACAACACCGTCACCTTGATAGGTAGCGCCTTCTTCATCTCCCGAGCGGTTGAGCGGAAGTAGGACATTTTTAGAAAGCTTAGCCATCTCTTCTAATACCATGTTGACAGTATCCATATCAACATGGGCAAGATTTTCATTGGCTTGCCAAAACTTCTCTACATCAAATACGTCATTTAGCATGAAACGCATTTCGTCTAAAGGTGGATTATAAACTGCCATAATTAGTCCTTAAGTTATAAAAGAGGGTGTTTGGTTGTTTATTCTAAATGACTTTATTTTGAATAACTTTATTTCAAACGGATGGTTAAATTGGTCACTAAGGTTAAGATAAACTTGTTTAAAATATAAGTGCTACTGATAATAGTAGCACTTATAAAGCTAGCTAGACAGGGGTAACGATTAGCGGGGTCATTAAAAAGCAAACTGCTCGACAGTCATACTCATATATGGCTCAGCACCTGAATCAATACGGGCTAAGTAGGTACGAGTACGCGGTAATAATTTACTGAAGTAGAATTGAGCTGTTTTGATTTTGGCATCGTAGAATTCTGTTTCAGTAGTATCACCTGCCAATGCTTGCTTAGAAACCGCTGCCATACGTGCCCATAAATAAGCCAAGGTCACATAACCACTAAAATATAAATAATCGACAGCAGCGGCGCCCACTGAGTCAGGGTTTTGAGTGGCTTGCATACCGATACGAGCCGTTAAATCAGCCCATTCTTTATTTAATTTCGCTAGAGGACGTACAAACTCGCCCATAGCGTCATCTTCAGCATGTTCTTCGCAGAATTTGTGAATTACCTTAGTAAAGTTAGCAAGCATTTTACCTTGTGAACCTAATACTTTACGACCTAATAAGTCTAAAGCTTGAATTTCAGTCGTACCTTCGTATAAGCAGGCAATACGCGTGTCACGAACGTTTTGTTCCATACCCCATTCACGAATGAAACCATGTCCACCATAAACTTGTACACCTTGATTAGCCGCTTCATACCCCGTTTCTGTTAAGAAGGCTTTTGCGATAGGTGTCAACAATGATAGCATTTGGTCTGCATATTTTTGTTCTTCACCAGAGCCTTTTGAGACGGTATCGGCAAACATTGAGAGGTAGTACACGAGTGCGCGGCCACCTTCAGCAAACGCTTTTTCGGTTAATAGCATATTGCGTACGGCGGGATGAACGATGATAGGGTCAGCCACTTTATCTGGCGCTTTAGCACCGGATAATGACCGCATTGCCAAACGCTCTTTGGCATATTCAAGAGAGCCTTGGAAGGCAAGCTCTGCCGCCGTTACACCTTGTACCGCAGTACCGATACGAGCAACATTCATAAAGGTGAACATACAGTTAAGACCACGGTTTTCAGGCCCAATTAAGAATCCTTTAGCCCCATCGAAGTTCATGACACACGTGGCTGACGCTTTGATACCCATTTTGTGTTCGATAGATCCACAAGTGACGGTGTTACGGTCTCCTAAGCTGCCATCTTCATTGATATTAAATTTCGGTACGATAAATAATGAGATACCTTTAGTACCTGCAGGGGCTCCTGGTAGGCGAGCCAATACGATATGGATAATGTTATCCGTCATATCGTGTTCACCCGCTGAGATGAAGATTTTCTGACCAGTAATGCTATATGAGCCATCCTCATTTGGCTCAGCTTTAGTCCGAATGATACCTAGGTCAGACCCTGCATGTGCTTCTGTTAAACACATGGTACCAGACCATTCACCAGTCACCATTTTTTCTAAATAAGTCGCTTTTTGTTCATCGGTGCCATGATGTTCAAGGGTGGCAATGGCGCCATGTGATAAGCCTGGGTACATTGAAAAAGACCAGTTAGCAGTACCAACGATCTCATTTACCACGGTACTGAGTGAAAATGGCATCGCTTGTCCGCCAAACTCTTCATCCGCTGCTAGTGCTGGAAAGCCAAGCTCGCAGTATTGTTTGTAAGCTTCTTTAAACCCTTTTGGAGTGGTCACGACACCATTATCAAAGTGACAGCCTTCTTCATCACCAGTGCGGTTCAAAGGGGCCAGTTCATTTTCAGCAAAGCTTGCCGCTGCTTCAATGTAGCTGTCAATGATATCGCTCTCGACTTCTTGGTACTCCGTTAAGCTTTTATAATGGGTGGTACTGTCCAAAAGCTCATGTAATACAAACTGCATGTCACGAATGGGGGCTTTATATTGCATCTGATTGTCCTTTTATTAGTTTAGTAGTTTTGTATGGTCATAGTTAGATGAAAAAGCCACGGCGTTCACCTCGTTAAGTCTGCTAGTGGCATACTTGCTCTCGGTTGCCTTAACTTTAATCGATAGATTTCTATAAAATAACGTATCTTATATAAAATAACGTATCTTTGTCTGACTCATTGAACCTACTATAAGAAGTCTTTGAATTTCTTGATAGATTAATGGTTAGATTTGGTATTATCTGCCTATGACTTAAGGATTATTTATAGATTTTGACTTGAGCTGAACAAGTGAGACAATTTGCCCATTCGTTGTTCGTCAACGTATCTTGAGATAACGTAGACATTGGTAACCACAACTGTGAAGTCATAATTGACTTTAAAATGAGGCAGGGTCAAGGAGCAACAGTAACACTTGTCTTGAAAGCAGTGAACGGCAATATCATACCTTTTCTCAAAATAACCTATCCTTATTAGGCTCAGTTAAGCTTATTAAAGCTACTATGGTGAGCAGTTGTATTTGCTTTTATGAATAGGTTAATTTATAGATTTGGTATACAAAGGAATGAAAACGTTAAAACTCATTTAAAATATTGCTGTCACTGTAAATTCAACGACTTAAAAGATAGAGTGTCAGCCGTTAATTTACAAGCACTTGCAGAGACTTATGGGTCACAAAAAGGATATTGAAATAAGAAAGTCCATATATTCAGGGTTTTAATCAAAAGGTCGGATAACGGATTTTAAATTGCAGGTTAATTATTGTAGATTAATTAAAGTGAGTGGACGTATGAGCTGATGTAAAGGAGGGTAGACAGGGCAACGACTGGAGCCGTTTCAGTACGCAGGATTCGGGATCCCAATTGCCAAGGTAGATAGCCACTGCTACGGGCTTGTTTATATTCAGCTTCAGAAAGCCCGCCTTCAGCACCTATCAAGATATCAAAACGAGGTGTGTTGTCCTCATTGTTAGCGTCAGTAAATTGTTCACGTATCCTTTGGTCAACATTTAAGACTGCCTGTTCATCTTGACTAGGTACAGCCAATACGAGCGCTAGGGGAGGCTGGTTAAAATAAACGTGGTAAAAGGGGGACACCGTAAGATGAAGCACGCTGTCATGCACCTCACCAATTTGCTGTTGTAACCAACTTTCAATAGGTAGTGGTGACAAGATAAGCGGTGGCCGATTAAGCCCACATTGTTCGCAAGCTGAGATTGCAACTTGTTGCCAATGGTTCAGCTTTTTATCGACTTGATTTGCCTTTAGTTTGACCTCTCCATACTGACTTGTGAGTAGCTGTATGACAGTGGCGCCCAACTCAGTTGCCTTTTGAATGGCAAAGTCCATTCTATCACCGCGGCTCATAACAATGGCAATCGTACTAAAATAGAACGGGGCGTTGTCATCATCATAATGGGAGAGTATACGAGCAGTTGCGGATTTTTTATCAATGGTCTCAAGCTCCACAACTGAATACCCACCCAGACCATCAAAGATCACACTTTGATCTCCTATTCTGGCTCTAAGTACCCGGCACCAATGGTGATACACTTCATCTGGTAACGTTATAAGCGTTTCAGGGTCAACTTGGTGTAAAGCGACTGGCGTGTTATCAGGCGTATTATAATGTGCTAAGCCGCTTTTATTATCGTTAGTGAATTGAGCATTATAGAAGAAGCGCCGCATAGACTAGCCCTTAGCATTGGCAATAGGAGAAGCAGTCGCTAAGCCTAAAGATTCAACCAGACGTTTGTTTGGCTCAATACGGTTCATACTGTAGAAGTGTAAAGCTGGCACGCCTTCGTCCATTAGTATTTCACAAAGACGATGGACAACCTCAAATCCAAACTCTCGAATGGCTTTACGATCATCTCCGAAGTCAGCCAACTGCTTACGGATATAACGAGGGATATCAGCTCCACAACTGTCAGCAAAGCGTACGAGATTTGTGGCGTTAATGATAGGCATAATACCCGCAACGAGTCTATGCTTAGTTGTATCGACACCGCGTTTCTCTAAAGCATCACGCAAATACAAATAGCTTTCGGCATTATAGAAAAATTGGGTAATGGCTGAGTTGGCACCTGCTTCAAACTTGTTGATTAGATTTTGAATATCAAATTCAAAACTTTTTGCCTGCGGATGCATCTCAGGGTAGGCAGCTACTTCGATGTGAAAGTGGTCACCAGAATGCTCTCTAATAAAGCGAACCAAGTCCAAAGCAAATGGTAACTCTCCCATACCAACTTGTCCTGAAGGTAGATCACCACGCAAGGCAACAATACGATTGATGCCAGATGCTTTGTAGCGATCCAGAAGTTCGCCAATTTCCGCCTTATCATCACCAATACACGAGATATGAGGGGCAATCGGCGTGGCTGAACGTTGTTGTAACGTCTCAACGATACCTAGGGTGCGCGCCCGTGTCGTGCCTCCAGCGCCATAGGTCACTGAGAAATAACTGGGCGCTAATTCATTAAGCGTATCAAATGTTTGACACAGCTTTTGTACCCCTTCCTCAGTTTTGGTAGGAAAAAATTCAAACGAGAATTTTGGTTTGTTCATGTTCTATCCTATAAGCGAATATGGGTCAGGCTATCTATTGACTTTTATAGTCAACAATTAACCGACTAAGCGAGACGCATTATGTGCTGCCCAAATGGATAATTTGAGACATTAAGTGTTATTTAAGATAAGTGTGAGTTAAGGGTAAAAGATAAGCTCACACTTTTACACCAAATCTAAAATTAATCTATCGTGAATTTTGCTTACCAAGAAATTAACCTATCCTGCAAGGCTAGGGCAGACAATGCGAGAGCAAACGCTACAAAAAGTAGTTGTAGTGAGCCTAACCGAATCTAACTAGGTCTTAAAAGGATAGGTTAATTTCAAGAACAGGTTTAAGTATAAACGCTTAAACGAACGGGCCTAATATTTATAAGCGTCAGGTTTAAATGGCCCTTCGACCGGTACACCTATATAGTCCGCTTGCTCTGGCGTCAATTTAGTCATAACACCATTAAAGCCCATTACCATAGCAGCAGCGACTTCTTCATCAAGCTTTTTAGGAAGAACACGAACATATAAGTTTTCAGAGCGTTGATCGACAGGCAATTCAGAGAATTTTTGCTCATGCAAATACATCTGTGCCAATACTTGGTTAGCAAATGAGCCGTCCATGATACGTGATGGGTGACCCGTGGCATTACCTAGGTTAACCAATCGACCTTCTGCTAATAAGATGAGATAATCATCTTCATTTTCTGAGCGATAAACTTGATGAACTTGCGGTTTAATCTCAACCCAATTCCAATTATCCCGCATAAACTGAGTATCAATCTCAGTATCGAAGTGACCAATATTACAGACCACAGCACCAGATTTCAAAGCGGCAAGCATGTGTTTATCGCACACATGATAGTTACCTGTCGTCGTGACGATTAAATCTGTATCTTGCAACAAACGAGTATTGATACTATCAGCCGAATTGGTATTGTTGCCATCTATATAAGGAGAAACCAACTCATAGCCATCCATACAGGCCTGCATAGCACAAATGGGGTCGACTTCCGACACACGGACGATCATTCCTTCTTGACGCAAGCTTTGTGCAGAACCTTTACCAACATCACCATAGCCGATGACCAACGCTCGTCTGCCGGCAAGAAGCATGTCAGTGCCGCGCTTAATGGCATCATTTAAGCTATGACGGCAACCATACTTATTGTCATTTTTTGACTTAGTCACGGCATCATTGACATTGATAGCAGGAACTTTAAGAGTTCCTTTGTTCAACATATCGATCAAGCGATGGACGCCCGTTGTGGTTTCCTCTGAGATACCATTGATAGTATCAAGCATTTGTGGATAGTCATTATGAATAAGTGCGGTTAAATCACCTCCATCATCCAAAATGAGGTTTGCATCCCATAGCTGACCGTTTTCTTCTCCACCAACAAATAGCTGCTGACGTAAGCACCACTCATACTCTTCTTCGGTTTCACCCTTCCAAGCAAATACCGGCACGCCACTTGCGGCGATTGCGGCTGCCGCATGATCTTGAGTCGAGAAGATATTACAAGATGTCCAACGTACTTCAGCCCCTAGGGCGATTAGGGTCTCAATAAGTACCGCGGTTTGAATGGTCATATGAATACAACCGAGAATTTTAGCACCTGCTAAAGGTTGCTCCGCACTATAACGCTTGCGTAACCCGATAAGAGCTGGCATTTCAGCCTCTGCCAATGAGATCTCACGACGCCCATAATCGGCTAAGCTGATATCTGCTACTTTATAGTCATTAAATGTAGACTGGTTTGAATCGATGTTAGACACTGCGTCCATCTCGAACTCCTTGATGATTAGAAAAGTTAAAGGTAAAGAAACGCAGGTGTCGTTGTTTGCCATTTAAAATCATAACTAATTATGTATCATTTAGTATTAGACATAAGCCAATATTAGACTTAAGACTATCGTTAAATAACGACACAATTCAATATAGATTCAAACTTTTAAAATTCGTCGATTAAATTCACGACTAGCGTGGTATCAATCGAAAACTAAATAATATATGATTGTGAAATATGGCTAACCGAGCCTGACAGTAATAATAAAATATAATTTGTATAATGTTATAATGACTCATTATTAACTTACTGATGCAACACCTCTCGGTTGATGAATATTGTAATTGATGTCAGCACGAATGTCATCCGTACAGTTTGGTTTAAGCGATTAATACCAAGATTTTTTCTTTTATATGCTTTAGATTAAATCGTCAATAGAATATGCTTTTTTAGAGATATATTTTACGATGTCAAGAGGCGTATAGATATATAAAGCAGTAAGGGTAATTACAAATTGTAAGCAAAGATTACAGAATACCTATCAAAATATTACTTATAGGTAGTGACTTAATTTGTAAAAAAGTGTTTAATACACATATATTGAAATGGGCAACTTTAATAGTGTCTCTTATGGATGAGCAACCCTATTTACTTTCATTTGGATTCTTTTATTTAAATATTTAAGGTATCTTATTCAAAAGTATTCGGGGTTGCTTTTTACATAGATTGCATAGAACATTAATTAAAGTTGAATACAGTTATTATCTTTGGAGATATTATGAAACTTTTAAAATTAACCGCACTTTCAGCTGCAGTATTAGGTTCTACCGTTGCTATGGCAGCACCAAATACTCAAGCTTATCAATACGATCAAAATAAAGGTGTTATTTCTAACACTGCTGGTGCTGTCACCGGTACTGCTAAAACTTTATTTGATACTGCTACTCACCCAGCAGCAGTAAGTGCTGAAATCGGTACGCTTGGTTATGGTGCTAATATCGCTTGGGGTTTAAATGAAAACACTGAGCTTCAAGCCGGTTGGTCAGGCATGGACTTTGATGATGATACTGAATTCAATTCAAACGATTCATGGATCAACTACGAAAAAGCATTGGGCGATGGTTACGAAGATTTCAAAGGTGATTTGGATTATGACGTTGATTTCAGCAACCCTTATCTTGGTGTTCAGATGCGTCCATTCGCTAATAACTTTACCGTTGGTACTGGTGTAATGGTCCCACGCAATGACTTTAACGCCAAAATGACTGCTAGAGATTCAACAGGTGGCGTTTCTCGCATTACTATCGATGATCAAGCTTATGATTTAGCTGATGGAACTACTGTTGAAATGGAAGTTGAGAATAAAAACAAACTAGCTCCATATTTAACTATTGGTTATCGCCCAAATATTAACCAAAACTGGGGTGGTTTTGTTGAAGCCGGCGCTGCTTATATGGGTAAACCTAAAGCTAATGTTGAAGTTACTGGTGGTGCAGGTGTTGTTAATGGGCCGTCTAACACTGAATTCGAACGTGCTGCTGAAAAGAACGTTCAGAATGAAGATTATTTAGAATGGTATCCAATCGTTAAAGCTGGTGTTACTTACCGCTTCTAAGTTTTGCTAATTTAGTTATATAACTATCAAAAAAAGCGACCTAATTAGGTCGCTTTTTTTGTCTAGAATATATCCTCTCTCTATAGTCGAAGCCAGCTAAAAGAGGTGCAAGGCAACCGAGCGCAAGTACTACTGCAGTAGGCTAAGCGAGGTTAACACCGTAACTCTTTAGTCTGGCTATGACTATAAAACCTAGAAGCAGTAACAAGACCCAATGACGGTAAATATAATAAGAGATCGTTGCACAGATCATCCAAACTATTTTGTTCAATTTGATCTATATAACGACAGCTAATCAATTGGTTTTTATTTGCATTGGTTTTAAGAGCAGTAGAGCTTTGATAAGACTTATACTCTTCAAATAAGGCTTTAGTAGGAGTAATACAGCTCGACTTTAATTGGTGCATTAATATAGATTTACTATCACCTCGTCTTTTTAGCATGGCTTCTTTGACCATCCACAACAGACGTTTACCAATAGCTTGGTCTTTAGCGGCTAGACTTAGTAACCATGCCATCTCATCTGCTGCAAAAAAACGATCACATACTGAGGTAGGGATGGATTTAAGTTCTAGATCAATACCCAATTTTCCTTGACGCTGAATAACGCAGGCTACTTGATTTTGGGAATGTGAAAAGCTTAGAGGATAATTAAGAGGCTTCAGTAGATAAGGGTAACTTGATTCATCCACATCAATAGACATATAAGAATCAGAACGTTTATCCTCAAACACAATCTTATTAATCATCAACGTCGCCAATTGACGTACGGCAAGCTTTTGCGGCTTATGCCGAGTCGACCGATGAGATATTGAAGGCTTATAACGTAAATAACAGGAAGGTAAATCACAGTAAGGTAAATAATTGGAATGTAAATAACTGGACGTTGAATGCGTGTACAATTGATGAAATGAGGCATGTCCCACCCAAATAAAACTATTTGGTGAGTTTAAGGGTTGTAAGTTACCCAGTCTATCAAAACCGAGCAAGCTGATGTTGTCTAATGACAGTGACAAAGTGCTATCTATCATTGATGTTTATTTCTCATTGGATTCTGCCTATATAACCCCTAGTATACAAAATAATAAACCCAGCCGTCGCTGGGTTTATTTGGTATTCAATATATAGGCTAAATTTATAAGCGATTAACCAATTTATCAAATTATACGTTAAATGATTAACCGATTAATAAGACAATTCAGCACGACGGTTTGCAGCATAAGACGCTTCGTCATTACCCATTGCGACAGGGCGTTCTTCACCATAACTAATGGTTTCTATACGAGTACCAGTCACCCCTTGCGATGCAAGGTAGTTACGAACGGCTTGTGCACGGCGCTCACCTAAAGCATGGTTATATTGATCACTGCCACGTTCATCGGTATGACCTGCGACCAGTACTCTGGCATCTGAATGGCTGCCTAAGAATGCTACTTGTTCGTTTAATATAGTAGCCGCTTCGGGACTAATGGCATCACTATCAAAGGCAAAATTGACCACACTACGGACGTTTTGCGCGTCAGCACGAACTTGATCAGAGTTATTGACTAATGGCGCAGTTTGATAAGCAGCATTGCCTGGTACTGCCAAAGGAGCCACCACAAAATCATTAGAGTTCGATTTAGTAGCACACCCTGTTGTTGCTAACAATGTAGCAGACACTAATGAAAGGGCTGTAATTTTAAAGTTTGATAGCATATGAGTTCCTCAATTTACTCAAAAAAGAAGTATATAGTATAGAGTTTAAAGCTAATAATTTTAAAGCTAATAATAATGTATACCAATGCTGAAAAATAATCTATCTTAATGAAACTTGATTCGCCTACGCTATGTAGTCGTTACTCGTTCCCTAAAATTATAAATTTTCTAAAATGGTATTATGTACTAATACTTTAAATTTAAAACATGACCATAATTTTGAACTATAAAGAATATAGCACGTTTAAGACAAAATGTTACTTTATGTAAGTAGAATAACTGTAAATTATTGTTAGAATGATGACAAAGTTTGATAATTATAACAAGCATTTTATATCAGTAGTTGAACATTGGCTACGAACTTTTTTAAGGTTTTACCAACGATACTTATCAAAGTTTTCAGGATTAGCCCAGTACTTTGCGTTTAGCCACTCTGGACGACGTTTGTAATCATATAGATTAAACTGCCAACAACTGATTTGTCTATTGGTCGTCGTTGATTCTGAATAGGACTCACTAGAAGTTTCCAGGTTATCAATGTTTAGATTATCAAACTCCAATACTGACATCTCAAAACCATAACTGTTTAACGGATAATCTGGGTGCTGGGGTGGTAAAAATATAAGACTTTGTTCAGCAAATAAATCCCGCAATTTTATGGCGATTGTCTTTAGCTGATTCCACTTAATTAATCCATCTACACCACCTGAGACAAGCAGTTCTTCAATATTAGTGTCACCAATATTAGTGTTATCAATGATAGGATCTATAAAGCATCCTAAAGTATAGCGTTTGTCAAAAGGCAATTCTACAAAATCGTCTAAACTTAATGAGACAATATCTAAGTGATTTAGGTCTGATTGAATAAATCTTGAAGCAGACTGCTTTATATAGTGATGTACCTCATTTGCGGTAGCGATATCACTAATTAATAAGATGCTATACCTCCCTGCTTCAGATTGCGATTGGGTATGACTGATTTGCGTGTTATCGGAGGTTTTATATTGACTGTCCTCGTTGTCTTCATAAGAGTTATCAGTTGACGTATCACTGAATTTTGTCGTATGTAAGTAATTAATAACGTCAATAATATGCTCTGAGATGGCTTTAAGATAATTTTCTGGTAAGGTCATATTTAAGGCTTATATAAAAAGGGGTTTAACAAGTAAATGATACCGATGTCAAAAACAAACTGACTTTATCTAACTCGCTTAATATAAAGTGAGTAATACGGTCACTTGTTTTTCTAGTAGGTTGATTTTAATAAATAGTATTACAGAATTAGGATTATAGGGGCTGTATTAACTTCGTTTATCAGAACTATTGATATAGTCATAGCCAGACTAAAGAGCTACAGTGTTAATCTCGCTAAGCCTACTACATTAGTACTTGCACTCGGTGGCTTTGTACCTTTTTTAGCTGGCTTCGACGATAGCTAAAAGTTTTCAAAAGCACATATAGCTAAACCTGAATGATAAGAGGCTTCTAAAAATCCGTGTGTTACGCTTCGCTAGACCACACGCTACAACGATTACTCAACTAAATACAGCTTCGACTATAAACAGTTTTGACTATAAATAAGCCAATAAATAAAAAGGTATTGAAATTGATACCTTAGCCCGCAAATTAAAGGTTTAAAATAGCATGAATGTCACAATATAAGAACTATCCTTTTTAACTAATTTAGATGGCTAAGTGATAAGTGAGTCTTAGCAAAAGTCTATAACACTTGATGTTCTTAATAAGAGAAAAAATAAGAGATAATATATGACAAATCTAATCAAAACCGATGCTACTGAAGACGCCATGGTCATCGACCAAGTAACACCAGATGCGCCAGCGCACAATCCTGATGAATTAGGTGACCTAAGTGTTAAAGAGCACTCTCCTGTTGAAAAAATATATCTAAAAGACTATACACCGCCGAGCTTTGCGGTTGAGAGTGTGCATTTAGACATCAAGATGTTCGACAATCATGCGACAGTTGATAGCATTTTAAACATGAAAAGAGAGCATTCAGGTGACCTTGTCTTATTTGGCCGAAATATGACGCTGATCTCTATTAGCCTGAATGATAAACAGTTAGAGCAAAGCGAGTACCAACTTGATGACTCACAGTTGGTTATCCCACAAGCCCCAGATGAAGCGGTACTAAAAATTAGTGTACGTCATGAGCCGCAAAAAAACACAGAGCTTGAAGGACTGTATATCGCAGGGGAGGGTGAAGACGCCATGTATGTCACCCAATGCGAGCCGGAAGGTTTTCGTAAGATTACCTATTATCCTGACCGTCCTGATGTGCTTTCGGTATTTACCACGCGATTGGAAGCGGATAAAAAGTTTCCAACGTTATTGGCAAATGGTGATCTGATTGAATCGGGTGACGTTGAAGGTAATGCCAGTCGTCATTATGCCATTTGGCATGACCGTAGTAAAAAGCCAAGCTACTTGTTTGCTTGCGTATTTGCAGATCTAGCGGTGCTTGAAAACAGCTATAACACCATTGAAGGTCGCGACGTTAAATTACAAATTTATGCCAAAGCCTATGATATTGACAAATGTCAGCTGGCAATGCAGGCCTTAAAAGATGCGATGCACTGGGATGAGGTTAATTATGGCCGAGCTTATGACTTAGACCGTTATATGATCGTTGCGGTTAGCCAATTTAATATGGGCGCGATGGAGAATAAAGGTCTAAATATTTTTAACACCTCATGTGTGTTATCAAGTCCAGAGACCACGACCGATGCCCGTAGCTTTAGTGTGAAAAGTATTATCGCGCATGAGTACTTCCACAACTGGACAGGGAACCGTGTGACTTGCCGGGATTGGTTTCAACTGTGTCTAAAAGAAGGGCTGACGGTATTTCGTGACCAGTCTTTCTCTGCCGATCATCAGTCGCCAGCGGTTCAGCGTATCGATGATGTTTCTATGCTCAGAGCGTATCAATTTACTGAAGATGCCGGTCCCTTAGCGCATCCGCCTCGTCCTAATAGCTTTGTAGAAATTAATAACTTCTATACCGCGACTGTGTATGAAAAAGGTGCTGAGGTTGTTCGTATGCTTGCGAATACCTTAGGTGATGAGTATCGTCAAGGCACTGATACCTATTTTGAGCGCTATGATGGGCAGGCGGTGACGGTTGAAGACTGGCTATCGGCATTAAGTGCTGAAGGAAAATCAGTTGAGCACTTTATCGATTGGTACACTCAGCCTGGCACACCTGAGGTGACAGGCTCACAACAATTTGATACCACGGCTGAAGGTAACACTGGTAGGTTAACCGTCACCTTGTCACAAAAAACACGTCAGGTTGACGGCTATGATGCCCCTAAGCCATTACCTATACCCATTGCTTCTGCCTTATTTGATAAAACGACTGGAGAGCTTATCGAAGAGCGTTTATTGATGCTTGAGTCTGAGTCTCAGCAATTTGTATTCGATAATATCAAGACCGTTGAGGGTAAGGAGCCTGTGCTGTCAGTGCTGCGAGACTTTAGTGCGCCAGTGCAGTTAAAATACGATCACTCTGAAGATGATCTAGCATTCCTACTAGCCCATGAAACCAATGGCTTTAACCAGTGGCAAAATGCACAAGCATTAGTCAACAAGATATTACTACAAGATAAAGATGCGTCCGTCTATTTAAAGGCCGTTAAAAAGGCGTTTTTAGAGTTAGCGGATGTCAATTCTGATAAGTCAGATGCCATGCTGGCCGCCCGAATTTTAGACATCCCTGCTGAACGAGAACTCGCCTCTTCTGTCAATCATAATTATCAACCACAAGCCATCAAACAAAAATGGGAAAACCTAAAAAATCAGTTGGCGCTAGTGATGGCTGATGATTGGGCAACGGTATATCAAAGTTTGCCTATCGTGGCTTATGAAGATACGCCAGAAGCTCGTGGCAAACGTGCGCTTCGCAATGTGGTACTCGATATGGCATTGACCGCAGGTATTAAAGAGGCACATGACTGGGCGCAGCAACAATATGACAATGCCCATTGTATGACGGAACGACTAGGGGCTCTAAGCGCGATTGTTAATCACAATCATCCTCAAAAAGAGCATCTATTGGCAGACTTCTATCAGCGTTTTAATAATGAAGCCTTAGTGATGGACTTATGGTTTAGTGTGCAAGCAGGCGATCAACATGCTACGCCAGATGATATTAAGGCGTTGATTGATCGTGATGATTTTGATTGGGGTACACCCAATCGAATTCGTGCCGTTGTTAGTAGCTTTGCCTCTCAGCCAACAAAGCTTTGGACGAATGAAGGCTTAGAGATCTACATCGGGGTAGTACATAAGCTAGACGCGACGAACCCTGTACTGGCATCACGCTTGCTTCAAGCCTTGTCTCGTTGGTTCACGCTTGCTGAGCCCATTCGAGATATTGCTGAGAAGCAGCTGAAACAACTTAGCACTGTTGTTAAGTCTAAAAACGTTACGGAAAGTCTACAGACTATGTTGAAGGCGGGCTAGCGCTATAAATATAAAAGTCTAGTAGTCGTTAGCCTAATGTCTACTAGACTAAAAACTGTTAAGAAAGCTTTAGATTGTATATATTCTAAGCACAATTCTGGTTTATGGATGTTTGACTATAGAACGCGCTTTATTAAATAAACCTGAATTGGGTATAATCAACCTATCAAATTTAAGGTAATAGGCACCCTTTATTGCAAAGCAATGCTTCTAACCTTGTAGACAAATGACCATTCATCCCTTTTTAACTTTGGAAAGGTTAGCTCCCTTCCTTTTCCAAAGGAAGGGTTGGGGATGGATTTTTAACCCAAATAAAAACAATTTCTGACAAAAACTCTTATCCCGAATTAAGGTTAAAAACAGTCTATTGAAATAAAAATGCCTAACTTTACGTTAGGCATTTTTTGTATCTAATAGTGCTTAATGAGTGTAATAGACTCTAAGCCAGCACTGTAATGAACTGCTAATGTTAGCGTTATGAATTGCTTATATTAGCGGTTTGGTAGCACGTCTTTAATAGTATTACGAAGGTTGCGTAATGAGGCAACCGTACTGTCCCAATCTAAGCAGCCATCGGTAATAGATTTGCCGTACTCTAATTCGCTAGGATCACTTGTAAGCTTCTGGCTACCCCCCTTTAAGTGACTTTCAACCATGAGACCCATAATAGACTTATTTCCATGACTGATTTGTTCTGCCACATTTTGAATGACCATGGGCTGAAGGTACGGATCTTTGCCAGAGTTGGCATGGCTAGAGTCGATCATAATCTTGACTTTGGCATTGCCTTTTGCAAGCTCATTTTCAGCTTCTTCGACAGAAGCTTGGTCATAATTCGGTTTGCCATTGCCACCGCGTAATACCACGTGAGCATAAGGGTTGCCTTTAGACTTAATGATGCAAACTTGACCATCAACGGATAGGCCTAAAAAGTTATGACCTGATTTAACGGCGTTCATAGCATTAACAGCAACGGTCATACTGCCATCAGTCCCATTTTTAAAACCAACTGGACAAGATAAGCCAGAGCTCATTTCACGGTGAGTTTGGCTCTCAGTCGTACGTGCGCCAATGGCAGACCAACTGATCAAATCCTGAATGTACTGAGGGGTATTAGGATCTAAGGCCTCAGTGGCACAAGGTAGACCTTTCTCATTCAAATCGAGCAATAGCTTACGTGCCATACGTAGACCTTTTTCGATATCAAAGCTATCGTTCATATCAGGATCATTAATTAGACCTTTCCAGCCCACAGTGGTGCGAGGCTTTTCAAAATAGACCCGCATCACGATATAAATACTATCTTTAAGCTCTTCGGCAAGCTGAGCTAATTTATCTGCATATTCATGCGCCGCTGTAATGTCATGGATAGAGCAAGGACCGACCACGACTAATAAGCGTTTATCTTTACCGTCCAATATATTTTGAATGGTCGTACGCCCTGTTAAAACCGTATGATAAGCCGTTTCAGATAGTGGATATTCGGCTTTTAAGTTAGCAGGGGTAATTAAAGGTATAAACTTTTCAATATTCACGTCGTCAATGTCTGCTGTATGAGAAGTATTTAAATGAGTAGTCATATATAGAGTGCCTAGTTTAAATTAATATAAATATATTTTTGTTAATTATTTGTCGGTATAGCAATAGGTCAAATAAGTGGAAGTGAATATTAACGAGTGAGTTTACTACTATATTTATCATGACAGGTTTAAAATATAACCGTTAGAGGATTTATAGTAAAATCAGCAAAGTTAATAACTTCCCTTGCATTAAGTTTATTATGGGGTGTTATTCTATGATTGACAAGTATAAAGCGTGCGTAAATAACTTATAACTGGAATAGGCAAGATAAAACTTTGTTATACTTTATTGCATAAACCTAATTCTATGAACTTTAAAAAACTTATCTAGTTTTAATAACGTCTTTTTAATAACCTAATTATTATTTTTAAGTAGAGTTTGCTATGTTAGCAAGTGCGACAAGCCAGCCTAAATCATTCAATCAGTCTGCCGATCAGACCAAGCCTTTGGTTATTGGTATCGTAGCGGGCGAGGCGTCTGGAGATAGTCTAGGTGCTGACTTTATGGCGCAGATGAATGATCTGATCGCAGATGTGGTATGGGTTGGGGTGGGTGGTCCTAAAATGAAAGCGCAGGGATTGCAGTCTTTATTCCCTTTAGAACGCTTAGCGGTTATGGGGCTCGTTGAAGTCTTAGGGCATTTGCCAGATTTGTTAAAAGCTCGAAAAGAATTAGTCACTGCCTTTACCAAAGCGGATATCGATTGGTTTATCGGTATCGATGCCCCTGATTTTAATCTGAGAGTTGCCAAAAAGTTAAAGCCCAAGGGTATCTTTTGTGTACAGTACGTTAGTCCCTCTATTTGGGCATGGCGAGAGTCTCGTATCAAGACCATAAAACAAGCCACTCATCTGGTGTTGTGTTTATTTCCCTTTGAGCTTGAGGTGTATCAGCGTCATAATCATCCTGCCATCTGTGTCGGTCATCCATTATTAAACAATTTACCTCAAGAGTTACTTGAGTTATCAACACACGAACAAAGACGTGAACTGGTCTGGAATAATTCGGAGCTTAATAGTTTTTTCGTTAATCGAAAAGAAGATATCAGTCTTATGATATGCCTGATGCCAGGCTCAAGGCGCTCTGAGATTAACGCCATTTTACCCTTGATGCTAGATGCTGTCGCTCGATTGCTATTAGTGGATGAAGATCTTTGCTTTGTTATACCAACGGTTGATAAAAACCATCAATATATTGTGCAAGACTTGATTGATCGACAAAATGAATCGTTACGCCGGGCAGTAGCGGTCGCTTATGATGAGAGCCAAAGCGAATCCGACTTTAGTCAGTCAATTATGGCCATGTGCGATATGATTGTCTTGGCCTCAGGTACCGCGACATTGGAGGCGATGCTGCTCAGTCGCCCGATGGTTGTGGTGTATCAAATGAATAAGCTAACCTATGCCGTCGCTAGTCGTTTGGTCAAGGTGCCTTATGTGGCACTACCTAATATTTTAGCAGGCGAGCAAATTGTACCAGAGTTGCTACAAGATGAGGCAAGTGGAGACAGTATATGCCGAGAAGTGACCCGTTTGATGAGTCCTAGAGTCTATGACCAGCAAATGTTACGCTTACAAGAGACATCAGATTGGTTAAAACGGCAAAGCAGTCAAACACCGGTTTCAGCAGTAGTTAATACATGGCACGACTATTCAAACCATCATTTAAACAGTCAATAAGCCAGTTACTTAAATAATTAAAAAGCCAGTCACTTAAAGGTTTAATAGACAGTTCAACTAAGTTGTCATCCTTTTTGAGCTATTAACCTAAACGTTTTATAACGGTAGCCCAATTCTATTATGAGCCATATTCAATTTGAACTTGATCACCTGCCGGCAGTGACATCGGATACTCAGGCAGGCTTGCCACTACCGTCATTATCCTTCAATAAGCCCATAATTATTCAGGGTAATATGAACATCGACGCCTTACTTAAAGACATTAATGCCCACTTTCTAAACATTGCTGACGCAAAATCTAGTGTTATAGCTATTGGTTCGCAAGATAGTAGCCTTTTAAAAGATAACGGGCTTTCGCATGATAACGGGATCTTCAAAGGTAGTACTATTCAGCCTTATCAGATAACGATAGGCATAGATGAAGTAGGGCGAGGGCCGTTGTATGGCAGTGTGGTCGTAGCAGGGGCTATATTACCCAGTAAGTTATCAGCTGAATTAACTGCTAAAACTAGCGATAATGTATTAAATGATACAGTACTATCAAAATTGACAGACTCTAAGAAGCTGACAGAAGCGAAAAGAGAAGCACTCTTTGAACCAATAAAACAACACGCGTTAGCTTATATGCTAGTTGACGTACCCTCAGCGGTCATCGATCAGATTAACATACTGCAAGCAACCTTACTTGGCATGCGTCTAGCCAGTGAACAACTTATGGTTGAGTTAGCTAAAGCAATAAAAACAACTGTTATAGCGGACAGCCAGATTTCAAGTGTTTCGTCCGCTATTCATTTTAATCTATTGATTGACGGCAATAAAATTCCTGATTTAGATAGTGGCTTGCTGGCACAGCACGGTATTGGGAGTGAAAAAGGGTATCCTGTCAATTCTGAAGCTTGGATAAAAGGCGATGGTCGACATACGGCCATCGCCGCCGCCAGTGTATTGGCAAAAGTGACTCGAGATAGACAAGTTGTCAAAGATGCCAGTATGTATCCTGGGTATGGCTTGGAAGGTCATAAAGGCTATCCGACCAAATCTCACGTCGATGCGATCAATAGGCTAGGGGTATTGCCTCAACACCGAAGAAGCTTCAAACCTGTGCGAAACGCAATTGAGAATCGCCCTAAAGGTTAATCCTTTTATACCAAATCTAGAATGTAACCTATCCTTAAAGACAGATCAAATCGCATCAAATCAAACGTTACAAAGAGTAGGTTCAGCAGGCCTAACTGAGCCTAATTTAGTTTAACAATGTCCGGTTGTTTAATACATAAGGTATTATTTATCTATGGGATGGTCCTTTAAGTGTTGGTGCAGTATTTTCCGTAACGTTAAAATCGCTTCGGGTGATTCTTGAATACCATGACCTCCTGAAATAACGGTTTCACTTGCCGCACCATCTAAGTGAGAGCTACCATAAGGAACAATGCCATCCGATATACTTGGTGTAACAGCTTCTGCAATATCTTCCGTTAAATTTCCTGCTGGTGGGAGATTCATATCAGAGCCAGTTTTATTTGAGCCAGTTTTATTTGAGCTAGGTATATCAGAGCTAGTTTTATCTGAGCTTCCTTCCTCAATGTCAGCCATATCCTCTAACTTAAAGTCATCCTTCTGAGTGCTGTCTAAAGTGCTGTCTGATTTTCTACTCTTCTCAGCATTCAGAGAATTGTCCGCTGGCATGGTTTCATTAAGCTCACCATTTTCATTATTCTTATTATCTTGCGAACTATTAGCTGTTAATGCCGCGTTTTCATCCCGTATTTCAGGTGGTTTTGAGGAAGATAATGCTGTATCAGGGGCGGAAGTAATTTTCAGCTTTAACAGTCCTTGGTATAGATCTGAATCGCGATTAGCAATAATAGAGTGATAGGTGACATTATCAGCAATGTGCAAATCAGCGGTTAATTTCATAAACGAGGATTTATCGCTGAGTTGACTGGCACCATTTTCGAAATAAAGCGCCCCTAATGGATTGGACACCAACTCACCTTCGGTAGCGATACTGGTCAAGTTACCTCGGATAGTTTGTGCAAAACCAATGGGCAACTGCACGATGCGGCGCAATAGACGTGTAAACCAGCGATCTGCAAAGTCTGTACCTCGAAAGGGCGCTGAGATGAATATTGCGGTATCAACACTGTCCAACTGTTTTAAGTGTAGTCTATTTTTGACGTTATATTGGTTTAACTGTTTATCCAGTAGCTTACTTAATTTTAGATTACTGTCACGTTCGGTAAGCTGATTAAAGTTCTCTTCCAAGTTTTGATTAGAGACTAACAAACGCGCGATGACGGCGCCCATGCTATGACCAATCAACACAGAATTATGACTGGCTACATGTTTATTATTAGGGTCATTTATTTTATATGCAGTTTCTATAAGCTCTTGTATTCTATAGCGGTTTTCTAATATTGGGATATTTGTAGGGTAGAAAATCTGCCAAACCTGATAGTTTTCGCGTAATTCAGTATCATTTGAGATATCATTAGTAACACTGACCCAAGCCGCAGGACTTGAGGCTAGACCATGTAGCATGATAATGATACGTTTATTGGGATCATATGGTTCGAGCATGAATAGCTGAGGTAGGGTTAATGTTTGTTGTTTGGCGAGAAGGTTGAAGTAACCCACATTACTTAGATGATTTTCTGCAAGCCATAGACCATAACTTGATGAAAAATTGGCTGCTAAATAGTAAGGCTGATTTAATATATCGATGGTCTTGGTATGATGTGGATTATACAGTCTAATATCATAGTTATTGCTGTCTAATACTTCTTTTAAAGTCTCACCTTTGGGAATAAGTACCCCGGTAATCAATAAATTACCGGTTAGATGAATTCTATCGATGGGGTTTTGAGAGTTTAGCTGTTTATCTTTAGCAGTCAATAAGCCTTTAACAGAGGTATTCAGACGTTCATCTAATAATGTCACGTAGCTAATACCAAACCCTTCACGCTCTACGATGGAATTTAATCCCGAAAAACTTAGGTCATGACTGGCATATATTTTATCAATGGTCTGGTTGTATTCTTGCGTATTCTGCAAGTATTCAGGCTCATTAGGTAAGTAAATGTCTATAGAGGTCGTATCAGGATTGGTAGCACTGGATGACAATATTTTGTTATTGTCATCCGACTTGTTATTGTTGTTTTCGTATTCAAGTTTGTTATGTCCTGCGAAATAAGGGTCTTCTGAAATAGGTGGAAAGGTAAAGTTTAAAACTTTAATCTGATCGCCATACTTTTCACCATTGGCATAGTCCAATCCATCCTGCATTGATGATTTTGCATAATGGACATTACTATCATCGATATAAGAGGTAATTTTGTCCACTTGCTGGCTATGATCTTTATTCGAATAGAGCTGTTTTATGAGGGCATCTGTCGCAGCGTCATAAACATCAAGGGTTTGGATATCTAGATTAGAGGGCAAATAATTTGGTTTTACAGAAATGTCTACATCATCTTCAGTACTAGAGCTGAGCTGTGGATAAAAAAGGTAGGCATAACTATATTTAACAGCCAGTAATAAGTTGTCTCGGTATTCTGTATTACATAGCCTTAGATAACGCACTCGATCCGCTTTATCTTCAGGAGACAAAGGAGCATTAGCGTAATAAGGATCAACGGGTGGACGTAATATTTTGTGAACGCAGCTTTCAGATTGTTCGATTTGCTTCGCTCTGGCTAAGTAAAGTTCTGCATAAAGGGCTAGCGACTCTCTACTATTTTTGTTAATAATGCCCTGTTCAACTTTTTTTAAACACGTATCAAAGTCAGTAAAGCATTCATCGCTAGGCACCCCAAATGATACTAATACGGAAGACGTCTTATTACTTAATGCATTTTTGGTAACAATATTATCTCGCTGTTGAACGATGGTTCTGCTTGAATTTTTTTCACTCACTGACACAGTGCTACATGACGCCGTCAATAAAAATCCAATAGCGAGGGAGGCACCTAGCAATAGACGTGAGTTTGAGGGCGTTTTAATACCTTTTTTATAAAATAACCTATCATTGATAGTCTCATTGAACCTGCGATTTGTGGCGTTTGGACTCGCCTTCCTCGTATGGTTGATTTCTAAATTTGGTATCAGATTCAAAATAGGCATAACGTTTGACTTTGAATGAATGTATTAAGGGGATGATTTATCTTAATGGTTTTTTAAGTACTAAGCCACATATAATAATAAAAGTATGGCATTAAAAAGCCACTATCGTTAAATAGTGGCTCAAACTTTAAAAGTCGCTTAAAAGTTAAAATGAAATTCTAGCGGGTTAGAGATATATTTTATACTAAGAAAAAGAATAAACACAAAAATATAACTTTACTGAGCCGCTAAATCCCAAATGTAATATTTACCAGACTCAATAATATTAATTTGCTGAGCGATAGTTGCATCGTTGGGATATTTTTGCTGCAACGTTTTTAATCGTGATAATGCTGCTGAACGATTGTCACTGAGCAAATCTGCTTGAGCCAAACTTTGTTCAGCCTCTTTATAATCTTGAGAGGCTGCCTTCAACAAATATTTTTTCCCTTCTTTAAATCCGCCGCCCTCTGACAACATCATGCCATAAATAAAGTTGGCCTCAGCACTATTAGGCTGTCTGTCAATTGCTTTAGCGATGAAAGTACTGCCGCGTACAGCATAGTCTGACCCTAGATCCAAATTACGAGCCATGCCGTTAAGTTTGGCTGCTCTTAATAAAACCTCGTAAGACGCATTTGGTTGTTCTGCGAATGGGCGTAACCACTGTTCAAGCTCTTTTAGTTTCTCTTTTGCATAATAACGATCAGAGGCAGACTTGAAGTTTGGTGGGTAGTGGCGAGCATTAGGGCTAATTTGTAAAATGAAGTCGTCTAGCAAGCTCACATCAAGCTGATCAGTTTGGCTGGTGGTTGTTTTAGGAATGATTACAGTAGGAATGTAGCTAATATCTGAAACGTTAACGCTAGGAGTGGGTATACCTGATAAGCGAGTTTTAGTAATGTCAGTCGCATTATGTAACTGATCTTTCTCAAGCTCTTCAGCGCTATAAGTCGATTTATGGGGACCAGTTGATACAGCTATAGCAGCGCTGTTATTGACCATAGGCGTCTCGCCAACTTGAGAGCTTGGGCTATTTGTCGTACTACTACTAGAGGTACTTGGTAGAGATTGACAGCCAGTCAGTGTCAATACAAAAAAAATGGCGCCTGAAAGAGCTTTAGTCGTAAACTGCATGTTCTCTTTTCTCATTCTTAGATCCTTATCGTGAAAATAATTTAAAGTTTTAAAATTATGATTTTCAATTCATTTGGATTGATAAGTCAAACACTAAATAAGTTAGGTTAGCCTATTCAATATTGAAGGCTAACTAATGAAAACGTTGACTTACCAAAACCGATTACAAATGTGACCTATAAGATAGCAACTTTAAACCCTGCAATATAGAGTACCGTTGTAACTAAGTGCGATTAATATTAACCAATATATATTTATGAAATGTATTAATTTATATTTTCTAGGTGTTTTAGTGAACAAGGCACATTTAAAAAACCATACATTTAAAAAAACCATACATTTTAAGCTATTAGGAGTCCTAATATTTTAATGTTTAACAGACCATAGTTTTTTACAAATGATATGCCACGTTTTTCATGCGATTTGCCATCCAGCGCATGGATACTCTGACGGGTGCAGATAATGCTTTACCACCATGATTTATCGCGGCATGTCGGTGCTCTAGTTCCTCGATATTCATTTGAGCTAAAATCTCTTTACTACGCGTGTCCTGCTCTGGTAATTGAGAGATATGATCTTGTAAGTGTTCACTGACTTGTGCTTCTGTTTCCGCCACAAACCCTAAGCTAAATTCGTCAGAAATAAGACCAGCAATCGCACCCAAACCAAAAGATAGGCCATACCAAACAGGGGTAAATACACTGGGATGACTACCCAGCTCATCTAGACGAGTCTCACACCAAACTAAGTGATCTACTTCTTCATCAGCAGAGTGTTGCATGGCTTGCCGAACTTGATCGTTTTTAGCCGTGAAAGCCTGTCCATGATATAACCCTTGCGCACAGACTTCCCCCGTGTGATTGATACGCATGAGTCCTGCCACGTGCCGTGACTCATTAATAGTCAATTCGGGCAACGACTCAGAGCTAACAGGTAAGGGGCGGGCTGTTTGATTGGAGTGAGGAATTATCGATCGTAAACTACTGTCGAATCCTACAATTGCGCGATCTATAAAACTTAAATGTTTTGCCATGATGCCCTCTACAATTTATGCTTAATCGTATGAGTAGAATGAAGTGTATTTATTGTTTTTTGAAAAATTTGATATTACATTTAACCGAATTATTGTTCTATATCAATAAATTTTTAATACAGTAGAATTATTAAAAGCTTTAATATTAAGTCTTTAAAACCTGGTGTTTAAAACAAAGCTTCAATGCTTAAATGATTCAGTGCTTCAATGCCAAGTCTTTAATACAAGATTTGAGCTCATAGTGGCTATGAGCTCAATATTGTTTTAGCAATGAAAGGTTATTAAAAGATTATTAAAAGATTAAAGATAAAGTAAACAAAACAAGATGTTATGTCTGATAAGCGCCTTAATATGAAGGTTCTTCGCTAGTCAATAGAGCGCCTATTAGTTAGTGTTTTACTATAATAATAAGTGTTTTACTATAATAAGTGGTTAAAGATTCCAATTATTTAAGATCAACCTTCGCACCATTGACAATATTGGCATAAACCTCTAACACGTCCCAGTTAGTCAAACGAACACAGCCGGCAGAAGCTTGACGGCTAATGCCTTCAGGTACCGGAGAGCCATGGATACCGTAGGAAGGTTTTGAAAGTCCCATCCATACGACACCGACAGGGTTATTTGGCCCAGGTGGTAACATGAATACTTTTTGATCTTCTTTACCCTTATTAACAGTTGACTTATACCAAGGCATTTTCACCTTGTTGACAATCTTAAAACTGCCAGAGGGTGATGGCGTGCTGGTACTACCCACCGTTGTTGGATAAGTCGCTACTAGTTGATTACCGTTATAGGCATAAAGTGTTTTATCTGCTTTGTTAGCCACAACATGGTTAATACTTTGTTTTAAGGGGCTTCCAACGTTAATAACGGTGATGGTTTCACCTGCGACATATTTTTTGCCTTTATTCAGCTTTTCAAGATATCGGACATCCATATGAAAACGCTCACCGAACATCTCTTGAATATTCTGATAATACAATCCCTTCATCTTAGATTTAGCCTCAGAACCGGAAGGAGTAGAGGCAAAGTTTGTATTAACGTCATCTTTAGTAATCGTATATTCAACTAAAACGGGTTGATTGGTATCGATATTTCTAGTCAGTTCGTTCCAAGTCGCTGTGTCCATTTTCCCTGTACTAGAGAGCCCGCGCATCGTTTGAAAGTTAGCCAATGCTTTCTTACTATTCATGCCCCATCCCCCATCAATAGGTCCAGGAGAAGCATGATTCCAATCTAATAAAGCCTGCATTTTCACCGTCATCGCCGTATTTTTTCGCATATTAGGCGACCAAACTGCACCATTTACGGCGCGAGCATAAGTAGAGAGGTTAGTGGTTTTATACACCTTACCATTTTTATTTTCGATGCTTTTAATGGAGTCATCATCGATAATAGAAGTGGCAACGTCTACAGCCTCTCCTGAGTCTTCATCACTGCTACTTTGTTCAGCAATCTCTTCATTGACGCGCTCTTCAACGACTTCACTGTCATTCATATTACTATCATAGACATTGTCATTTGTTTCAAACTCGGCATCACTTAGTTCAATATTATTATAAGAGGTTACATCATCAGCCGTAGACGAGGACGAGTTAGCCGCGTCTGGATCGGTCACTACTGAACGTGTTTGACGATTTTGATTGGCTTCATCAGTCTCATCAATCAATCGTTGTAAACTATCAACCGATGGGTTGTTACCTTGAGAATTGGTTTGATTAAGCTCATTGTATTCAGTACGTAAAGATAGGGTAGGTAATTGGGTGACCTTTACCTTATTAACTGAGTTATTTATTGAGTCAGCCGTATTAGTTGCAGCATAAGAAGGGCTGCATAGCATGAAGCTACTCAGCATAAATAACCCAGTGGTGACTGCTGACACCGAAAGTTTAGGTGTTGAACAGGTTTTTAAAGTTTTAGCGTTATGAGGATTGGAAATCGTATTTTTGGTCATAGTCATAGGAGTATTCACAATTAAATTTGTACTGCTATTATGCGACGAAAATTGTTAACTGGCAAATTATTACCACAAATTCAAATTTAATAGCAACAATTGTGCTATTTTATCCAAAGTTAGAGATCAGGGTTTGTTGAATATTACGCCTATAGATTAATAGACTAAGCGTAAGAATAGTCAGTGATAATTTATCAATTTATGTTCTAAACACTTATCTATTTTCATCGGCAATAGTCTGTATATTATAGACCCTAATATCGCAAAATTTAGCTATAATGTCCCTCACACCTCCTATTTAATTATAGTCGGCGAAAGTATGAATAGTCACGGCGTTAACCTCGTTAAGCCTACTGCAGTAGTACTTGCACTTGGTTATCTTGTGACTACTTTAAAGTTCTTTGACTATACTAAACTCATCTTGTTACGCGGATAACGAAATAATTATGCCAACTGATAATACTCACACACCAAGTCGTCAACAAACGTCTCAACCAACTAATGAATCCGTCAGTCACACAGAACATAACTCGTCACTGACTCATGTAGATAAATCACTGGCTCATGTAGACAAAAAGTTAGAGAATACATTAGATCCACAAACCTTGTTATCAAATATTCAGAACAGCTCTTCTAATAAGGTAAGCTCTAATATGAATTATTCTGATGGCATAGACAGTTTATCATTAGACGCTTTAGCGGGCGATGGAGAGTATGATCGTTTGCTGGCAGACTGTGATGAGGCAGCTCACTCGTTATTGACTATTCGCGACTATATTCGTTTCTGCGTGACTCAGCTTCGCAATTATGATGTGGTCGTTGCTCAGGGCACAAACGATGTGTTTGCCGAAGCTGCTGCTATCGTACTACATCCTTTGTCTCTAGATTGGAATGCCGATGATCAGATTTTAGAATGCCGATTAACCCCCTCAGAAAAGGGGGAGATACTGTCACTGTTACAGTCGCGTATTATCAATCGTCAACCCTTAAGCTATCTGGTTAATTTAGCCTATTTTTGTGATTTGCCGTTTTATGTGGATGAAAGAGTGCTGATTCCTCGTTCACCCATTGCAGAATTGATCCGTCAGCAGTTTTATCCCTATTTTGAAACCAATCAATTTGCCCAACCCTTAGGCCCTGATTCTACAGCGGATATTCCGTCTTTTCATTTACATGGTTTAGAAGATAAACAACTGTACCAACCTGAAAGAATATTAGACCTATGTACAGGGTCTGGATGTATTGCAGTGGCGTTAGTGAGTAGATTTAGGGATGCCTTAGTAGATGCCACAGATATTGATACATCTGCTCTTGAGGTGGCTGCGGTCAATATAGAACACCATGGTATGGACCATCAAATCAATTTAATTGAATCCGATTTGTTTGAAAAACTCCCTGCTGAAAACCAATACGAATTAATCGTCACCAATCCGCCTTATGTCGATGCCGCAGCAATGGCAGAGCTACCCCCTGAGTTCATCCATGAGCCAGAGCATGCGTTGGCTGCCGGACAAGATGGTCTGGATTTGGTGCATAAAATATTATATGAAGCGCCAGACTACTTAACGCAAGAAGGCTTACTTATCTGCGAGGTAGGTGACAGTGATTGGGCGTTACGTCAGGCTTACCCTGAGATTCAGTTTAATTGGTTGAGTTTTGCCCGAGGGGGTCACGGGGTTTTTGCCATGGATCGAGACGAGTTAATCAGTTTCCGTCATTTATTTGAAGCGCAAGTAGCTCGGTTGTAATTTAGCTAGTCAAAGCTACAGCATTAACATAATATTAACTTAGATGACCGTACGACTATAAGTGCTGAATTTAAGGCAGGTCAATAGCAATTAGTTTATTAAATTCATTAAATGTTAAATAAAATTGAGCATTATCTATGGCTGGAAATAGTATAGGACAAGTATTTAAAGTAACGACAAGTGGCGAGTCTCATGGACCGGGTTTGATGGCTATTATAGATGGTGTACCTCCCGGTTTGGCGTTAACGAGTGACGACTTACAAGTTGATTTAGATCGACGCAAACCAGGTACCTCTAAATTTGCGACTCAACGCCGTGAACCTGATGAGGTAGAAATTATTTCAGGTGTCTTTGAAGGTAGGACCACAGGGACGTCTATCGGCCTCCTTATTCGCAATACCAATCAAAAGTCAAAAGATTATACTGACATTAAAGATACCTTTCGACCAGGACACGCTGACTATACCTATAGTATGAAGTATGGCTTTCGTGACTACAGAGGTGGCGGCCGCTCATCAGCACGTGAGACGGCAATGCGTGTCGCTGCAGGGGCCATTGCCAAGAAGTATTTGTTTGACAGATTAGGCATTCAAATCCATGGTCATGTGGTACAAATTGGCAACGAGACAACCGCTGCTATCGACTCACAAGCTATTGACTGGCAATTCGTTAATAGCAACCCATTTTTTTGTGCCGATGCGGATGCGATACCAAGATTTGAGGCGTTAATCACACGCTTGCGTGCAGAAGGAACCAGCTGCGGGGCGAAGCTTGAGGTTATTGCTTCAGGTGTCCCCGTGGGATTGGGTGAGCCGGTTTTTGATCGTTTGGATGCCGATATTGCCCATGCCATGATGAGTATTAATGCGGTTAAAGGGGTTGAAATCGGTGATGGGATGCGCGTCGCTGAGCAATTTGGTCATACGGCTCGTGATGAGTTAACCCCACAAGGATTTACCGCGAATCACTCAGGAGGCATTTTAGGTGGTATATCCTCTGGTCAAGATATCAAGGTAAGTATTGCACTTAAGCCTACTTCTAGTATTACAACACCCGGAAGAAGCATTAATCAACAAGCTCAGCCTGTCGATATGTTAACCAAAGGACGACATGATCCTTGCGTAGGGGTACGGGCAACACCTATCGCCGAAGCAATGCTTGCTATCGTCTTACTGGATCACTATTTGCGTCATCGTGGTCAAAATGCGGATGTTAAGCAGCCGTTAGAACCTATAGAACCAAAGTTATAATTGTGCTTTGCGCCGCGGTACAAGGTTCAAGGGCCTTAAAAATTTTAAAGAGTGTGATGCTAAACTCAATAAGAACTCACTGCTAAGTAACGGTTTGGTAAAGGCTATTGCAATCAAGGCGTTCTATGACAATATATTAACTGGATGCTATATTTAGCACGTACAATTATTTGGAATACACCCTTTAGGACGTATTGGACTGTGAACGTGTTGTATTTAGAAAAATAGCACGCTAACCATACAGATTTAGATGATAAACATAAAAATATATAGAGGACTTTATGTCTGACATAGATAACCAAAAAAGAGCGGGCGCTTTAAACACGAATGCATCAGATAATGGATCATCCCATTCAGATTCTTCAAGTAGTGATAATAGCCTCAACATTGATAATATGGACCAAGATGCCGTTGTCACTGATGAGCAAGTCATTAATTGGATAAAATCACGTCGTAGCATTGGCAACTTAAGCATACCAGCGCCCAATCAATCCCAGCTTGAGACGGCCATTGAATGCGCCATGACAGCGCCAGATCACAAGCAATTACAGCCTTGGCGTTTTACCGTGGTTCAAGGCAATGCAAGAAATGAGATGGGTCGAGCGTTACTACAAGCTGCAAAAGCTAAGGCTGAGCGTGAAGGTGTTGAACTTGACCCGCGCACCGCTGAGAAAACTCAAAAAATGCCTCTGCGTGCTCCTATGATTATTACGGTAGTCACTCGTATGAGCTATCATGAAAAGGTACCGCCATTTGAGCAACTGCTTAGTGCAGGGGCTGCAGTACAAAATCTAATATTGGCACTTAAAGCACAAGGCTTTAGTACAGTATGGCGAACAGGACCTCTTGCAAACGAACCGGCAGTAAAAAGCTACTTTAATGTCAGTGGCGAAGATTATATTACCGCTTTTGTCTATGTCGGAACTAGCCACTGCGCCATGCCAAGTCGCAAAGAGATCGACATTACAGAGTTTGTTAACTATAACCAATAGCTTCTACAACGGATAAAATTTTACCAGACAAGGAGCCGTCTATGAAATTTCCTAAAAATAGCTTAAAAAGAGATAAAAGTTCTAATAATTCGGATAATGTAGACCACACTGATACCCTAGATAGGATTGACAACGACGAGAGCCAAAATATGAATGATAAAAATTTAGACGACACTAATGAGGCTGATAAAGATAATAATTCGGCAGACAATAAGACGGGATTCAATGCAGGTCTATTAGCCAGTCTATTAGAAAAGGCCAGTAAAGTTAGTGCTAAAGCTAAAAAGAATCAAACGCTCGATCCTTCCTCTGTCGAAGACGTTGTGGTAAATAATATGACCAAACCTCAAGGCGCAAAGCCTCCCTATGAGCTGCGACTGGCTTTCTTAGGTGGGGGCAGTTTTGGAACCGCAATGTCAAACTTAGCGGCGCGTAATGGTTGTGATTCTACGTTGTGGGTCCGTAATAAACGAACCGTTAAATCACTATTAAAGACCCGAGTTAATAAAAAGTATCTGCCAGATTATACGTTAGATGAGCGTCTTAAATTCGAATATGACCTTAAATCTGCCGTCCAAGATAAAGACATTATTTTTGTCGCTGTGCCCAGTTCAGCGTTTAGAGAAACCTTAAAAAAGATTCGTCCTTATCTATCAGGACAGTCTATCGTATCTTTGACTAAAGGTATGGAGAAAGATACCTTTAGCTTGATGAGTGATATCATCAAAGAAGAGTTGCCTGAAGTCAACTTTGGGGTCATGTCTGGCCCGAATCTAGCCGTTGAAATTATGCAGAATATGCCGTCAGCCTCGGTCATTGCTAGTGAGTCAGAGGCGTTACGCCACGCGGTGCAATCAGCTCTGCACAGTGCTTTCTTTAGAATATTCGCCTCAGATGATATTAAAGGCGTTGAGCTTGGTGGCGCTTTAAAGAACATCTATGCCATCGCCATGGGTATGGCGGCTTATTATAATGTTGGTGAAAATACCAAAGCGATGTTACTGACTCGAGCCCTGGCTGAGATGAGCCGATTTGGAGCAGCTTCTGGCGCTAACCCTTTGACTTTCTTAGGACTGTCTGGTGTGGGTGACCTTTATGCTACCTGTAGTTCTGAGCTGAGTCGTAACTACCGTATTGGCAATATGCTTGGCAAAGGGATGAGTCTTGACGCCGCTATTAAAAAGCTTGGACAAACAGCAGAAGGGGTAAATACTATTCAGCAGGTTCATGAAAAAGCAACAAAGCTTGGTATTTATATGCCTATTACCCATGCTTTATATGCTGTTATATTTGATGACCAGGCTGCTTTGGGCGTTGCCCTTAACTTAATGGAGTCTGGTTTTAGAAGTGATGTTGAATTTGTGATGCCTCATGGGCAAACCAATGAAGCCTTGAATGCACAAATGACGGCAGCTACCGAAAGTAAAGACTAAGTTTATTTACCTCTTTAAGATGCCAATAAAAATAGCAAACTCTATCAGTTTTTAGAGTCAATTTTTTCGATTGATAGAGCATGATAAAGAGTGGCTAAAAAAGACTAAGAATGATGAATAAGCGAGGTTAATATGAAAGTGATATTAGTACGTCATGGTGAAGCTGAGAGACAAACTTCGAATGATTCAGAACGACAATTAACACAGCTTGGTCAACAGCAAGCGGCTGAAACGGCCCAGTTTATTTTTAATAAATACAAACCTGATGCTTTTGTGGTGAGTCCCTATTTGAGAGCACAACAAACGTTGGAAGCTTTTTCTGCTCTTAACCCTAATGTGCCCGTTACTGTTAACCCTAGCATAACTCCTGAAGACGATGCTTTAAAAGGACTTCATTCTTTGATAGATGTCGAAGCGGAATGTGTGTTAGTGGTGTGTCATATGCCAATTGTTGCAAAAATGGCAGCGTTATTAACGGCAACAGATCCAGAGTCTTATAGCTTAGCTGAAGCACGCATATTTGACGCTGAATTTATTGCACCCGATATGGGACAAGAGATTGAGCGCTTTATACCTTCTTAGTATTATGAATAAGCGATTATTTTATACATTATAGAGTCAATAATACATTATATAAGCCACTAAATTTTTTAATAAATAAGAGCCTTTATAAATTAAAGTCCTTATTGATAACAGCTCTTTAACAAAGTATATGCAATGGTTCGGTGCGTAAGGTGGCATTCTACACAGTTATATGCCATTTCATTTTGAGGAGTACTCTCATGAGTAATAACGACCGCTTTAAAAATCAAGATACTAAACCAGAAGAGTCTGATACGATAAATTCTGGATTTGTTCCTGTCTCATCATCACGACACTCTGAGCGCTTACGTACCTCAAATAGTCCTAACTCGGTAAATGATATAAAAAATGAAGAGTCACTCATTCGTTATAATCATATTACCTATCTACTGTATGCTATTAGCTTTTTTACTGCTGGCATTATGTGGATTATTCCTATTATTATGAATTACGCACGCCGTAATGAAGCTGAGAATACTTGGCTTGCCACACACTTTGATTGGCAAATTAAAACCTTTTGGTACAGTATTATCCTAGGCGTGATTGGAGTGATTATTCTAGTGATAGGTTTTGGAGGCTTCGGAAGTGGTTTTGTCTCAGGCAATACAGATTTAGCTTATGGTTCAACGGCTGTCTTAATGTTAGGCGGACTTGTATTAGGATTTGCCATATTGTGGCATATCTATAGAATAGTGAAAGGTTGGATTGCGTTATCTGATAAACGACCCGTGCCTTAATTACTGTCAATAATAAATGACCGTCAAAAATAAAATGTACTATCATTAATAAAAAATTATTCACCTATGGCGTTATTCATTTAAACACCGACAAACTCAAACAGATATTACCTCCAATTTAAATCTACTAGATTCCTTATTTATTAAAAATGTCTAATGTGTGATTTGCATTAATTATACTGTTATAATTATCAGTTCTTAAGTGGCGCTCTAGACATGATAGACATGTTGATAGCAACTTCTAAATTCACTTATCCCATAACAGGTCAGCCAACGTTATGTCTTATGCCTTATTACGTCCTTTTTTATTCAATTTAGATCCTGAACACGCCCACGAAATAACGCTACAACTTCTTGAAAAGGCTCATAAAGCTCATGCACTAGGTTTTGTTTACTCTCAGCAGGCTTTGCCGACTGAGTGTATGGGCTTGCAATTTTCAAATCCAGTAGGCTTAGCGGCAGGTTTGGATAAAAATGGAGACTATATTGATGCATTAGCGGAGTTAGGCTTTGGGTTTATTGAAGTGGGTACAGTGACGCCTAAGCCGCAGGGCGGTAATGAAAAGCCACGTCTATTTAGAATTAAAGAGGCGGGTGCCATTATTAATCGTATGGGATTCAATAATTTAGGTGTGGATCATTTAGTCAATAGCGTAAAGAATTGTAAGTACCAAGGTAATATAGGTATTAATATCGGTAAAAATGCAGTGACCCCTGTTGAAAACGCAGTGGATGACTATATATATTGCTTGGAGCGGGTGTATCCCCATGCGTCTTATATTACGGTCAATATTTCCTCACCAAATACTAAAAACCTGCGCGATTTACAAAGTGGTGAGGCGTTGACTGAGTTGCTTGAAGCTATAAAAAATAAACATAGCCAACTAGCGACGGATTATGGTTTTTATGTGCCTATGGTGCTAAAAGTTGCCCCTGATCTCACTGCTGATCAAATAGATTATATTGCTGAGCAGCTGATTGAATTTGAGATTGACGGTTTAATTGCGACAAATACCACATTAGGTAGAACGGGTGTAGAAGATTTAGCTTTCGGTAATGAAGCAGGGGGCTTATCTGGTAGACCAGTTGGGCACTTGAGTAACCAAGTTATTGAACAGTTTTATGAGCGTCTAGACGGCAAACTTCCTATTATTGGTGTCGGCGGTATCGATAGTGGGGACAAGGCGGTCCGTAAGTTACATGCTGGTGCTGATATGGTGCAACTTTATACGGGTATGATTTATAAGGGACCTAGGTTGGTACAGCAGTGTATTGAAGCTATTGCCAGTCATCGAGATACTTTAACGTTTTAGTGTCTGTTTTTTATGTCTATGCAAAGCTAATACAAATGGCTCTTAAATATTATTACCTAAAGACTCAAATGTTTTAATGCTCAAAACTAGGACTGGATGGAACGCTGTCCTAGATACTTATTCTATCGGAATTTGCCTGTTAACGTCCTAATAGGTAAAGCTAACATGAGTTTATAACAACCATGGGTTTATTAGACATTATTATTGCCCTTATTATACTAGCGGGTCTATGGCGAGGTTTTCAGGCTGGATTTATACGCAGCTCAATTTCGTTAGTAGGGTGGTTTGTCGCGCTATTAGCCGCCACACGATTGGCAAGTGTCGTTGCGCCTCATCTTGCAGGTTTTATTAACTCTCCTGTATTACAAATGGGTGCAGGTTTCCTAATAGTTGTATTAATAGTCTTATTAGTGATTCAAATATTTAGCTTTATGGTGTCAGGTATTGTTAAAAGTTTGAAGTTGGGTCTTGTTGATCAACTTGCGGGTGGTGTCCTCGGCGCTCTTAAAAACCTTTTAGTAGTACTGGTCTTATTAAGTATCTCAGCTCCCGTATTAATGCCAATGGCAATCTGGAAATCTTCAGTTATCGCACCAGAATTGTTACCGTATGCCCCTTTTGCAAAAGAATTTACTGCCAAAGTCTTGAGTAATGCATGGGACGCAATAGATGTTCCAGAGCAAGACGTCGAGTCAGTAGATGATCAAGAAGTGAATGAATCTAGTTAATTCTTAGTTAATATAGTTTATTCGCCACCACTAAATAAATCTTTTAATTCATAAAGACTATTTTAAAAGGATAGAGTATGTGCGGAGTTGTCGGTGTTGCAGCGCATGAACCTGTGAACCAAATGTTGTATGACGCGTTAACGGTATTACAACATCGTGGTCAAGATGCTGCGGGTATCGTAACCATGAAGAATGGGCGCTTTTTTCTACGCAAAGACAATGGTATGGTACGTGATGTGTTTATGACACGTCATATGGTGCGCTTAGTGGGTGAATTTGGAGTGGGACATGTCAGATATCCCACAGCCGGTACCTCAAGTAGCGCAGAAGCTCAACCCTTTTATGTTAATTCGCCATATGGTATTACACTGGCGCATAATGGCAATTTAACCAATGCAGAAACTTTGGCTAAGGAGTTATATCAAGATGATTTACGCCATCTTAATACCAACTCTGACTCCGAAGTTCTTTTAAATGTTTTGGCACATGAGATCCAAGCTTTGGGTAAAACCAAACCAACACCGGATGATATTTTTAGTGCGATTAGCTCAATGTATAAGCGTATTGAAGGTGCGTATGCCGTTGTCGCATTAATAACCGGTCAAGGGCTTGTCGCTTTTAGAGATCCTAACGGCATTCGTCCTCTTGTCTATGGCGAGCGCCTTGCCGCGGATGGTGGCACCGAATATATGGTGGCATCTGAATCTGTCGCATTAACCGGCTCAGGGTTTAAGGTGGTTCGCGATGTTAAGCCTGGTGAAGCCATTTTTATCGATCTGAACAATCAGCTTCATACGCGTCAGTGTACTGAACCCAAAGAATATACCCCATGTATGTTTGAGTATGTCTACTTTGCTCGTCCTGATTCTATCATTGATAATATATCAGTGTATAAAGCCCGTTTACGTATGGGTGAGAAGTTAGCACAAAAAATCCGTAAAGAGTGGGGCGACGACCATGGTATTGATGTGGTTATTCCTATCCCTGACACGTCACGTACCTCAGCGATGGAGTTAGCGCTTAATTTAAACATTAAGTACCGTGAAGGCTTTATGAAGAATCGCTACATTGGCCGGACCTTTATTATGCCAGGCCAACAGCAGCGTAAAAAGTCTGTCCGTCAGAAGCTGAATGCGGTTCCTCTTGAGTTTAAAAATAAAAACGTACTATTGGTAGATGACTCAATCGTTCGAGGAACCACGTGTCACGAGATTATTCAAATGGCCCGTGATGCTGGCGCAAATAAGGTGTTTTTTGCAAGTGCAGCCCCTCCTGTTAAATTCCCCAATGTTTATGGCATTGATATGCCAGTGCGTCATGAATTGATTGCTTCTGGTCACAGTGTTGAAGAAGTCCGTCAAATTATTGGTGCAGATCGTCTTATTTTTCAAGATTTAGATGACTTAATTGATGCTGTTCAAGATACCAAACACAGTAAGGTTGAAGGATTTGACTGTGCGGTATTTGATGGTAACTATATTACCGGTAATATCACCGAGGATTATTTAGACTATTTACAAGAACATCGCAATGACATGGCTAAAGAAAAAACCTCTGGTGTCCAAGTGATTGCTGATACTCCTGTTGATATGACAGGGATTGAAGAGAACTAAGCTCAAAACTCTTATTGTATTTTATCGACGAGCTTAAAGCCATTCGGTACTAATATAGAGAGTGTTTTTTGGTAATATTAAGCAAGTGGTTAGCTTTCATTGAGCTATCCCCTTGCTTTTTTATTAACAAATATTCATCCTTTAGTAGAAATAACTCTGCTCAAGAAAATTGATGTAAATAGCTTGTTAACCCTACCGTTATAGTCCTAACCTTCATTATTATAAATTAGTGCTTCTTGATTACGCCACAATATAAAGGCAGCTATCACAAACCGAGATAATAATAACCAATAAACACTGAACCAAATGACCGACATAGTATGAGTGTCGCCATAGTACTGATAAATAACAAAGGTCAAAGGAAAAAATATTATGGACACAATTATAGCAACCTGACGTATCTTTGGCCCTGCGGTTAACCCAAACATAATGCCATCCAGCCAATAAGCACCGGCGCCTGCTAGAGGCAAAAAGAGTGCAACATATCGATAATCAATAGCCAGTTTAGTGACTGAGGGCAGATCCGTCATGATTTTAATAAAACTAGGCAAAACAATAGCCCATATCATACTTAAAGACACGGCAAGCCATAAGGATATAACTCCCGTTCGTTTGACCGCAGTCAAAAATTGCTGCCGATCTTTTCGAGCTGCTGATTGACCGGATAAGCTTTCAGCGGCTACTGCTACTCCATCTAACGCAAATGCAGAAATACTTAGTACCTGCAACAAAACAGCATTGGTAGCCATGATTGAATCACCTTGCTGAGCTGATAAACGGGTAATCCAGGCAAAGCTTAGCGTTAATAATATGGTGCGGATAAAAATGTCTTTATTTAAAGAAAATAAACTGAGCATCTTATCCCAGGCGTATATCTCCGCCAGTCTTTGTTTTAGAGTAAACTGATTGTCAACACTAGGGTACCTTAAAGTAGTATTCAAAACAGTTTTCGTGGAATCGGTAGATTTAGAAGTCGCCTTAATAGAACTATCTGCATGGATAGAACTATCTGCGAAACGGTTAATACTGCTTTTTAGTATGACATTTCGGGCTAGCAAAAAAGCGACCATACAGCCAGAGACATACCCTAAAACAGTACCAAGCGCGACACCCTGCAAACCCATATCAAAAATATACACAAAACTTAATGTCAATACTATATTAAGGAATGAAATAAGCAACTGCACCATCATCATTTGTGTGGTTTTGCCTTGACCGGCAAACCAACCAATAAAGGCATAATTCATTAACTCAAAGACAATGCCATAATAGCGTGTCGTGAGATAAGTCGAAGCCGCTTCACTACTTGCAGGCTGAGCACCCAATAAATCCAATCCCAAACTTATGACAAAGGGTTTTAATAACCATAATATGACAGCCAGTACTAAGGCGAGTCCTAACGAGCGATATAATATGTCAGCAAGTTCATTACTATATTTTCCGGTGCTGGTCTGTCTACCTAATGCCTGAGCAGACAAACCAGATGAGGCATATTGCAAAAAATTAAAGCTCACCAATATTAATAGCCATAACTGTGAGGCTATACCCAGACCAGCTAAATGATAAGGCTTTGGGAAATGTCCGACCACGCCAACATCAATAGCGCCTTGAAGCGGCATCGCAAGGTTTGCAATCAGTACTGGGGCAGCAATAGCGAGAATATGACGGTAGCTTAAGTCTAAAGGTTTTTTAAAATCTGAAGGTGAGAAGCTCATAGCTGCGACACTTAATAGTTGCGATATTTAAAAGTTAAACAGTTTTAAAAATCTAAGCACTTTGTATGACGTTATATGTCTCTTTTCAAGCACTTTCTATAAATTTATTGCTCATAAAGCATTAAAAGCACCCTAAGGTGCTTTTAACATTTTTATCTTAAGACATTCATCATACTAGTTTGTCAGACGGTGGAAGTTATACTTACGCTGGGAACGCCAAACGTCACTATATACAAATGTATTGATAACTAAACTCAATTTAACATTTAATCTTCAAATGACTTAGGGTCATTAAAGGTGACTTCTTCTTCTTGGAATTCAGGTTTGATTTTTACCACAAAATCATCACGTGATAGTCCCATAGCTAATGGTATTGAGCTTGCGATATAAGTTGAAGAGTAAGTACCCACAAGTAAGCCAATAAAGAACGCCACTGCGAACCAATATAATCCAGCGCCACCTAAGAATAGCATAGACAGTACAACAACTAAAACAGTTGAAACAGTCATAATAGTTCGACGCAGTGTTTCAGTCAGTGACAAATCAAGAATTTGCCTTGGGGTTGCATCCCGTACTCGCCGAAAGTTTTCACGAATTCGGTCAAAGACCACAATAGTATCATTTAATGAATAACCTATTAAGGCCAAGACTGCCGCCAAGACTGTTAAATCAAATGGAAACTGAAATAATGCGAACACGCCTATGGTGACAATAGTGTCATGTACCAAGGATAGGAGCGCACCTACAGCAAGTTTAAACTGAAATCTAACGGCGACGTACAGTAGCATAAATCCTAATGCAACAACTATGGCAATGAGCGAGGTGACATAAATCTCGCTGCCCACTTGGCTACCTATAATATTGACATTATTAATCGTTGCCTGATTGTTAGGAAGATCTAATGCCTGCTTCAAGCTATCATTAAGCCCCTCAACGTTATCTGATTGTGGGGGAAGTCGAACCAGAAGCTCGGAAGTACCACCAAGAAACTGCACCACGGCATCATCAAATCCAGCGTTTTCCAGTGACTGAGTCACTTCAGACTGTTCAACCGGTTGTTCATATTTAACATCCGCTGAAACCCCACCAGTAAAATCTAGACCAAGGTTTAGACCATTAATAAATAAGGCAGCAATACTAATTAATACCAGTAAGAATGATAAAATACCCATCGGCTTTTCAAACTTCATAAAGGGTATGATACGTTTGTCACCGACCGCCTTAATCCCTCCCTCCGCTAAAGCAGCTTCATCCTCATAGGGCTCTGAATCCATTGCACTTGTACCCACAGCATTAGTGTCAAGAGTACCTGTGCTTGAGGTGACGGAATCCGCACTCAACTCAGTTGAGCCAGTCACTTTTTTTGGGCCACGGCGAGCATTATGTTTGCCATCACGGCGCGGCCCTTTTTTTCTAGGACGCCCCCCTTCTATATAAGCAGGTGTAGAGCTATCTGACCCTTTATTTGAGTCAGTGCTAGCCTTATTAAGATCGTCATCTCGAGTATTATTTGGATCGTTGTTTGTGCCATTATTATTTAACGTGTTGTTAGACATTATTCTCTCCTAGCCTATGCTCAGTTTATTCACAGATTTACGAGTGCCATAGATTAGGTGCACAATAGCTCGTGTCACAACAATGGCTGTAAATAGCGAGCTTAAAATACCAATGGCCAGCGTAATAGCAAATCCTTTAATCGGGCCTGAGCCAATCGAGAACAGAATAATGGCAACCAATAATGTCGTGATGTTACCATCAAAGATACTACTAAAGGCACGATCAAAACCTGCAACAATAGCAGATTTAGGCCTTGAGCCTTCTGATAACTCCTCTCGAATCCTCTCAAAAATAAGTACGTTAGCATCCACTGCCATACCAATGGTTAATACGATACCGGCAATACCAGGTAAGGTTAATGATGCGCCAAGTATAGAGAGAACCGCTACCATGATAATTAAGTTGAAAGCTAGCGCAATGTTAGCGATCATCCCAAACAGGCGGTAGAAAATAATCATAAACAAAAAGACGAGTAAATAGCCTATTTGTGTAGAGAATAAACCATCATCAATATTTTGTTGACCAAGAGACGGTCCAATCGTGCGTTCTTCAACGAAATACATGGGCGCTGCTAATGCACCAGAACGAAGAAGTAACGCCAATTCAGCGGCTTCAGCTGGGCTATCTAAACCAGTTATACGGAACGATGAGCCTAATACCGCTTGAATATTTGCCTGACTTATAATCTTAGTTTCTGAATAAGGCGTACGGGTTTCGACAACTTCGCCCGTTTTAGGATCTTCTTCATAACTCACTTTTTGTTTATTTTCGATAAACAATACTGCCATTTGCTTACCAACGGCATTTTTAGTGGCATTTTGCATTAACTTACCACCAGCCGTATCCAAAGTAATGTTCACTTCAGGGGCGCCGTTTTCATCCAACCCTGATGTTGCACCCTGAACCTTATCGCCTGTTAAGATCGGTTGACGATTAAGTAATGAGGGCGGACCATCAAGCGTCATATAGGGAAATGCTTCGGTTCCTGCAGGTGGAATACCCCCTGCATAATTAGCATTTTCATCAGCGACTAAGCGAAACTCTAAATTAGCTGCACGGCCTAGAACACGTTTTGCTTCAGCAGGATCTTGAATACCAGGTAACTCAACCACGATACGGTTGCTACCTTGAGATTGAACCAATGCTTCTGAAACCCCCAACTCTGAGATACGATTACGCAGTGTCGTCAAGTTTTGACCCACGGCATATTCATTTATCTCATTAAACGTTGCTTCGTTATACTCTAAGCGTAATGCAGCACCTTGGTCATCCATTAACGCTTGCAGATTAAAGAAGTTGCCCTGATCGCGTTGGAGAACGCGTTGCGCTTTATCGCGAAGTTCAGTGTCTTTAAAATGGAGTAATAAACCTTGATCGGCAAGATTAATACCTTTAACAGGAATACGCTCACTACGTAATAGGTTTCGTATTTCACTATTGGCACTCTTTAAGCGCTGTTCTAGCGCCTTGTTCATATCAACTTCAAGAACAAAGCGAACACCACCACGTAAGTCTAGCCCTAGCTTGAGCGGTTTGGCGCCGATACTACGCAGCCAATCAGGTGTTGTTTGCGCAAGATTTAAGGCCACGACATAATCATTGCCTAATTGACGGCGTAACACCTCTTGCGCTTTACGTTGATCAGCACCATTATCGAGGCGAACCAAAGCACTGTTTTCGGAAAATGTAGGGTTATGATAGGCGATACCAGATTTATCAAGCAGCTGAGTTGACTGCGATAACACCTCTTGGGTGAGCTCTGTACCGGCAGAAGCACTTGTAACCTGTACAGCTGGTTCATCAGGATACAGGTTTGGCAAGGCATATAGCCCTGCGATAACAAGCACGGTAACGATTAAGAAATATTTCCAGGCAGGGTAATGCATAGTAGCTTCTTCACTTGAGGGAAGGGAAACAGTAGAGTGCTAAAGACTAGATTCTACGAAAAGGTGGAATTAAAACAGTAATTTTACAAAATTCAAGATATTCTTTGCACTCTAATTCATTAAAAGGTAATAACCAAAAACTTAATCCTATTAAATAAAAATAATAACTCTTAAATGAATAAATTTAATTAAACATTAATAGGTTTTAATCCATCTGTATGGAATATTTAATAGGCTGAGTTCTTGGGTTTATAACCGATAACTATTATTACCGATTATTAACGATAGTTTTCAATTAAGATAACTGATAATAAAGATTGCGGTGAATTTAAATAGTTAATTAAATATTAATATCAACTCACCCTTATTTTCAGATATCATCGACTATTTTAAACCATCGATCGTACCATTCGGTAGAACCGAAATAACAGAAGCACGTTGAATCATCACTTCATTTCTATCATTTAAGCTAACAACAGCATAGTCACCTTCGATAGATTTAACTTTTCCCATTAAACCGCCAGCAAAAATAACTTCATTGCCTACTGCTAATGAGTCAACCATTTTACGATGTTCTTTAGCACGCTTGGACTGAGGTCTGATAACTAAAAAGTAAAAAATAGCGAAGATAGCTAACGGAAAAATCCATTGCATAATCATAGCCGTACCACCAGCCCCTTCTGGAGCAGCATGGGCAGCTTGTATAAATAAAAACATAGTCTTTCCTTAAGATTTAATAGTGGCTTATATCATAAACAGCTCAAAAATATTCTAATAGTGTCATCAGCTATCATCTAATGAATAAAAGTATTCATGGTAGATAAGTAGATAAAGTGATATTAGACCCGTATCTTGATAACCTGTTTAAAAGTATAAGAGTACCGTTTCTGGTATATGAGTACAGTTATCATAAATTAACAGGCATAGTATCAAAAAAAAGCACAATTGATAACCATTACTTGTAATACGGGTCAATAAATAGACGGATTAACGCATTTTATTCGAATTTTTTGCTCCGTCTATCAAATGAATGCTAGCGACGGTGTATAATAAAACGCTATAATCGCTATAATCATCGCTATTAGCGTATTTAAACAATTAATAGTTATAAAATACACCCCATCATAAATTTAATCTGTTATTATCTAGAGGTACTTATGCGTTATATTCTAATTATCTTACTATTTTTAGTTTTTGGCTATTCCCTAGGATTGGTTTTAGTAAATGGTAGCGAAGTCGCTGTTAATTTACTATTTACTCAAGCTCCAGGAATGAACTTAGGTTTATTACTCATTTTATGTCTTGTTTTAGGTGTTTTAATCGGGATGCTGCTGTCCTTACTGCTGTTTAAGGTATTCCAAAATAAATGGGAGATTAGCAGACTAACTAAAGAGAACAAACAACTACAGAAGAAATTAGCGGAAACTAACCTAGAGCTTGAACGTTATACGAATGCAGAACCGGTCAATCAGTCGGTGAATGTTGACTCAACGCCTGTTGTTGATCCTGTGGATACCACTGTAGTTAGATAACCAATAGCACTATGCCTCTTATCAAGTATTATATTTATAAAGACTATTTATACTTATATTTGAATACTACAATTATTGGAAGAGTGAAATAATCTATAAAAACGACCCGAGAGGTCGTTTTTTAGTGTTTAAGTTCAAACTTAAAGATTAAATTTAGCGCTTTGAAGTATCATCCTATATACTATATTTTAATAATCCGATTTTTACAGACCCTATTAAAATGACTTTAAATTGCTTTGGAGGCAATGTGACCGAGCTACAGCAATCCAATCCTTTTTTAACTCAATCTCAGCGTTCGCCTATAATAGTGGCGATTGATAAATCCTCTATAGAAGAGGCGCTTCATTTAGCAGATCAGTTAGATCCAAGTTCTTGCCGGGTAAAAGTCGGCAAAGAGTTGTTTACCAGATGTGGTCCGCAAATTTTAAAAGAGCTACATAAAAGAGACTTTGAGGTTTTTTTAGATCTCAAATTCCATGATATACCTAATACTACCGCTCAAGCTGTTTTAGCGGCTGCCGATATGGGAGTGTGGATGGTCAATGTACATGCCAGTGCTGGACGTGAGGCTATGCAAACGTCTAAAGAGCGTTTGCTAGATGCAGGTCATGAGACGCTACTTATTGCCGTAACAGTTTTAACGTCATTTAGCGAGCAGGGGCTTCAAGATATAGGTATACATACACCCGTTGATCAGCACGTTGAACGATTGGCATTATTGACAAAAGAGGCTGGTCTTGATGGGGTGGTGTGTTCGGCACAGGAGGCTAGCCGCCTAAGAAGCTTATGCGGTAAGGACTTTAAATTAGTTACCCCTGGTATACGTACTTTGGAGGATGCAGCTGATGATCAAAAGCGTATCTGTACCCCTGAGCAAGCTATTATAAATGGTGCTGATTATCTGGTAATAGGTCGTTCGATCACTCAAGCGCAAAACCCAACTGAAAAACTAGCACAGATAATAAAGCACTTAAGTTAATCTACTTATTGCTGAAGATAGTATCCTGATTTTCACCCTTCACCTTTAAAAGCCTATTATGAAATTACAAATATTAAGCGACCTTCATATCGATAGTTATGCCAGAAGGGATTTGCCTCTTGGGCGTATTCCGCAAACGGACGCAGATCTCATTTTGGTGGCTGGAGATACCGCAAATAGTGATTCTGGTATGGCGTGGTTACAAGAGCAAGCTAAAATGAATGCAAAACCTATCGTCACCATCGCTGGTAATCATGAGTATTTTAGTGAAGACATCTTAACCTTTGATAGCCAATTACAAAATTGGGATAATTTTGATGAAAAGATGTTTTCAGGGCTAAAAGTTTTGCAATGTCATGACTTTGAGATTGACAATGTCCGTATCCTAGGCTGTACGCTTTGGACCGATTATGAGTTTGAGGCTACTGAAGAGACCCGTGATGTCGTGATGTCCTTCATGCGTGATTATCGTCAGATTAGGGCAGGCGAGCTACTTTTTTCACCAGAAATGTCGATAAAAATACATAGTCAACATAGAGCGTGGCTCAAGCAAGCTTTGAAAGAAGCTCATAAAGATGGCAAGACAGCGGTGGTGATGACGCATCATAGTGTTTCTCCAAGATCAGTATCTAAAAAGTATCAAGGTCAACCAAGTAATGCCGCTTTCGTTAGTGATTTAAGCGCGTGGATGAGTGAGGATTGGGCACCTAAGCTTTGGGTCCATGGACATACTCATGAGGCATTTGATTATAAGGAAGGCAGGACGAGGGTAATCGTTAATCCAAGGGCATATCCGGGTGAACTAAGCAGTACGGCACTAAAGTTTAACTGGTCGAAGGTCGTGGACATTTAAGATGATTGGAGTCTGAATAAAATATGGCTAAGGAATACGAAAAAAATCTACATGCCTTAGCACCGGCACCTGCATATTTGCCAGAAAGTATGATTCACTCCGTAAAGCAGTTACCAAAAAACAATGAGCGTTTGATATTGTTTACGCGTCACTCTTTAAGAGAGCCGTCGAATGGACAAGGGTTCGCAAGCTATGACTTACCTTTAACGCCTAAAGGACGAGTGTTAGCGAAATCATGGGGAAGATGGCTGGCAGATTATCTCCCTTATTCTTTAGATACTCTAAGTATTGCAAGTCCCATTTGGCGATGTGTGGACACTGCGAAGCTAATGCAAGAAGGAGCAGGGGTAAGGCAACCGGTCATAAATGAATCTCTCTTGGTAGAGCCTGGGAGCTTAGTAACCGATCCTAAAACCGCTAACGATGTCTTTAAAGAAATAGGGGCGTTAAATTTTATTAATGCCTTTTTGCAAAATGCTCTTAAAAGCACTAAACCCTCAAAAAAGGGCGGTTTGGATATATTATATTTGCTATATCAGTCCCAGCCAAAACCTGGTCATCTAGCGCTAGCGGTTAGTCATGATACGTTACTAGTGGCATTTATTGGGGTAATGATGCAAAGAAACTTAATAACCTGGGATGACTGGCCAAAAATGATGGAGGGGTTATTTATATGGTTTGATCAATTGCCTTTTGAAAAATCCACGGCCAGTATTATATGGCGAGGCGACAGGTTTGAAGTACCTATATCGCGGCTGATAGAGGTATAGTTTATACCTACTTACGCGTTATATGCTTAAGTGTCCTGACATTAGTTATACTGTGATTAGTTGTCTTATTCTTAAGTGTTGAATATTTAATACACCCTAATTTTTACTGCTAAAAAAACCCCTAGTTTCAAGATGAACTAGGGGTTTTTTACACTGTACTATTCTGATGAATACTTAACTCTTTTAAAGGTGTTGATACTACAGTCTGTAGTGCTTCAACGCCTTATATATAGTTTCAGAGGGTACTCTAACGTGACAATTAAGCTTTTAGCGCTTTAATTGCTTTGTTATAACGGCTCTTACGACGAGCTGCTTTGTTCTTATGAATAACACCTTTATCAGCCATACGATCAATAACAGGTACTGCTTTATTATAAGCTTCAGTAGCAGCATCATAATCACCAGAAGCGATGGCCGAATCTACTTTCTTCATATAAGTACGAATCATTGAGCGCTGAGATGCAGCATGCTGACGACGAGTGTTGTTTTGACGAGCGCGTTTACGAGCTTGTGCTGAGTTAGCCACGGATGTCTCCTTGGTAGAGTTGAATTACTAAATTAGGTCTCAGTAATAAATACTGAAGAATATAAAAATCAATAGTTTAAACCAAATTCTGTTAAAAGCAAAAACTAATTGACGCAAAATTCTATGTGTGTAATAAAACCAAACTAAATTGCTATGATGTGCATAAAGATAAGCCACGTTGACAATTAGTTTGTTCACTAAAGCCAGGATGGATCTGAGACTATCCATTGGCGAACATAATCGTTATATGACACAAGGTTACATCAAACTAGAGCAGCCATTCTAGGTTGTAACCTATCCATTGAAACTTACCGTATTAAATGACTTTAAATAATAAGTAACTTTCAATATCCAATATCAGATAATATAAATATCTAATGATTGTGTCTGTCGCACTAAATTGGAATATCATAATTTAGTGCAAAATTAGAGTGCAAATTAAAGCGGGTAATATTAACAAATTAAGTCTATAAATACAATCTAAACGGAGTAAATAGTTAATTATTTAATATGATTTGCTTTAGGATTGTTTTCAAGTTGACTTGGATCTGCCTTTACTACAATGGTTTTAGCAAGTTTATCGTGCAAACTTTGCTTATCCTTATTTAATACCATTGTTACGAAGTCAGCCACGATAACAATCAATCCAAAAGGGGTTAGATAATAGATGACACTGGTTAATAACGCACGTATAAGAACAACATTCGTTGAGGATAATTTGTTGGTTCTCTTATCGACAACACGAATACCTGTCACCAGTTTACCAATGCTTTGACCTCTTTTTGCTAACAATATCGCTTGAACAACAAGTAAAGCTGCTGCTAATACACCTGACATAATTAACAAATGTTCAGGGGTTGAGTTCAATAAGTTCCTAAAGATAACGGTTTGTTCAACTTGGTTCTCAAGTAACGCATAAACTTCGTCAGGGTTTATGTTAGAGCTAATTGGAATTAAGGTTAAGGAGAACAAAATAAAATTCAACAAAGCAGCTAACAGACGTTTCAAGACACTCGCTAAAGCATTAACCTTGTTTTTTGAAATGGACGTAGCTTTGACAATGGGCTTATTATTAATGCTAAAAGGCGATGAACTTGAATGAGAGTCAGTCCCCTTTTTTGCTGGTTCTTGTTTTTCTGGTTCTGGTTTGCCATAAAGCTCAGCAACAGTCACTCGGTTTGAAGACGTATTAGTTGAAGGAGCGCCATTAGGATTGTAATAAAGCTGACCTTTGGTCATCTCACCAACCGGTTGCCACTGAGTCATCCCTTCGTGCCACATAAGATCATTCATATCCACTTGCCCATTAGCCAACATATTATTTAACTGTGTGAGCGTATATGGACCTGCTTGGACTTGGTTTCTTGCGAGGTAAATTTGCATTGAAATTATAACCTTTTTAAAATTAAAGCCATTACTTAAGTAAATGAACCACTAAACTGATGGTTTAAGATTAGTTTAGAACGGGTAAACATTATAGTAAACACTTAAGTTATAAGGTTCAATCTTATTTTTATTATGAAATAAAACGACCACAATAATCAAATAACTTGATAATTGTGGTCGCTGCCATGATTCTTTTACCTAAAAATCATAGTATAAGACATTAAATGAAACGGTCTTTAAGCGGTTTACTTAGCTTTTGTTTTAGCATTGGTATCATCCGCTAAGAACATCCAAGTATCAAGTACTGAGTCAGGGTTAAGTGACACAGAGTCAATACCTTGTTCCATTAACCAGTATGCTAAGTCAGGATGATCAGAGGGTCCTTGACCACAGATACCGACATATTTGTTTTGTTTTCGGCACTCTGAAATAGCCATGGATAGAAGCTTTTTAACCGCTGCATCACGCTCATCAAATAGGTGAGACACGATACCTGAGTCTCGGTCTAATCCAAGGGTTAATTGGGTTAAATCGTTGGAACCAATAGAGAATCCATCGAAGTACTGTAGAAACTCTTCAGCAAGTAGGGCATTGGTCGGGAGCTCACACATCATGATGATTTCAAGACCGTTTTCACCACGTTTTAAACCATTGCTTTCAAGGATTTCAATGACTTGTTTAGCTTCTTCAGTGGTACGAACAAACGGAATCATAATTTTGACATTCGTTAGACCCATATCATTACGAACACGTTTAAGCGCACGACACTCTAAATCAAAACAATCGCGGAAGTTTTCAGATACATAACGGCTTGCACCACGGAAACCTAACATTGGGTTTTCTTCAGAAGGCTCGTATAGCTTACCGCCAATTAAGTTAGCATATTCATTAGACTTAAAGTCAGACATACGCACAATCACAGGCTGTCTTCTAAAGGCAACAGCTAGAGTTGAAATACCTTCAACCAGCTTATCAATATAAAAGTCTACAGGAGAGGCATAGCCTGCAATTCGCTCGTTAATAGCTTGTGAAACTTCACGAGGTAGGGTATTCATATTAAGCAATGCTTTAGGATGCACACCGATCATACGATTTATGATGAACTCTAAACGAGCAAGACCCACACCAGCATTTGGAATTTGTGCAAAAGCAAAGGCGCGATCAGGGTTACCGACATTCATCATGATTTTGAACGGAAGCTCAGGCATTGCGTCAATTGAGCTACTCTTAACTTCATAATCCAGAATACCTTCATAGATAAAGCCTGAATCACCTTCAGCACAAGAGGCGGTCACTTCTTGACCATCGGTCAATACTTCAGTAGCATTTCCACAGCCAACAATAGCAGGAACCCCAAGCTCACGAGCAATAATAGCCGCGTGACAGGTACGTCCTCCACGGTTAGTAATGATCGCAGAAGCACGTTTCATAACAGGTTCCCAGTCTGGATCTGTCATGTCAGAAACTAGAACATCGCCTGCTTCCACTTTATCCATTTCATGGATGCTATTGACGACACGGACTTTGCCTGCGCCGACGCGTTGGCCAATTGAACGACCTTCACAGAGTATTTTGGCATCTTTACTTTGGATTAAATAACGTTCCATAACGTTACGGTCTTGACGGCTTTTAACCGTTTCTGGACGTGCCTGAACGATGAATAGCTCTCCGGTGTCACCGTCTTTAGCCCACTCGATATCCATTGGTTGGCCATAATGCTTCTCAATGGTTAGCGCTTGTTTTGCAAGTTCTGTCAGCTCTTCAGTTGTCAATGAGAACTGGTTTCGTTCTTGTTTGTCAACATCAACGATTTTCACTGAACGTGTGGTGCTACCTTCTTCACCATAGATCATCTTCTGATGTTTACTACCAAGATTACGACGTATAACAGCAGGTCTGTTGTCCGCTAACAACGCTTTAGATAAGTAAAATTCGTCAGGGTTGACAGCGCCCTGGACCACCATTTCACCCAAACCATAGCTTGAGGTAATGAACACAACTTCATCAAAGCCACTTTCAGTATCTAACGTAAACATGACACCAGAGGCGCCTGTTTCAGAGCGAACCATACGCTGTACACCCGCAGAAAGGGCAACGCCAGCATGCTCAAAGCCTTGATGTACACGGTAGGCAATGGCACGATCGTTATATAAAGAGGAGAAAACTTCTTTAATAGCGATCAGTACATTTTCAATGCCACGAATATTTAAGTAAGTTTCTTGTTGACCTGCAAAGGATGCATCTGGCAAATCCTCTGCTGTAGCCGAAGAACGAACAGCAACCGCGATATCTTCACCACCACTCATAATGTCAAACGCCTCACGAATTTCTTTCTCAAGAGATTGAGGCAGTTCTTGTTCGATAATCCAGTTACGGATTTTCTCACCAGTCTCCGTTAATTTTTTAACATCGTTAACATCTAAGTTTTTAAGCTCATCGTTAATTTTGTTTAAAAGACCAGTCTCAGTTAGAAAGTTATTAAAGGCATTAGCAGTTGTGGCGAACCCGCCAGGAACACTAACCCCTAAGTCTGATAAGTGGCTAATCATTTCGCCTAATGAGGCGTTTTTACCGCCGACGGTCTCGACGTCATTTTTGCCTAACTTGTCAAGGGTAATAACTTGCGGTGCTGTCATGATAACTCCAAGAAATAAGGTTATTTTTTTAAATTATACCGTCATTTTGAAAAATTGTGTATGGATAACTGCTTTTTTTTACAATTCGAAGGTTGAAAGCTATGACTATGCAGTCCTAATTAAATTTTGTAAATCTGATGAGAATAAAAATCAAAATACGAGTTTTAGAACCATATTATCCTTAGTGCTAAAAAACTATAACATCTTAAAAGAATATGCGTCCATGATGTTCGGTCTTTAAAATGTTAAAATAAGACACAACATATAAATTTTTTATCTTTTATATAATCCATTCTTTAATCAAAACAATGTAACGAAACTTATGTAGCTAAACAGCTTCTTATCTTCTTAAGGAAATTTATGGAAAATCTAGTTAAGACTTTATCAGCCAAGCCAACGATACAAAATCGTAGTGCACTATCCGTTGATAAAGATCAAGTGCTACGTGTCGCTTTTTTTATCTCAGATGGTACAGCGATTACTGCGGAGACATTAGGTCGTTCTATATTAAGTCAGTTTGCAAGTGTGCCCTTTGAAACGCGTGTTATTCCTTATGTTGATACTATTGAGGCTGCACAAATAGCAGTCACCCATATCAATAAGGCTTATCAGGACACTGGTATTTTACCCTTGGTATTTGACACTATTGTAAACCCTGATATTCGTGAGATTATTAACTCAGCTCAAGCCTGTAATCTAGATATGTATGAAGGATTGATTGGCCGTATTACAGATGAAATTGGTGTTGAGCCAGATGCTCATTCAGGCCATGCCCATGATAATGTTGATTCTGAAACTTATAAATCACGTATTGATGCCGTACATTTTGCGTTAGACAATGATGATGGCGCACGAACACGCCATTATGATATGGCAGATATCATTCTGATTGGGGTTTCACGATCAGGAAAAACGCCGACTTCCTTATATCTTGCCTTGCAGTTTGGTATTCGAGCCGCAAACTACCCCCTTACTGAAGATGACCTATTTGACAATCAACTGCCTAAAGCTTTGCAGCCCCATCGTAATAAGTTGTTTGGGTTAATTATAGATACAGAACGTTTGCAAAAGATTAGACAAGAGCGCCGAGCGGGTAGTCGCTATGCTAGCTATAAACAGTGTGAAGAGGAGCAACGCGCTATTCAAGCCATATATATGACCCAAGGCATTCCAAGTTTAAATGTGTCAGAGATGTCCGTTGAAGAAATCGCCACGCGTATCTTACAAATTACTGGACTAAAACGCAGAATTGGGTAGATTGAAAGTTGGATAGCTTAGATAGCGCTTAGAATCATATAGAGCTTAGAAAAAGATTGTGCTTAGAATAAGATACCCCTTTGATTTAGCTATAGCGTAGTGTCTGATAAAGATAGTATTGGTTAAAGAATGTCGTTTCTATATTAATAAAAAATATAAATAACAACAAACAGTTGTTTTAATGTCATTCTAGGGGCTTTAGTCATGACGTTATGAGGCTAACTTGATATAATGCTGCCCAAGAAGAGGGTGTTCAAGAGTGGTTTTTTTAAACGATTTTATAACTTAATGTGACAGTTTATACGATCTATAACGGCTTCTAATAATTTGTTAATGACGTGCTAATGTCTTGAATGTTGAGGTTTGTTAACTACCTCAAGTTTAGTCATTTGAGTTTGTAGTCGATAACACCCTAAACCAGTCGAAATACTAAAGAGGATAATATGTCAAAGAAACGTAAAGGTGATGAAACCAACGATATTAAAGACGACAATGAAAATACCGAAGTATCCAATCAAAACGATCCTCTAGATAGTGATGATACCTCAAACACAAATTCATCAGATACTAAATCTTCTAAGCAATTGGGCAAGACAGCCTCTTTAAGTGATAACATTTACCATCCCAATTTGATTAGTCCGCTCGACAATAATCGTATTCGCATTAACTCAGGGTTTACAAGAGACTCAAAGCGTATCAAAAATGATAATCATGACTATGAATATGATGCAGTCGTGATAGGAGCGGGACCTGGTGGTGAAGCGGCAGCTATGAAGCTGGCAAAATCAGGTAAGAAAGTCGTGGTCGTAGATCCGCGTACTCAAGTCGGTGGTAACTCAGCGCATGTCGGAACTATCCCTAGTAAAGCCCTACGTCAATCGGTATTTAACCTAATCAACTATCGCCGAGATCCTTTGTTTTCTCAAGGACTGGATTACTACCAAGTACCTCTCAATAAAGTTCTCACCAATGCGCGTAAAGTGGTACGTAGTCAAGTAGAGACGCACACACGCTTTTATGAGCGTAATCAAATTGAAGTACGTCATGGTTGGGCAAGCTTTATTGATAAACATACCATTAAAATTGAGTTGGGTGATGGTCTAGGCTACGAAACCATCACCTTTAATAAAGCTATTATTACGGTAGGTAGTCGCCCATACCGTCCTGACTTGTTAGACTTTGAACATCCTCGTGTATTTGATTCTGATAAAATCTTGCAGATGGATTATGTGGTTAAAAAGATAATTATTTATGGTGCTGGTGTTATTGGCTGTGAGTACGCCTCTATTTTCACAGGTTTAGGCTATAAAGTTGATTTAATCAATAATAAAGGTCAGCTGTTAAGTTATCTTGATAATGAGATTAGTGATGCTTTATCGCATGACTTCCGTCAATTTGGGGTATTGGTTAGAAACAACGAAGAGATTGATAGACTTGAAACTTATGATGACTATGTCGTCCTTTATTTAAAAAGTGGAAAAATTATCAAGTCTGACGCAATTCTTTGGTGTAATGGTCGGTCAGGTAATACAGAAAGCCTCAATTTAGAAGCCGTTGGACTGAAGGCAAATAGTCGTGGGCAACTTAAAGTAGACGACACCTATCGTACTGATGTGGATAATATATATGCAGCCGGTGATGTTATTGGCTGGCCCTCGTTAGCCTCTGCAGCGTATGACCAAGGTCGCTGTGCTGCCGCCTTTATGGTAGGTGAGGAAGATGCAGAGCCAGTATCTAGCGTCCCAACAGGTATTTATACTATTCCTGAAATTTCCTGTATTGGAAAAACGGAACAAGAGCTGACTGATGAACATGTCCCTTATGAAGTGGGTCAAGCCTTCTTTAAACACCTAGCACGTGCGCAAATTATAGGTGAGCGTACGGGTGTCTTGAAGATTTTATTCCACCGAGAAACCTTAGAAATCTTAGGTATCCATTGTTATGGTAACCATGCCTCCGAGATTATTCACATCGGTCAAGCCGTTATGAAATGTGGTAATACGCTTGAGTACTTTGTGAATACTACCTTCAACTACCCAACCATGGCAGAGGCTTATCGTGTGGCAGCTCTCAATGGATTGAACCGAGTATTCTAATGCCATTGATCCTAAAAAGTATTATTTAGTGATCAATTAAATGATACTTTTTTAATAAGGACTGCAACCCTGTGGTCCTTTTTTTATTGTCGTTATTTTCGAAATATAATTTAAATTAACTATAGTCAAATAACCTTAAATTAGTCACAAGGAAACCGAGTGCAAGTACTCCTGGAGTAGGCTTAACGAGGTTAACGCCGTGACTCTTTATAAGTTCGCCGACTATAAATATTACTAAAGACGACTAAGGTTCAATATTTTCTATAGCGACTTTAAAACTTGCAAGTTAGAATAGGTTAGTGTTGAATAACGGAAGAAGAAAGTCAATTACTCCTATTACATGAGACAAGTTCAAGTTCTCTATAAGCACCAAGGATACGCAAATAAGGATTTAATAATGACAACCCAAACGTATGATGAAAATAATGTATTTGCTAAAATGCTAAAAGGGGATATCCCTTGTCATAAGGTATATGAAGATGACAAAACCCTTGCCTTTATGGATATCATGCCTCAGGCTAAAGGTCATGTACTGGTGATTCCGAAACAACAAGCGGTTGATCTAGGTCAGTTAGAGCCTGAATACGCCAGTGCTGTGTTAATGACAGCAAAAAAAGTCATGCAAGCTCAGCGTAAAGTGTTTAATCGTCAAGGTATTGTACAGATGCAATTGAATGGGTCTGAGGCGGGGCAAACGGTATTTCATTACCATGTGCATCTTATTCCCTCAAGTATTCACGAGCTTGGAAAACATGCCGCTGGGCAAGCTGATATGGCTGAACTTGCCGAACAAGCAAAGCAGCTCTCTGAAGCAATCGAATAAGCGTGTTCTAATAGGTAACTATTATTAGCCATATCTCAATAGACTCTATTTTAACTTGAGTTTTAATAACTTGAGTTTTAATAGACAGTCTTTACAATACGGGCTTGCTGTTGTCATTAACACGGGCCCCTGTTGTCATTAACTCTAGATTCTAGGCTGTTCGATCGAAAAATAATGGTTCAATAAAATGACTGTAGAGACATCTGACGCCACTCATCCTTTATTACAACCCTTGTATATTGGAGGGTTAGAGATCAAAAATCGTCTTATGGTGGCGCCTATGGCAGGCGTAACCGACAATCCATTTCGTCGTTTGTGTAAGTCGTTTGGCGCCGGTCATGCCGTTAGTGAAATGATGACCGCAGATGCAACGCTATATGCACATAAGAAGTCGTTGTATAGAGCCAATTTTGACGGTGAAATTGCGCCCATTTCAGCTCAAATCGCCGGGGCGGATGTTGATAAACTCTCAGAGGCCGCTCAGTATCAAGTTAATAATGGCGCGCAAATCATTGATATTAATATGGGGTGTCCTGCTAAAAAGGTATGTCGTAAACTGGCAGGATCGGCGTTATTGAAAGATGAAGAGTTGGTGGCGCGGCTTTTAGATGCCACAGTGGCAGCGGTAGATGTACCGGTAACGCTTAAGACCCGATTGGGTTATGAAAATGGTCAAGAAAATATCTTAACAATTGCCAAACGGGCCGAAGAGGCAGGTATCGCCGCTATTGCAATTCATGGCCGTACTCGTGAAGATAAGTATGGTGGGCAGGCCCGCTATGATCTCATCCGCGAAGTAAAAAGATTGGTCAATATTCCAGTGATTGCCAACGGTGATATTGACAGTCCTCAAAAGGCAGTTGAGGTCTTTGACAAAACAGGATGTGATGCTGTGATGATTGGTCGTGCGGCGCAAGGTCAGCCTTGGTTATTTCGTGATATCGCCCATTACCTGCAAACAGGAGAGCATCTTGCTGCTCCGAATATCGGACAATTAAAGCACATCGTGCTCAGTCATCTTGAAGAATTATATGCGTTTTATGGTGAATATTCGGGATGCCGTATTGCACGTAAACATATCGCGTGGTACACCTCAGGTATTGAGGATTCAAATGCTTTTAGACAAGCGATGTATGGTGAAGAAACCACTTCAGGACAATATAAAGTGGTGGAGAAATTTTTGTCATCTCAGCGAGTTAAAGACAATCAACACTGTTATTAATTTTTGATAGCTATTAAGCTATGGGTGTTTAAAATAGGATTAACTTATGCTTTAACTTATGCTTTAACTTATGGTTTAACTTATGGCTTAATTAGTAACGTAAGTTCGCAATTTTAGTCCCTTATTGAAGTCGCCTTTTACTGAAGTCCCATCTTTGAGATCTTATAATGCTTGAATCCTCCAGCAGACCCGAGCCTAATTTGACACCTAAACCGACTAATGATGGTACAAATACGCAACCAGTAATTAGTGTCTCACATCTTGCTATCCAAAGCACAGAGGCAACCTTAGTTGAAGACTTGTCCTATCAGATTGGTCGTGGTGAGACGTTAGTGATCGTCGGTGAATCCGGATCGGGAAAATCTATTTCAAGTCTTGCCCTATTAGGTCTATTGCCTGAGAGCTTAACCGTTCAAGGTGAGGTGAAGCTGGAAGGAGTGGGTAATCTGCCTGTTGCGCAAAATACAGATAGTTTTGCTCAAAAACAAATTAAACGAGAAAAAACGCTTAAACAGATACGCGGCGCAAAAATTGCGGTAATCTTTCAAGAGCCAATGACCGCCTTAAATCCACTACATACAGTTGGTAAGCAGATAGAAGAAAGCTTACGCTTAATAGGCACGCCTAAGTCTCAAGTTAAAGCGCGTATTATCGAATTGCTTGAAGATGTCAATATCACAGACCCCGAGTCAAAACTCAGCAGATACCCTCATGAATTATCAGGCGGTCAACGTCAAAGAGTAATGATTGCGATGGCATTGGCTCAAAACCCAGATGTATTGATAGCGGATGAGCCGACTACCGCTTTAGATGTTAGCTTGCAACATGACGTCCTAGAGCTGCTAGACAAACTTAAAGATAAACATGGTATGGCAATGCTGCTGATTAGTCATGATTTAAACTTAGTACGTCGATATAGCGATCAAATTATTGTGATGCAGCAAGGGAAGATCATCGAACAAGGGCTGAGTATCGATATATTTACCAATCCGAAGAGTCGCTATACTCGATCACTCATAAACCATGATTTTGGTACACCGCTAGAAATCAGCACGGAGGCAGATAAAAAATCTGTGTTAGCGGTCACTAATCTGTCAGTGGCATTTCCTGCAACAAAGTCTTTATTCGGCAAAGTCAATCAATGGGTACCAGCGGTCGATAATATTAGCTTTAAATTGGCTTCCGGTGGATCACTGGGTCTAGTAGGTGAGTCAGGATCAGGAAAAACGACTGTTGCATTGGCTTTAACTCGATTGCTGAATAATCAAGCTAAGATAAATGGTCAGATTGTTATCGATAATACAGAAATAAATAGCCTAAGCAATAGACAACTCCGTCAATTCCGCTCTGAAATTCAAATGGTGTTCCAAGATCCTTTTGCCAGTATCAATCCTCGCTTTACGGTCATGCAAATCATTGAAGAGGGCTTGCTGGTACAAGGGGTTAGCAAACTAGAGCGCGCGCAGGCTGTTTTTGATGTGCTAGGAACAGTTCAGTTGCCCCAAAACTTAGCCCATCGTTATCCTCATGAGCTATCTGGTGGTCAAAGACAACGTATTGCGCTGGCTAGAGCCTTGATTATGCGTCCAAAAGTAATCATTTTAGATGAGCCGACTTCTGCTTTGGACAGCACAACTCAAGTCGCTGTGGTGCAACTGTTACGAGATATTCAGCAAAAATTTGGTATTAGCTATTTATTTATTAGCCATGATTTGAACGTTGTTCAAGCATTGTGCCAACATATTATGGTATTGAAATCAGGGAAGTGTGTTGAGTATGCAAGTACGACAGATTTATTTGCAAACCCGCAACACCCGTATTCAAAATTATTGATCAATACCAGTGTGCAAAGTAATACGTTCACTCTTTAAAGTACGTTTAACATTAAAAAGGCGTTTGGCTATAAGGCGCTCAGTTTAGAGGGCGGTAGCGCCGCCAAGAACTCACTTCGCGCTTGCATATCTGTTTTATAAACGCCCAACATTGAGACCGTACGGGTACTTGATAGCTGCTTACTAACGCCGCGCATCATCATACACATATGCGAGGCGTCCATAACCACACCGACACCACGGCACTCAGTCACTTCCATAATGGCCTCAGCAACCTGCTTAGTAAGATTTTCCTGAATCTGTAAGCGTCGTGAGAACATATCGATAATACGAGCCACTTTTGATAAGCCAAGTACTTTACCATCTGGCAAGTAGCCCACATGAGCTACTCCCTGAAAAGGCAGAAGATGATGCTCACATAGTGAATAAAACTCAATATTGTGCACCAATACCAGCTCAGAGTTATCTGTTGGAAATACAGCATTATTTGTCACTTCTTGAAGTGATTGGTGATAGCCTTGGGTTAAATAGCCAAATGCTTTGGCAGCACGAACTGGGGTGTCTATTAACCCTGGACGACTCAAGTCTTCGCCTGTAGAGGCAATTAGTTTTGAATATAGATCTGGGCTAGGAAGCCGAGGATCTAAATTGTCATTTGAAGCATTAGATTTAGAATCACACATATTTTTTTAGTAGCAAAATAAAAGAATGCTATAGCTTAACGGCTACAAATAAATTGTAAAGGTCTTTGTCAAAAATTTGTCTAAAAATAACAGAGTATTTTATTGTAATCAGCAAAAAGTTTAAATAGAAGGTTGTTGTCTCCATTTATTTACTTATTAATTTATTAATTGGGGCTGATACTGAGTAGTTGATGAATGATTAAGAATTAAACAAGATTAAAAGTAAAAGATATATAGCATAAGATTTAAAACAACCGAGGTAAGTTGATGCCATGGTAAAATATATGTATATCACCAATATATTATAAATGGAGTAGCCAGTTATGTTGTTGCAAGGAAAACGATTTGTCGTGACAGGGATTGCCAGTAAATTATCTATTGCATGGGCGATTGCTGAAGTATTACACCGGGAAGGGGCGTCTTTAATATTAACGTACCCCAATGAAAAAATGAAAAAAAGGGTAGACATGGCAGCTGAGAAGTTTGAGGCCGACATGGTTCTGGAATGTGATGTCGCTTCAGATACAGAAATAGAAAGCTGCTTTAAACAAGTTTCTGATCATTGGCCTGATGGTATCGATGGGGTGGTACATGCAATTGGGTTTGCCCCTGCGGGAGAGCTTAATGGTGATTTTACGGAAGTGACCACCCGAGAAGGCAGTGCTATTGCTCATGATATCTCAGCCTATAGCTTTGTGGCGTTAGCCAAAGCCTCTCGTCCTTTACTGGCGAAACGTCAAGGCTCATTACTAACGTTAACTTATCAAGGTAGTACTGCAGTATTACCCAACTATAATGTAATGGGGATGGCCAAAGCAAGCTTGGAGGCCAGTGTCCGTTATCTAGCAACATCATTAGGAGGCGAGGGCATTCGCGTTAATGCCGTTTCAGCAGGACCTATTCGCACTTTGGCAGCCAGTGGTATTAAGTCGTTTCGTAAAATGTTAGATATTAATGCCAAAATAGCACCCTTACAGCGAAATGTTGATCAGATGGAAGTGGCGAACGCTGCTTTATTTTTATTGTCCCCTTTGGCATCGGGCATCACAGGGGAAATATTATTTGTTGACGGTGGGTTTAATACTGTCGCTATTAGTGAGCAGCTATTTCATTTAGTGGAAGAAGATTAGACACTGAAAACCAGATTAAATTAATAAAACAAAAGTAGTAAACAGAAAAAAATACACTATGAGTGTCATAGTGTATTTTTTTAGAACTTTTTAAATTAACCTAAAGCTAACTTTGATTCATTTATATACTTATCAAGATATTACTCGTCATCTTCAGATTCATGATCTTCGTGTTCATGCATACCTTTCATCATATCTAATGCTGAATCATCAGTACGTTGTTGATCGTTTGATTCTAAATGATCTTGGTTAATATCAGCACGTGACATTTTTGTGGTCTTATTAGCATCGTTTGACATACTATGTCTCCTTGAGGGTGGAAGGACTTTAAATAGTAAGAATTAATTTAATTAAAATTAATTCTTTTTTAATTAAGTCCTCTAAATGGTTTGATTTAATTATATAATGAATTATAGCTTTTTGTGTTTACATATGTAAACTAATATAGGTCACCTGTCATAAATACGCGAAATTATGAATTATAGTCATTAAATTGTAATGGTCTGGTACACGTATCATTCAAAAACTAACATTAAATACTAAAAATCTAACCAGATCCATCCATTTTCAAGCCAACTTACTACTGTTTCTACAGTTACTTGTGCCTGTTTAATATCTTTAACCGTTAAAGGTTCTGAATCTGCAATACGTTTTAATAATCCGGCTTCATTTTCACCTAATTCTGTTAACAATAGACCATTTGCATAGACTGATAAATTATTATTGATTAGGGTATAGATAAGTCGACTACTGTAATCAATTCGGATAAGTGCCCCTTCATCAAGTGCATGAGCGACTTGAGCTTCTGTCAATGTCTCTTCTGGTATCAAAATATCATATTGGCGCTTGCTGACCACCTCACTAACGGCTTGTTCAATAAGTTTATTACCAAGATCAGACTGCAACATAGTAAACAGTTGCGCTTTAATTTGCTCAATACTTGATATTTGAAACTCACCTGGCGTTTGCAAATGCTGTTCAAGTAATAGTGGCACAAATATGCTTGGCTCGCTGGTTGCAGTATCTACCATGCTGTCCAATACTTGCATAAGATTAGGGCGTCTAAAGCCGAACGAAAAGGTCAAGCAATTATCTTGTGCCACACCATAGTGTGACAGCTTAGGGGGCACATATAGCACATCACCAGGCTCAAGGACTTCATCCAGAATGATATTGCCCATGTCATTAAATATACGAATAGGCTGGTTGACAATAAACTCGGTGCTTTGGTCACAATACTTTCCAAGTTGCCAGCGTCTATGTCCATAGCCTTGTGCCAAAAAGACATCATAGTCATCATAGTGTTTGCCTACAGAGCCACCTTTAGGCGCGTAAGATACCATAATATCATCGCGCTGCCACTGGGGAATAAAGTTAAAGGCATTCCACAACAGTCCAAGCTCAGGCGACCATTGCTCAAGATTTTGTACCAACACGGTCCATTGTTCGGGTAAATCGGCAAACATCTCTTGTGTCAGCGGGCTTTGCTGCAGCTTCCATTGTTCTGATGGCGCGTTAGATTCAGAGACGATGTCTGAGTGTTTATCTGCTGGGTGTTGTGTGATTAAACGCGCGGTTGCCATCTCATCAAGACTTAGGCCTAAGATATCATCAGGCTCAAACATGCCGACCAGCTGTGGCAATCCTTGTTTAATAAGTAGCGGTTTTTTTTGCCAATATTCCGCTAAGAATTGTTCAGGGCTGATGGCATCAGGTAAACAAAATTGAATGTTATTCATTATAAATCCGTTATATTTAAAATGGGGTTTGAACTGAAGTGATATAATACAACCCAATATAAAGTGAGTCGTTGTATTAAAAAAAGAGCATGTTTAGAGTACAGCTTAGACAGTGTACACTTGACCTATTATTCATTATCAAGCTTTAAGGTAACTCATGAAAAAATTCACCTTATTAACCCTTATTATCAGTAGTATTCTTTTGCAAGGCTGTGTGCATAAGCTGGTCACGGTGCCGGTCAAAATCGCCTACAAGACCACCAAAGGCGTGGTAAAAGGGACTGTAGCGGTCACTAAAGCGGTGATTCCTGGGGGTAAGGATGACGACGAAAAAAAAGATTGAATGAAAACAAATTAAATGAAAAAGATTAAATGAATTACAACTTTGTATTATGAGGCTAAGATTAAGCATCATAACAATCTATACCTTTATCCCCGCTCTCAACTTATTAAATTTCACTGTAGGCTGGTGCTTTTAGCCCAGCAAATAAAGATACTTAATCAAAAATGCTGGGCTAAAGCCACAGCCTACGTTAAGAGTTGAGAATGAGGTACCTTTAGTATCTAGAGTATTGATGTTAAAAAATTGGCCGTTTATTAAGCTAGTTTTTGTACCGAATCTTATGTTGACCATATAATATAGCAGAGCCTATTAACGCCCCTATAAAAGCCAGTAGTATGTCTTTTTGTGCATCCCATATATCGCCTTGTTGACCATTATACGCTTCTGCGGATTCTGGCGATAAGGTTACGCCTAAAAACCACTCAAACAACTCATAAAGGGTACTACTAGCCAAATTAAATTGAAGTACCAATAACAAAATGGCTTTTGAGGACAGGGACGGTAATAGTGTTTTAAAAATATCTTTCATTAGAGGTAGTAACAATAAGCCATAACTAAAATGTACCAACCTATCGTACATATTGCGCTGCCAGTCGAACATCTCGTTTAAATTAAATCCTAACAGACTTTGCGACCATTCATTGTAAGGTACATAAGAGTATAGATATCTGGCACCAATAATATGGATCACTATAAATACGCTTGCCAGCAAAAACGACGTCGTTGTACTGGCAAGATAACGATAGCACCCCCAGACCATTGCCATAAATAGGACAGTGCCCAATTGATGGAGAAGATAGTCATTCCAGCTAAGAGGTTTAATACTTGCCAATATCATTGCAATTACAATAATGATTAAACAAGCCTTAACTACAGAGCTAACCCCTGAAAATCCTTTTTGGGAAAAACCTTGATCCTTAGGGTTTAGCATACGTTTCGATTCTTATTTTTATCGGGTGGATGACAATTCAATAACCTAGTTCTACTTAACCTTTTTTAACATAGCCTTTTTCGAAATAGTCTTATAGAACGATAGACCAACTAATAGTTAAGCTTAGAGCTTTGCAATCCATTCTTCAATCGACAAAGCTTGCTCGTCTGCATTACCAATATAAGTCGCAGGCGTTAGCTCACGTAAACGCTGTTTATCTGCTTCTGGTACGGCGTCTAATTCATCACCATTGACAAATTCAAGCATTTTATCACGGGTCATGGCCTGACCGCGCGTCAATGCTTTGAGTTTCTCATAAGGGTTTTCAACATGATATCGACGCATGACCGTTTGAATAGGCTCAGCCAATACTTCCTGAGCATTATCAAGATCGCTATTTAATTTCTCAGGATTTACTTCAAGTTTACCAATACCTTTTAAGCAGGCATCATAAGCAATCATACTTTGGGCTAAGCCAACTCCAATATTGCGTAATACGGTTGAATCAGACAGATCACGCTGCATACGCGAGATCGGCAATTTTTCACCCAAGTGCGCCAACATTGCATTGGCAACACCTAAGTTCCCCTCAGAGTTTTCAAAGTCAATCGGGTTCACTTTATGTGGCATGGTAGACGAGCCAACCTCACCCTCTTTTAATTTTTGTTTAAAATAGCCTAAGCTGATGTATTGCCAAATATCACGGTTAAAGTCGATTAATATAGTATTAAAACGACGAACGGCATCAAACAACTCAGCAATATAGTCATGTGGTTCGATCTGAGTAGTATAAGGATTAAAGGTCAATCCTAAGCGCCCTGAGATAAAGCTTTGGGCATGGGCAGTCCAGTCTACCGCCGGATAAGCGGATAGATGGGCATTATAGTTACCGACCGCACCGTTAATTTTACCCAGAAGCTCAACTTGTTTAATTTGTTTAAATTGGCGGGCAAGGCGATAAGCAACATTCGCCATCTCTTTACCTAACGTCGTCGGACTGGCCGTTTGCCCATGCGTACGAGAAAGCATTGGCTGGGTGGCGTGTTGTTTAGCAAGACTTACAATAGCGTCAGTAACCGCTTGCAATTTATCTACCACAATCTCACGACTGTCTTTTAACATCAATGCGTAAGATAAGTTATTGATATCTTCTGATGTGCAGGCAAAGTGGATAAACTCTAAGCTTTGCTCTAACTCATCATTACCGCGAAACTGGTCTTTAATAAAATATTCAACTGCCTTAACATCATGATTGGTGGTTTTTTCGATATCTTTGATAGCTTGCGCATCGGCTTCACTGAAGTTATCAACAATAGCGTTCAAGAAGTCATTGGTCTTAGCATCAAATGGTGATAATTCAGCGATAGCGTCATTATCGGCTAATGCTTGCAACCAGCGAATCTCAACAGTAACACGGGCTTTAATCAGACCAAACTCTGACAAATGGGCGCGTAATGTATCAGCTTTGCTGGCATAGCGACCGTCAATAGGGGAAAGGGCAGTTAAAGCAGATAAAGAAGCAGACATAAAAATCCTTTAATTAATTAAGGGGTTGTGTTAAGTATTTTAGATAGAATTAAGTAGACCAAGTGAACTATACTTAAGTCTTAAATAGAGTAGTAAGTTTTAAATAAATTATATATAAAAAAGTTAATCAACAGTGATAAATAAAAGTTAGGTAATTATAGCAACTAATGATGATGAGCGACTTATTAGGTTTAAAAATCATGTTTAAAATTAATAAGTTTTAAATTAGCTTAAAATAAATAAACGATTAAGCATAAAAATCAATTTTAAACCGAAGTAATCAAATTAAATATACCTCTAATCAATATAAAACATAAGCCTAATGTCACAATAATATAAATGGCGGTGATTAGATATAAAGCGGTGAGTATGTGTTTATAGTAGCTTGGACTTGGTTTATCTGAAAAAAAGCGAATGAGTAAAATCAATCCCAATAAGACGACAAGCCAGACAGCAACTAAATTTAATAAAGAAAACATAACCCTCCATTTTGCTTAAATTTATTTTAATACCGTCTGAAGGTTAAGTAGAAGATTAAATAGAAGGTTAAGCTGCTCAATTACTCAAACGACTCAATAACGCCGCCGCCTAAGCACACATCATCGATATAAAACACGGCGGATTGACCTGGGGTGACCGCCCGTTGCGGCTCATCAAAGATGACATTTACCTTACTGGCATCGTCTTTATCGGCAAATACCGTACAGCTTTGATCGGGCTGGCGATAACGGGTTTTCGCCGTACACTTAAGACCTTCAGGACTAAAAATCGCATTAGGGGCAACACGTTCCACCCAATCCAACTTATAAGCGGTTAAGCGTTGGCTTAATAACAGGGGGTGGTCATGTCCTTGCCCGACGATTAATTCATTTTTTTCCAAGTCTTTTTGTAGTACAAACCAAGGCGCCTCAATGCGATCTTTGACACCGCCAATACCAATACCGCCCCGTTGCCCTAAAGTGTAATACATAAGCCCATCATGCTGACCGACGATCTCACCATCATCCGTCACTATGTTACCGGGCTTAGCAGGCAAATATTGCTGTAAGAAATCTTTGAATCGGCGCTCACCAATAAAGCAAATGCCCGTCGAGTCCTTTTTCTTAGCAGTTGCTAAATCGTGCGCTTCTGCAATTTTACGAACTTCTGGTTTTTCAAGTTCACCCACAGGGAACAGGGTCTTGGCAATCTTATCACCACCCACCGCATGTAGGAAATAGCTTTGGTCTTTATTATCATCCAATCCACGTAGTAGCTGCGCCACCACAGTGCCATCTTCACGTGTCGTATTAATACTACGTCGGGTATAATGACCTGTTGCGATATAGTCTGCACCCAAGCCAAATTTTGGGTCAGACGCATAGTCCAAGAACGCCTTAAATTTAATCTCTTTATTGCATAATATATCAGGATTTGGGGTACGTCCTGCTTGATATTCGGCTAAGAAATGCTCGAACACTCTGTCCCAATATTCCATTGCAAAATTGGCAGTGTGAAGGGTGATGCCTAACTTATCACAAACCGCCTGAGCATCCGCCAAGTCTTCCATAGCCGTACAATATTCGGTGCCGTCATCCTCTTCCCAGTTTTTCATAAACAAGCCTTCGACCTTAAAGCCCGCTTGCTGTAACAAGACAGCAGAGACGGAAGAGTCCACCCCACCTGACATACCAACGATTACTCTTGTCTGCTCAGGATCTGGTACATCACTTAAGCGTAAAGCAGGCAGGTTGGCAGCATGATTGGTTGCATGGTTGCCTGCACGATTGGAGGAGGCTGGTGTAGGGCGGTTGTCAAAAGTTGCAGATGTCGTCATATTGGTTAGAAACTATGCTAAAATTTGGCTAAATTATAACACCGATAGGCAAATAATGATAAGAATAGGACAAGGTATTGACGTACACGCCTTTTATGACAATGGTGAGGCAAAGCAATATGTTACCCTTGCTGGTGTCACTATTGAGCATTCACAAAGTTTATTGGCTCACTCAGATGGTGATGTCGTGCTACATGCCATAGCGGATGCGCTACTGGGTGCGGTTGCGATGGGTGATATTGGGCAGCATTTTCCAGATACTGACGATGCCAATGCTGGGCTTGATTCGCGTATCTTACTACGTCATGTCTATGATTTAATTAAACAAAAGGGCTATAGTATAGTGAACGCTGACATCACAGTGATGTGTGAGCGCCCTAAGCTTGCTAAGCACAATGTCGCAATGCGTACAAATATAGCTCAAGATCTAGAAACCGATATGGGCAATATCAGTATCAAAGCGACTACTACTGAAAAGTTAGGTTTCACTGGTCGTCAAGAAGGTATAATGGCCAGTGCTGTTGTTTTGATTGAGTCCGTCTAGCTATTAAGGGATAAAATCGTTTAGTTTTAGTCAAGGTTTTTAACGTTGGTAATGGTTTTAATGTAATCTGTATGGCATGAATTGAGACTGAGCGTGAATTGACACTAAAATGTTTAACTGATACCAATGTTAAAAATAACTTATCTTTTCTAAATTGCTATGCTAACCATGCCAATAATGATGTACTTTGAATATAGCGTCGTTTTAAGATTAGAAATTTTGCTATCAAAAAAGTTTGCTATTGAAAAAAAGCGACGCCACATTGTTTTTTATACTTTCAACCCCATAAATTTAATAACTGCATTTGATGAATTGTTTTTAAACTTGCTGCATTTTTAATTCACTGCGTAATGCTAAGTTTAAAATTTTTGATACCTATTTAAGGATTTACTATGACAGACCAAGCTCAAGATATTGAAACGCTCATCCGTAACCAAATTAAAGAAAACCCAGTACTGTTATATATGAAAGGGACACCGCAGTTCCCACAATGCGGTTTTTCTGCTAAAGCAATCGAAGTATTGACTCAAATTGGACGTCCCTTTGCCTTTGTTAATATTCTTGAAAATCCTGAAATTCGTGCCACGCTACCAAAAGTAGCAAACTGGCCAACTTTCCCACAGCTTTGGATTAACGGTGAGCTTATGGGCGGATCTGATATTATTTTAGAGATGTACCAATCAGGTGAGCTTAAGCCTTTAGTCGAAGAGCATAGTCCTGCTCAATAATTCTATAAGTCTTTGTTATACATGACTTGCTGATAGAATACATCACTTAAATCCATATAATAAAAGCCTCAGATAAATACTGAGGCTTTTTTGCATAACTAGTTCTTAGAATATACTCATAAATTATATAGCTTAGAATACTAAATAAACCCAGAAAAATTTTAAGATTTGGAAGTTTGCATTATTTAGTTTGATTTCATTACGTTATGGTTTTGTATGCCAATACTTTAAAATAAAACAGTCAGCACCATATAAGCTTCAAGACAATGAAATGATTCAAGTTAGGAAAACCATTATGAACTCAGATGCCAAACTATTACAAAAAAAGCAACTCATCGAACAACAGTCTGACAAAATTATCGCGATAGCCGATAAAGAAGAGCAATCATCTTTAAAATGCATCCATTTATTGAGTGTGGCGGGTGGGGCGACCAGTGAAACGTACACTGCGATTGAGCAGCGTATCCTTAAAGATGAAGATACCCATGGGGCCTATCACCTTGCGTTAATGGCCCAGTCAACCGCAGATTTACCGATTAATGTTCGAAAGCTTATAGAGCTCGTGGTATTTAAAGGTAATAATAGCCAGTTGTTATCTTTATTGAAAAATTTACCCGTGCCACCGGTTGAGATGATCAAACAACGTTTGCTTGACAGTGGAGATGAGGACGCTATTGCTGAAATGACAGCTTATTTAGACGTTAATCCAGAAGGCGTTGGCAGTCAAGGTATGCTTGGAAGTGGACAAAATGAACGTATTGTGCCACTAAGTGAAGGTCAATAGTAATATTAGACTGATTTCACTTATTGTAAGAATAGTGAGTTTAAAACAGTCCATTCAAAATAAGCCAATTTAAAATAAGCCAATTTAAAATAAGCCAATTTAAAATAAGCCAATTTAAAATAAGAAAGGCATACTAGATTTTCTGGTATGCCTTTTCTTTTGACTACGGCTTTATATTTTATACTCAAACGGTCTTTAAATATGCCTCTTATCAGAAAAGCCTTGTCTAAGAGCAACCTTGACTAATAATCAGCTTAGCTCAAAAAACCTTGTCTAACGATCTAAAACCATCCTTCTTCTAAAAGATTCTCCGTATTACTAATTTTAAATTGAGAATATAAGTCATAAAAAGCTGCTGGGTCTTCAACCTTATCAAGCAGTTCTCGCTTGTACAACGCCGCAAACATTGCCAATGAATAAGCCGCACAATGAATGGACTTTTTAGGATTAAAAGAAATATCAGTGAAGACTTGGTATTGCAGCACCTCATCGTGAAGCTGAGGATTTTGTTTTAACGCATTAATATATAGCCAATCGTAAAATGCAGTTAAGGGCTCTACACTCCACTCTAACCCTAAATAATTGTAGCCCGTGAGCTCCCCAGAGTTGAATAAGCGCTCATCTTTTTTAGCCTGTCTGGGCGCAGCCATTAGCAAATCAACAAATGGCCCTCCTTTTTCAAACACCATACTACTATAAAAGGCGTTTTCAACACTATACTGTTGTCCATCTTGCTCATTAGTCAGCTTTAGGCTTGAGGGATTTAATTGAAAGCTTAATTTATTACCTGATTTGCTAGAGAGCTCTAACACTTGCTTAAAGCCATACTTTTTGCGAATGACTTGATGTAAATCATTAATGGTTTTTTTCTTTTGTCTACTGTTAAAGCCGACATGCTGTTCAATCCTAACCATATCTGTTTTGACGAGACTATCACTGCCGACTCTGGGCATAAATACGGGTTTGTGTTCTACAGCGTTCTGTACTGGTAGCATTGCATTGTGCCTTTTTGTATTCGATAACTATTCATATTTTATAACTATTCATATTCAATAAATAGGTTCAATCTTAGCGGGGCAGTTTATCTTATTATTAACTATTTTTCTTGGAATATTTTAAGCTTCAGTAAAGCGATAGCAGCTAGTATATCAGCACTGTTAAGACACTTTATAAATAAGACAGTATATATAAAACAGCACTTAAATTATTTAAGAGAAGTCGTACTTGTTATTGATACCATTGGGGGCGATGGGTAGATAAATAATTAATTCGACACCAGTAGTTAGCGGTTGCTCTACATTATCTGCTGTAATTTCAAGATTATTTGCAACTTCGAGGTTGTGAATTGTGACCATACCGCTATGACGTTCGATAACTTGTTTTACCAATGTGAGACCTAATCCAGTGCCTTTTTTACCCTGAGACTGATAAGCGGTGCTTTCAGTGTTACTGTGATGAGTCTCTGATACCACTGCCTGCCGATGATATTGATGCGATAAGCTAAAGTAACGGTCAAAAACTTTTCCGAGCGCATACTCAGGTATCACATCGCCATTATTAATAAATGATACTTTAATATAGTTAACTTTATGGATAGTATGCTCAGCAAGATGAACAATGACTTTGCTCTTGGCAAAATATAAAGCATTATCTAATACATTTTGCAGGGCTTGAGTGATCCAAAACTCGTCTGCCAAAATGTTCTTATTGTCAGGTTCAGGGAGTTGACACTGATAGTCAATTTCGACGTGTTGATATTGGCGTTGCATCTCACAACCTGCGATCAAAGTCTGTATTAGCGAATCTGGATTGATAGGCTGTATGGCAAGCTTAAAGGTGGGCTGCTCGATTTTTGCAAGTAATAAAAGACGGTCAATCAACGACTGTAATTTTATGCTTTGCTCAGTGATGGTTTGACTGAGCATCAACCGATCTTCACCTTCTAAATCTGTCTCTTCCAGCAGCTCGCCACTGGCTCTAATAGCCGTCAGTGGGCTTTTTAATTCATGGGTGAGGGTGTGCACGTAGTCAGTCACATAGGCTCGATTTTCCAACCGGTGTTTCATACTCTCAATGGTGTCAGTCAGCTCATTTAACTCACGACCCATATAAAAGTAAGGCTTTTTGGTATCTTGAGCCAGTGCTTGAGTATAGCGTGTGACTAACATGGTACTTTGTCGCAACCACCACGCCACGAGACCTGCCATGATGAGTGTCACAATACTTATGATTAATGATGCCGTTAACATCTGCTTTCGGGTGGCATTTAAATAAGGGATAACGGTGGAGGTTGGTTTGCCAACACTGACCACGCCAATGAGCTTATTTTTATCGTTTGAGCTGAATATGGGCTGGGCCACATACATGACTGAAGTGGCAGGATCGTCATCAATAATACGTGTCGTACGCGCACCATATTTACCTTGTAGGGTTAAATTGACATCATTCCACCTAGAGTAATTTTGCCCTTCGGCATTTGAGTAATTTTCAATACTGTTAGTAGGCAAAGAGTCATAGATAACTATCCCGTTTTGATCAGTAATATAGACGCGAAAGCTACTGCGTGTTTTTTGATGATACCAAGTGTTGGTAGAGCTCTTTTTTGTGAGAACGGTTGTCTCTGTAGGAATTAGGGTATTTGGCGATAGGTTAGGCTCTAAAAAAGCATCATCAAGCATGGCTTGATAATTAGCGTTATAAATCTCGCCAGATTCAATAGCAGAGCGTAGACTGGTTGCTAACAGCTTGGAGGTATCCACAAGCGTATCTTCAATGACTTGCTGGGTAATAGGGCGCACATAATTAAACAGCTGATTGAATACGACAATGCCCGATATGACGACTATAACACCGACGGCAATCCAAATTCTAAAAAAAAGACTGAGGTTTAGGATCTTTTCAGGCTTATCTACACTGGCAGTAGGAGGATTTTCTCTACCTATCGGGTGCAGTTTGGCATACCAGTTATTGGCATCATCGGCATTAGAACTTTGCTTAGCAGTTTTTTTTTGGGCTATATTCTTTGAGTTTTGACTGTCATTAACGGTTGGTTTTTTGAGGTTTAATGGGTCTGTCATGAGGCGCACAGTCCATAACCTAAACCGCGATGGGTATGGATGATCTCTACGTCATCAAAGTCGCTGACTTGTGAGAGTTGCTTACGGATAGACTTCACATGGCTATCAATGGTGCGCGCCAAGCGATGATCTGGATAGTCGCTAATAGCATTTAGCAATTGCTCACGGCTAAAGACTCGATCGGGATTCGCCAATAAGGCTAACAGCAGTTTACGTTCTGTATTGCTAAGCTCGAGCTTATGATCATTCCAGTATAGGGTATAAGTAAGCGGCTCATAGCGCCAAATTCCTGAGTCGAGTTCAAACAACTGTGGATCTGTGGTGACGTCGGGTTGATTGCTTTGGTTATCAACCGTGGTAGCCGTCAGTTGCTCTCGGCGCCAAATGGCTTTTAGTCTTGCGACAAGCTCTCTTGGGCTAAAAGGCTTAGGGCAATAATCATCACCACCCATCTCTAGACCCAAAATTCGATCTACTTCATCACTACGCGCAGTCAAAAAGATAATAGGCAGCTGTTTTAAGTTGCCAATGTCATCTGAATGGCGGATATTCTGGCATAAGTTTAAACCATCACCATCAGGTAGACCCACATCTAATATAATACCCGCTAACGGATGTTGCTCATCTTGAAACTCTTTTAACGTAGGCAGAACACTGCTGGCATTGTCAAGCCAAGTCACTAGCCAGCCCTCACGCTTGAACGTCACTCTGAGCGAGGTGGCAATCGCTGGATCGTCTTCCACTATTAAAATATGAGGCGTAGGCTGAGTATGAGTATGTGATACGTTGCTAGGGGATGAGCTCGGCAACGAACTTGGATCTGATTTTGATGAGGTGCTAACGATGGCGGTCATAGGGAGTACCAGATAGGAATGACAATGATAAAAGTTACGATGATAAACGTTTCTATAAATACAGTTTTATATGTTATCCCTAATCCTAGCATAGCCCACACTAAAAGGTAGGGTATTGTGTGTGATTGAGATGATCAATAGATGAAAAATTTATGAATAGTGTCGTGAATTAATTTTATAAAGTCCCTAGAATAAAACAGAAATATTTTTAATGATCATAACGATACCACTGACCACCATCAGTATCAGTAACAACACTCGAAATTGTTTGACACTCATTCCCGCTAAGAAATGCTTGCCAATAATGTTGCCCACTACTGCCCCAATCCCAAGTGCAAAACCATAGATCCATAATTTAGCCGTGAGTACACCAAAAAAAGCATAGCTGCTAATCTGTGCGATACCCACAAAAAAAGAATTGGCCGTTTTAGTGGCTACTAAGTCCTCTTTTTTTAAACCACTGTTCATATAAAAAGGATTTAAAACGGGTCCAAGTCCACCGACGATAGTACTAATAAACGCAACTAAGAAGCCTAACGGGATGAAGCCTGATTTAGGCATGTTAAAGGTTTTATCAACCTTCCCAAATCTATATTGAAAAATAGTAGAAACTAAAAATATCCCAACGATTAGCTGTATCCAGCCTGCGTTCATTCGACTAAATAAAAGCCCTGCAAGCCATGCACCAACAAGGGCGCTGGGCACATAATATTTGGTCAAGCTCCAATCAATATCATGCCAGAATAAGATCATACGTGATGGTCGAGATATGAAGGTACCAAGATTAATAACGGGAGGAGTGCTAGGTGCGCCAATGAGCCATGATGTCATAGGAATCAAAATGAGCGCTCCGCCTCCGCCAGATACGGTGGATATAATAAAAGCGAGCACGCCAAAGATGAAAAGCCCAACTAAATGCCAAAGAGGGATACTGTTAATCAGGTCAATAAAAGTTATTAACATAACGTTTTGCCCTACTTTTTGTCATATGATACCTTTACTATAAAATAATCTATATCAGTATCGCTGATTCTACTATTTTTTCGCGTTTGATTTGTTGCGCTTGAACTTGCCTTCCTCGATAGTTTAATTGATAGATTTGTTATTAGCATTTTTATATTAAATATAAGGCGTGCCCTCTCGTATTAGCGAGAACACGCCCTAAACGTGTCATTTATACTCATTAACAATAGTCGTAAACTAAGGTCGTAAAACCTAAATTTGACCCCTATTATTGATGAGGGTTTACTTTAAAAGCACTGTATTATAGGCCTTTACAGTTGGCGTAATAGGTCACAGTGGCAGGCCAATCAGAGAAAATACCCATAACGCCCACATCTTGAGCCAGTACGTCAATATAGTTCATCATATCGCCATCGTTATTAACTGCATCATCAAGACCAGTGTAATACCATCCGCCGCCATTCGCTAGCGGACCTGAGCGCTCAATTGACCAAGTAATAATTTTAAGTCCAGCTTGTTTGGCCTGCTTAGCATACTCTGAAGGCATCATATGACCTTTACCATCTGTAGTCACCAGTAGCCATGTCGCTGGTGCAATGATATTAACCCCCATATTTTTAAGCTCTTGCATGGAGTGCTTCCAAGTTTTAGGGTTGTTTTTATCAAATGTCATCCCTTCGGCAGTCTCATTGCTATCATCGGTAAGATAAACGGCATTTTTTGCGAAGGCTGGCTCATGCTTGATCCAATACTTTATATCCTCAATGTCAAAAGATTGAGCATATACATTATTTGGATTAACACCTGCTTGTTTGTAGGTGTCGATAAGCTGCTGACGATATTGGTCTTGAGTGTAGTCTCCAAAAGGCATTTTCTCCGCAGGCGCTTTAAGCTCTGGGGTATGCTTCATGCCTAGCTTCTCTGCAAGGGCAATATGCTCTTTTAGAGTTAGCACTTGACCATTTTGATTATACAGCTCGGTACGCCAAGGCGACGTCGCATTCATATAATCGGTTAACGTTGTTGCTTTAGTATTGGCCGCATCCATCTTGCCTTTTAATGATTTAAACTCATCCAAAGTCAAGTTTGAGGTACGACATTCAATACTATTGGCATTGGTTAAGTTGCCTTTTTCATCAAATTTTGGTGGTGTGGTACAGCGATTAGCCAGATTAGTCGATAAAATGTTAGTTGTGGTATGTAGATCGTTTTGAGCATGGCGGCACACCATTTGATGATCCTTTGTAAACGCCACGTCACACTCTAATACACCTGCGCCCATACGTGCTGCTGCCATATACCCATCGAAGGTATGCTCTGGATATTGTAATGGTGCACCCCGATGGGAGATTGAAAAGTCTGTCTTTTTGGGGGTTTGAGCTTCGCATGATTTAAGCTCAGTTTTTAACGGGCTGTCATCCATATCATCAATAAGATAAAAGGGTCGACTACCATAGCTGTAACCCATTTGCGACATTGATGGCTTGCCACTTTGTTGAGTGTTTGCTGAAGGAGAAGCAGTATTTTGAGCTGAGGTGAGGTTACAACCACTTAAAATTAAGCTAGTTATACCTACACAACTTAATATTAGACTGTTTTTCTGCCAGTCGTGATTTAGTCTACCTGATTGAGTTTTATCAGTAGATTTACATGACAGTGTAGGGGGCTTAACTGACCCAAGCTCTGTTTTGTTATTAAATGAGCTTATCAATTGACGAATATAAGAGGACATTCAACGTTCCTTATCAAGAGCTATGTTAAAATTATGAGATAACCGAATTAAAATCTAAATAGAACTAAAAAGCTCTTTGCGTAAGCTCTAATAAGTTACCTTACATTATTGACCGTTTTATGAAATGGTAACTTTAATTTATAGCAATAATTTATAGGCTTAATTTATAACATTGTTTGATTGCATCAAAAGACAGTAACCCTTTAAACTATCTAAATCTTTGAACGTCCGATTAAATTAACAAACTAACCTATAAACTACCAATCTCATCTATAAGCTATAAAGCACAAATCTAATTCACTTAACTTATTAAAGGATAATCATGACACCCTATCTAGACTGCGTTATTGTTGAACATAACCCCTCGAATAAGACAATCGATAAATCAGTCATTTGGTTGCATGGCCTAGGGGCTAGCGGCCATGACTTTGAGCCTGTGGTACCAGAGCTAGGACTAGACTCAAATTTAGCGGTGCGTTTTGTATTCCCTCATGCCCCCCGAATCCCTGTTACGATCAATGGCGGTATGGTAATGCCAGCTTGGTATGATATTCTGGAGATGAGTCTGGATCGTAAAGTCGATGTGACTCAGATTAAACAATCAGCACAATCTATTAATGACTTAATAGATCGCGAAATAGAGCGCGGCGTTCAGCCTGAAAACATTGTGATTGCAGGATTTTCACAGGGAGGTGCAGTTGCGTATCAAGTGGCATTGACTCATCCGCAAAAGCTTGCAGGTTTATTGACCTTATCGACATATATGGCTATTGATGACGCCTCAAACTATAGCGAAGCAAATAAAACCATTCCCATTAAGATTGATCATGGCACTCAAGATCCTGTCGTTCCGGTTATATTGGGTCAACGGGCTAGTGAAACATTAACTCAGTACGGCTATAAGGTTGAATTCACAACCTATCCGATGGCACATCAAGTTTGTCTACCACAAATTAAGGCAATCGGGCAGTGGCTAAACCAAGTATTGTAGGCAGGCTTGATGATTATAGCGTCACAAGATATGGTATGAACCCTACTCGCATTGTGATGCCCGAGGTGATAGTGAGCCTAGGAACTTGAAACGTTTGTCAGACTTATTGACCCTATACGTATGTGAGTTAACCATAGCCATAAATGAGACCTTAAGCGTTTAAAGGACTAAACGCCACACTAAAAAAGACAGTAATGCAGTGATAAGTAAAATAATAAATAATCTTTTCATCCAATAAGGTACTAAAGGTGGCTTATAGCCTATATCATTTAAGCGTTTATCTAGTCCATCATTAATTGACGCCAGACTATCAGGCGAGGTCAAATCTTGAGTCGTTGGATTGGTTTTTAAATCTGATTTGTCTTTTAAAATAGGTTTCTTTTTTTCTCGTTTGTTGTCTTGTTTCTTTACTTGTTTAGCAACGATTGCGTCACCTTTTTTAGCATATTGTCGTTTTAATTGGCTCTCGTAATCGTCAATTTGCTGTTTAGCCTCACTCATGTCAATACCTTGCTCTTCTGCAAGGGTTTTAATCGCCATGACTAAGTTGTTTTTCTCCACCATTTGAGCGATATGTTTGGGTAATTTGCTAGACATGGTTTACTCTCAGTTGAATTTAAGGCTATAGAATAGGGTGATAAAAGAGTTGTAAAATCAAAATGTATGTCAGTTCTATTTAAAAGAAGTCTTATTTAAATCTAAGTTTTATTAAAATTGTGAACAATATCACTTTTGTATTAATGGTTAAATTTATCAGAATAAATGACAAAAAGCACTCTAACAAAGGTTAAAGTGCTTTTCATTATTAAAAAACTTACATCATTAATCAATCGACGTAATAACTTATACTAATTCAAAAAACAACCTATCAATACAGGCTAATATGAATAATAAATCAAACGCTGCAGGTTAGGTTCAGTAAGGTTGCTAAAACTAGTTAAGTTTATAGAATTAGTTTATAGAATTGGTATTACTTATCTTTCCAGCGCTGGATAGCCTCTTTAATAACGTCTTTAGCTTCTGCCACATCGCCCCATGATTCGACAACCGTTGTGCCTGGTTTTTTAAGGTCTTTATAGTGGCTGAAATGGAACTCTAATTGCTCAATTAGACGCTTTGGTAAGTCATCTAAGCTGTTGTAAGCATTGCCATTGTTACGATCATCAGCCGGTACCACAACAATCTTATCGTCCACTTCGCCATCATCCACAAACTTCATCACACCGATAACTTTGGCTTTTAGGAAAATACCAGTGGTTAAGGGTTGTTCAGTGATGATCAAGGCGTCAAGCTCATCGCCATCTTCATCAAGCGTTTGAGGGATAAAACCATAGTTGCATGGCTTTGCAAAAATAGCAGGCTCAACACGGTCAAGTTCGAACACACCTAGTTCACGGTTCCATTCGATTTTGTGGTTACTGCCCGTTGGGATTTCTACTACTACGTTGATTTCACCGCCATCAACATCGCCTGCATCCAAAATTACATTAAAATCAGCCATTTATTTCTCCATTTGAGCGCCCATAAGCGCATATTATAAGTTTTGGTTTTAGAAGTATTAAAATTCACGTAGATTATAACAACTTTTGTCTGATTGCCAAGTTATGACAATATTCCAAAAAAACATTTGTATGTCCATATATTTTATTAAGTTTAAAGTTCATTATTGTATGTCACTGCTTTTCTAAGCTGTGGATGAGTTTTGCACTCAAAATAAAGTCAAAATTCTCTGTACACTCTATATATACATAGTATTAGTTTCTTCATCAAAAACTTTAATCAAAATAAAAGCCCACAAATGTGGGCTTTTATTGAGGAACTGCCTTATAGATTGTTTATTCAGTTATTAATTATTTAATTATTAATATCGTATTACTGAGATAAAAAAATGCTATAAAGCGTCTGTACATTTTCGAAATAGATAATTTGCTGGGTTATTAAAGTTTTTGTTCAACCTTGTCAGCAGTATTAGAAACGCCTTCACCGGCTTTAGAAACGTCTTGACCAAAACCTTTAAAAGTGTTGCAACCAGATAAAACAAGTACTGCAGTTAAAGAAGCTAATGCTAACTTTTTCATAATGAATCCTCTATAACAAAAATTAAAATACTGGTATATAAGGATAACGGTTATTGAACGTTTATATATTCACAAAGGTAGGTATCATATTGGTAAATAAAATATGAGTAACACCTGCGTTATCCTTGGTAACATAATATATTAGTTATGATAGTTGCGACAACCTATAAATGTGTGTAATTTGACGAAAACTGTCATAGAATTGTAAATTTTAAAATGGTCTCAATTTTGATCACTCTACTCAAAGAACTTTGAAGTAGTCACAAGGCAACCGAGTGCAAGTACTACTGGTGTAGGCTTAACGAAGTTAGCGCTGTGACTTTTTATAAGTTCGCCGACTATATTATTTTTATTTTAATAAGGCTACATGTATGACGATTCACATAGTATTAGTACATCCCAGAATACCCAATAACACCGGAAGTGCTATTCGATTATGTGCTAATACAGGCGCACAATTACATTTGGTAGAGCCTTTAGGTTTTGATTTGGAAGATAAAAAATTACGCCGTGCTGGCCTCGATTATCATGAATATGCCAAAATGAAAGTTCATAAAAATTGGGAATATACCAAAAAGGCTTTAATAGACGCAGGATGCAATCGTATGGTGGCTTTAACCACAAAGCTCAGTCATCCTTTTTATGAATATGACTTTAGTACGCAAACAGTGAGCTCACAATCTGACCATATAGCGCTAATATTTGGATCTGAAACTGCAGGATTAAGCGATGAAATTAGAGCTGATATCGGTGCAGAAAATTGGCTTAGATTACCGATGTTGCCAGACTCACGTAGTCTGAATTTGGCCAATAGTGTGGCAATCTGTTTATATGAAGTATGGCGCCAGCAAGGCTTTGTCGGTGATGAAGGGCGCAGTACGGGTTATACCGAGCTGACTCCTTATGATCCAAAATAATGAAATGTTAACTCTTATCCCTAATTTTGAGACCGCTTATTCTTAAGATTTGCTTTGTTTAAATGAATGGCTTCAAAAAGCTTAAAGCAGAAGGTTTAAAGAAAGAGGCTAAGCAAATTAAAAGTCATAAGGTTAAAAGGTTATAGACAATTAGGTGGCTTCGGTAGACCAGCAATACGATTGACGTGACGAGCCACAAGACCTGTATTAAACATTTGCTGTAAAAGCTGATTGCTTAGACTCATTTCTGGCAAGGTTTTCATCAAGTATTTAATAAGAGGTCGGGTGGCGGGGGGATGGTTGAACTCACGATGAAAGGCACGAACTTGTTCGAGAATTTGGTAATGGTCTGGCGTAAGTGTCACCTCTAGAGTATCAGCTAGCTGTTGAGCGATAGTAGGCGTCCATAAGGAGTGATCAATCAGATGACCTTCCTCGTCTAGTTCTAAGTTTTCAATAGCCTGCCGGCTTAGTGTATTACTAGGGTTACTCATAGCATGCTCAATTAAATAATATCAATAGTGTATAAATACTACCTCGTTATCAACTTATTAAAACTCATTGTAGGCTGGTGCTTTTAACCCAGCAAATCAAAACCTTTAATCAAAAATGCTGGGCTAAAGCCACAGCCTACGTTAAGAGTTGAGAATGGGGTAAATACTTAAAAACCAATACTTAAAAAAAAGCTGACAAACATACAAATATTGTCAAAATAGCACTAGCTAAGCGAGTTTAGAGTAATAACTCTATCCATCGTTAAAGTAAGGTCAACCCAGTCGCTATCGGTAATAGAAGTCGCTTTACTAAAGTCAAGATTAATCTTAGCACTGTTATTAAGTTGTTCAATGTCATCAGATAACACATACAGTGCGGTTATATCCTCTACCTTGGTATCAAATTCATCATCATAGTTCATCTCTTTTATGTAAGCCTGCAACCAATCTAAATAAGCGGCAGTTTCTCCTAATAATAAGATGCTATCACCTGAATGCCATAATGGCGCCATTTCTCTCACAATCGCCTTTAAATGATTCATAGTCGCATGGATTTGAAATAAGGTCGTCATAGCGGATTCTCTAATGAAATAAATATAACGGCTAAAATGAAAAGATATGCTGAAATTGATGTGAATCAAAGTCTTCTGGTATAAAGTCAATTTGCCTTCCCACTTCTTCAGGCACCACACCAAATAACCAACTGCTAAACACATCATCAGGAAGCCAAGCAGGGGGTATGTCATATAAGTCCAATGACTTAATCATGCCATGCAATCGGCTATCAGGCTGCAACAATAGTCCAAACACAGCGCTACTAAGCATGATCTGAACAGAGTGACCAAAGCTTGCCATCGTCAGTGCCAATGCGCAGCCTTCATAGGTTGCCGTTTCAGTGGCAGTGGTTAATCGAATGAGTAAAGACACAGGGTTTCCCTTTTTAATCAAATCATTTTTAATCAATTAATTTTTAATAAAGTATCAATCTAGTTTCAAACAAAATGAGTTATTGTTTATATAAACAGTTAGGCTACATTCGTAATATAGCGGCGATTTAAGTGAAATGCTACTCTACTTAGCCTGCCACTCTAAATGACGAGTAGTTTACTTAATTAAAAGGTAATGACCTTTTTAGCCAACGTCAGCTGCTCTGCTAATTCTCCTAAACCCACCAATTCAAAACCCTTCGCTAAATTATCCGCACTTAGCTTATGACGCTTAGCATTATCTGCATCGGTTACGCCGCGTGTTAATGCGGTACTGACACAGATCGGTAATTTAAGGTCATAGCGCTGACTGAATTCGCTCCATAATTGGGTCAAACTCTGTCGATCCGCAGTTTGCCAACGCAGGGCATTGCCAGTATGAGCGGCCTCCCCATAAAAGAAAATGCGTAGACTTGACTTAGACTCCTCATTCACACCTTCACTCGTAACGGTATTGAGATATGCTTTTGCATAGCGATACGCATGCCAAGCAATGGGCTGGCTTGGGTCAGCATTAATTAATAATAGGGTAGGAGATGTAGTCATAAAAGTGTCAGTTATCGTCAATTTTTGGATTTAATGGGCCTACGCTCAATAGCTAATTATACATGATTGACAGCTATATTATGAATTAAAGGTTTGAATTAATAAGGTTCTACACGCTCTAGCAATGAATTTAAACCAACGATTGATAAATCTTAGGTCTTTTATTTATTAAAATGACTTAATTGTCATAAAACTGTGATTTAAAAGCCACAAAACTGTAAAATCTTTAGTATAGAGTAGTGTTATAGCTCATAAAGCAAGACAAAATTAAGGAAGGTAGTAGGAGTGAATATGCTTAAGCCTAGTGTAATAGGAAACAGTTTGACCCAGCAGAGTCCCTTTATAAGTAGGACCACTCAAAGTGATGATGACTCAATAGGTTCAAATGTCTCTGGTTTAAAAAAGCCTTACGCATCTTCACTGTCCAATCAGTCTCATTCTAAACCTTCCTTACATATTTTGCTGGTTACTGAGACTTGGGCGCCAGAAGTAAATGGCGTTGCCATGAGCTTAGGTCAGCTTATGAATCAACTCATTATTGCAGGTCATAAGGTTAGTTTATTAAGACCAAAGCCAAAAGAGAAGACATCTGAATCGGATAGTCAACTCAACAAGCGGACTGAATCGGCTGTTTTAAATAATGAACAGTCTAAGATTAGTCATGATATCCAAGTCAAAGGTATGATGATACCTAAGTATGCTGAGTTGCAGTTTGGACTGCCTGCTTATTTTACGATCAAAAATCATCTAAAGCAGCTACAACCTGATGTGGTACATATTGCCACTGAGGGTCCTTTAGGGTTGGCTGCTTTGATAGCAGCAAAAAATCAAAAAATAGCGGCCACCACTGGCTATCACACTCAATTTCATGATTTTAGTCGTCACTTTGGGTTAGGCATCTTAGCAGGCCCAATAATGGCGTATTTCAAATGGTTCCATAATGCGTCAAAAGCCACTTGTGTACCCAGTAAAAAAACCTTTAATGACTTAGATGCTCTGGGATTTAAAAGACTGGTCGAAGTAGGGCGCGGCGTCGATCTAAAGCGCTTTAACCCTGCGCATCGAAATGATCAGCTTAGAGAGCAGTGGGGAGCGTATCAGCACCACACCGTATTAATCATGGTTAGCCGTCTGTCTCCTGAAAAAGGGGTGGATTTAGTGATCAAAAGCTTTAAAGCACTTCAGCAAAATCAATTACAAAGAGCAGTGAAGCTAGTAATAGTCGGTGATGGTCCTGATAGAGCACGACTAGAGGCTTTAGCCGCAGACAGTAGTGAAGATATTATCTTTACAGGTGCGAAGATGGGACATGAATTGGCGGAGCACTATGCCAGTGGCGATGCCTTTGTCTTTGCAAGTTTGGTTGAAACTTTTGGGAATGTGGTCGTCGAAGCAATGGCCAGCGGATTGCCTGTTTATGCATTTGATGATGCCGCGGCAGGCATGTTAGTCACCCCCGAGAATGGCGCTCTTGTGCCGGTTGCGGATAAAAAACAATTCGTGGCTACTATCGCTGCATTACCTAAGATGAAGGTGCTTAAAGAGCAGGGGAGACAGGCGGCAAACTCTGTTTCAGAGTTTTCATGGCAGCGTCCGGCTATGCAAATGCTAGATATGTTTTATGAAGCGCTTAACGTCAATAATTAATTTTTAGATAAGTCGTTTTTAAGTCAGTAATTCTTAAATGAATCAGGACTTATACAACATTAAAAGTTATAAACCGTCACATTTTCAATAGTTATAAGGTTATCAATAAAAGTGAGAGAGTTATTTATAGTAATGTACAGCTAACATCAGAATACACATAAGGGGAAACGTCTTGAAATCTTTCAAATCTAAAAGACCCGCACTAACCAGCTTAGATCATAAAATTGAGCCTAGTCCTGTGTTCACCCTATTTTCACGAAACCCAACCTTAGCCATTTATGTGAATTACTTTATTTCATGGGATACCAGTCTCTGTATTCATATAAATCGCTATTCTACCAACTATGTTGTTGCTACCTTCTTTAAAACGATAAGCCGACTAGGCGATGGTTGGTTTTGGTATGCAATGATGCTGCTATCCTTATTGATGTACGGTATGGAAGCTGTGTTACCGCTAATGACAACCATACTAGTAAGTACGATTGGCTTAATTATTTACAAAGTGTTAAAGGTTAAAACTGTTCGCCCAAGACCCTATCAGGTACATCAAGTCATCGTATTAGGCGAACGCCCTTTAGATGTGTTCAGCTTCCCATCTGGTCATACTCTTCAAGCGGTATTATTCACAGCCACATTAGGCGGTCATTTCCCTGAACTGTTGCCGATCATGCTACCCTTTACCTTATTGGTCGCTTTATCGAGAATGGTGCTAGGACTACATTATCCCACTGATGTCGCAATCGGTGCTGCTATCGGCTATAGTTTGGCATTATGGTCACCAAATTTGCACAATTTTATAAGCCAAAATCTACTACTGGTCTAAAAAGATCATAACGATAGATTACTAAGACAAGTTTTTTTATTTTATGCATAATCAGGGACTATTTAATAGTCCCTTTTTTGGCATAAAGATATATAAAATTAACATGATTAGTCATCTTATAATTTAAATTTATGTGATAGGCTTATAGCACACGAGTATTTTTAAGGAGTTGTGCCGTATCATGCCTTCAGATATCAGCAAAGCAAGCAATATCCATCAAAACCCTCCTGTATTGACGCCCAGTCAAATAACGGCAGAACATATCGAGACATTAAGGCTCGCCAGTCCCTTTGCCTATCAAATATGGCAGAACAAAACCACTACCTGTCAACACTTTATCAGCAGCTATCCTCTAGGGGAGCCACTAACTCGCCAACAAATATGTGATTTGATCGATGACTATACGTTAGACGAAGGTCTAAATGGCGTCCTGCAGCGCGCAGATGAGGCTGGCGTTATAAAGGGTCTGCGCCGTTTGCGTGAACTATTAATGATGCGCTGGATATGGCAGGATGCACTAGGAATTATTAAACTTGAGCAATTAACAGGCGAGCTGTCTAATTTTGCCGATAATTGCATCATATTTGTAAAAGATTATGTCTGGGAGCAGATGGTTGAGCGCTATGGTCGACCTACTTTTATTGATAAAAAGGGTGACCGGCAATTTGATGATATGGCTATATTTGCCATGGGTAAACTTGGGGCGCAAGAGCTCAACTTATCGAGTGACATTGATTTGATATTTGTGCACCGTGCGCGCGGTGAAACAAATGGCGATAAATCTAATGGTACTAAGTCCATTGAAAATAAACGGTTTATGGTTCGGTTAGGTCAAGGCATCATAAAAATACTAGACGCAACCACGGCCGAAGGCTTTGTATTCCGTGTCGACATGCGATTGAGACCTTGGGGTGAGGGCAGTGATCTGGCCATTCACTTATCTGCTTTGGAAAAGTACTTTACCGCACATGGCCGAGCTTGGGAGCGCTTTGCTTGGCTTAAAGCACGTATCGTCAATGAGATTGATGATGCGTTCAAACAAGACTTAGAGGCTGTCGTTAAACCTTTTGTCTTTAGATATTACGTTGACTATAGTGCCTTTGCCGCCTTACGTGAAATGAAATCCTTGATTCAAAACCAAGTCGCCCAGCGTGAAGATTTGGATAACGTCAAGCTTGGGGCAGGGGGGATTCGTGATATAGAGTTTGTGGTGCAAGCTTTTCAGCTCATTTATGGTGGACGACATAAGCAACTAGAGGTTAAGTCTAGTTTAGAGGCAATGAAGGTTCTTAATGAATTCGATTTTTTGGAGGACAAGACTTACTTCAATCTTGAAGCCGCTTATCGTTTCTTTAGACGTGTTGAGCATGGTATACAAGCGATAAATGATCAACAAACCCAACGATTACCCAGTGATCCTCAGTGTCAACATAACCTTGCGGTCACGCTTGGCTTTGAGGATTGGGATTCCTTTATGCAGCGATTAAATGATCATCGCCGTAATGTGCATGATCCCTTTGATCGTATGGTAACGGAGCGTCAAAACCCAAAAGAGTCGGATACCGACAACGAAAGCAATTTACAACGCTTAAATGACATTTTAACCGATGACAATAAAGCCAAACTTGAGCAATTTTGGCACAGCAAAATGGTTGACCAATTGTCTGAGGAAGCTAGGCAGCGACTTGACGATGCTTATCCGATCTTGGTACATGCCTTATTAGAACACGAAGACAAGCAGGGTTTAGCAAATCTAGCATTGCCTCGTCTTATTGATTTATTAGAGGCCATTTGCCGCCGCTCCATCTACCTGGTTATGCTAGTGGAAAACCCTAATGCCACAGTAAACTTAATCCCCATGTTGTCTGCAAGCCCTTGGATCGCTGGGGAATTGACCCGTTACCCCGTGTTACTCGATTCGTTCTTACAACAGCGATATCGACACCTCCCTGATAAAGCTGAATTAGCAAACATCTTGAGGCAACGATTGCTTAGGGTAGAACCTAACGATGAGGAAATGCTACTTAATGTTTTAAGACTGTTTAAGAACAATCAAGTCTTGGCAGTTGCCGCAAGTGATGTCTTAGCAGAACGCCCCATTATGAAGGTATCAGATTCATTAACCGATATTGCAGAAGTGGTGCTCGAATTTACTCTAGATCGGGCATTTACCGAGTTGGTAAATCGTCATGGCTATCCGATAAATCTTAATGGTGAGTCTGTCACAGAAGCCCATAGTGGGTTTGCTATTATTGGCTATGGTAAGCTTGGCGGTATTGAGATGTCTTATACATCCGACTTAGATTTGGTGTTTATTCATCAAATTAATGAGCAAGCCATGACCACCGGTCAAAAGCCGGTCAGTGGTATGAAGTTTACCGCCCGTTTAGCCCAAAAGCTGATGACCTATTTAAATACCCAAACCCGGGATGGTCGTGCTTATGAGATTGATATGCGTCTTAGACCCTCAGGCAATGCGGGCATGATGGTGGTCTCTAGTCGCTCCTTTGAGAGATATCAACTAGAAAAAGCGTGGGTGTGGGAGCATCAGGCCTTAGTGCGTGCGCGTCCAATATGTGGCGATAATCGTGTCATGAATGCCTTTAATCATATTCGTAAGCAAGTTCTGACTCGTAAACGTGATATAAATGATCTAAAAAAAGACGTGATTGAAATGCGCTCCAAAATGAAAGATCATTTAGGGAGTAATCAGCAAGATCAGCAACAAGGGAAGTTTCATCTGAAACAAGATGCTGGCGGGATTGTCGATATTGAGTTTATGGCTCAATTTGGTGTGTTGGCACATGCTCACGATTTTCCAGAGCTTACTCGCTGGAGTGATAATGTTCGCATCTTTGAAAGCCTAGCACAAACCGGCGTATGGGATAGTGAAACATGCGAAGGCTTGACTCAGGCCTATTTGTTAATCAGAGCAGCGATGCATCAATTGGCGTTAGCCAATGAGGATGTTGTCGTGGATGCAGATAATTGGAAAGAAACCCGCGAGTACGTGATATCAAAATGGAATGAAATCGTTGTTTAAAACCGATACGCTGGGGTTTTAGTCTGGTTATAGTTAAATGATTAGTAATTTAATGATTGTTCTTTTAATGACTGAGCTTTTAATAACTGTACTTTATTGACTGTTCTTTAATCAATCAGTAGCGAGTGAATATAACCAAAAAAAATTAATTGCCAAACTAAAAATTTATAGTCAATGGTGCTAGCAGTGATATACTTGCTAGTCTAACTATAATTTTAGTCATTTATTTATACTTGTTAATATAAGCTTATAACCCCTTTATTTGAACTATTAGGATATGCACTATGAGTATGGCAACAACCGAAGGCAAGCTTTGGCTTAATGGCAATATGATTGAACAGCCAGATGCTAAAATCCACGTCTTAACCCACAGCTTACACTATGGTATGGCCGTCTTCGAAGGCGTGCGCGCCTATGAAACTGAAGATGGGCGTACTGCTATTTTTAGACTGAATGATCATACGGAGCGTCTACTTGGCTCTGCTAAAATTTTCCAGATGAATGTCCCATACGACAAAGCAACCTTAGACCAAGCTCAAAAGGATGTGGTCAAATTAAATAATTTTAAATCTGCTTATATTCGTCCTTTAATTTGGATAGGTGCTGAGAAGCTGGGTTTGTCATCACGTGATAATAGTATCAATGCTATGGTTGCGGCGTGGAAGTGGGGGGCGTATTTGGGTGAAGAGGGTATCCAAAAAGGTATCCGCGTTAAGACCTCTTCATACACTCATCACATGACTAACGTGACCATGTGTAAAGCCAAAGCTGCCAGTAATTATCCTGTGTCAATCATGGCGAACCAAGAAGTGACTCGCAATGGCTATGATGAAGCCATTTTAATGGACCCTCAGGGATATGTTTGCCAAGGCTCAGGGGAAAACCTGTTTTTAGTAAAAGACGGTGTGCTGCATACCCCAGATTTAGGGGGCGGCGCTTTAGATGGTATTACCCGTCGTACTATTATCCAGTTCGCAGAAGACTTAGGTATTAAAGTTGTCGAACGCCGTATCACTCGTGATGAGTTCTATTTGGCAGATGAAATATTTATGACAGGTACCGCAGCAGAAGTGACACCAATTCGTGAATATGATGATCGCATCATTGGCAATGGTGGCCGCGGTGAGTTAACAGAAAAACTGCAAAGCTTATATTTCGATGTGGTACATGGTCGCAATGAGAAATATATGGATTGGTTAAGTTTTATCGACGAGTAGACTATATTTGGTTAATTAAATATGGCATAAACAAAAGACCAAGCATATTTGCTCGGTCTTTTTTTGTTCTGATTACGGGTTTACTGTCTAACTTGCTTAATGTATGACAAAATTATCACCTAGACAGTATAAAATGCACGATACCAAGTGGCAAACTGCTTAATCCCTTCTGTTAAATTTGTATTGGGCTGAAATCCTGTTAATTGTGTTAACGTGCTGGAGTCTGCATAGGTAGATGCTACATCACCAGGCTGCATATCCATCATGATTTTATCAGCGTCAATACCAAGCTCTTTTTCCAAAGTAGCGATAAAATCCATCAACTTAACGGGTGAATTATTGCCAATGTTATAAATACGATAGGGCGCAGAAGACAGTTGCGGACTTGGGTTTTGAGGATCGAACACCTTATTGTCTTTGCTACCTGCTGGCGTGTCTAAAATGGAAATAACACCTTGGGCAATATCATCGACATAAGTAAAGTCGCGACTCATGTCGCCATGATTAAACACTTTAATCGGTCGATTATGCAATATAGCGTCAGCGAATAACATGGGTGCCATATCTGGACGTCCCCATGGGCCATAGACGGTAAAGAAACGTAGCCCTGTACAACGAATACCAAATAAATGGGCATAGGTATGCGCCATCATCTCATTTGATTTTTTAGTCGCTGCATATAGGGAAATAGGATGATCTGTATGGTCTGATGTCTTAAACGGCTGAGATTGATTTAAGCCATAAACAGATGAGCTTGAAGCAAAGCATAAATTATCGATATTATTCTGACGGCAACCCTCTAATATATGTAAAAATCCGACCACATTGGTTTCAACATACTGATGAGGGTTCTCAAGTGAATAACGAACCCCTGCTTGGGCAGCCAAATGGCAGACAGCATCAAATGAATACTCATTAAACAAGGTTTCCATGCCACTGCGATCTGAAATATCTAAACGAATAAAGCTGAAGTTTGACTGGGTTGACGATTGATAGTTTTCTAGCGCTTGAGGTGGTGCATCGGACTGTTGGCTACTAACAACAACGCCTAACTCTTTAAGCCGAGCTAATTTTAATGATACATCATAATACTGATTAAGATTGTCAATGCCGACGACCTCGTCTCCACGAGAGAGTAGCTTTTGACACACATGAAAACCAATAAACCCTGCAGCACCTGTGACTAGTATTTTCATAAAGAACGTCCAAAAAAAGAGCAGTGTATATCAACCACCAAGATAGGGTTGAAATAGTTAAAGTATTAAATTGATTGCATTAATAAGTCAACAGTTTAAGTCTGAGAGGCTTGTGGGTAACATAATCAAGGTTTAAAGAGTTCTTAATCGAATTTTAAGGAGTCGTCTATATTAAGTAATTGATTTTTTAATTTTTTTTCAACTTTTCTAATGTTATGAGTATTAATCGATTTGAACATTGAGCGTAGGGGAATGATTACTTTTTCACCTATACCATCGACCAGTACAAATTCTGGTTTATTTTGACGTGCTTCGGTATACATAATACCACCTAAATTGACTTCACCGAAGATAACATGGTACTTACAGCAATCATCAAAAAATTGATTAAAAGCATCTTTAATATCGTCGTCAAACAAACCTTCTTGAACAATCTGTTCGATAGTCATTGGCTTGTCAAAAGGACTGACAACTTTTTCAGCAACCAAACCTAACCCCTTATCGGTGGGTTCAAAGCCATACACTTTTTCAACAGGGAAAATATATTTATGTTTCTTATAGTAGGTCTTACACAGCTGTAAATATTGAATGATTTCACGCCTAAATTGACGATAAATACCTTGATGACGATGAGCACGGATAGCATTTTGTTCGACTCTTCCTCCATCATCAGTTGCTCTATCTGGAATCATTAACTTAATAACTTTGTCATCATCACGTGGGTGCTGATATACATATTTATGACGACCTCGGCCTAATAGATCAAGTTCATCAATCTTTATCATTTAAAATCACCTTAATGCTTAACATGTGAGGATATAATATAGTTTAAGAGATTATGGCAGACAGCTGTGTTATAAGCTGCTCTTAATGCTAATCGGATATTATAACTGATTGCGTGTGTAGCTATTAAAAAGTATTTTTTATGGGAAAAAGTAATTAAAAAGAGAGGTAACAATTTTAAAATAAACTAAGCAGTCTTTTTTTCAATGACATGCTTGATTTCATCTTAATAGGGTTAGGGTATTTATTACTTAGCCCGTAGCTTGATCGATAAAACTCTAATAAACGAGATGTATCTTTGAGTTGATATTCAATTAACGTCTCTTCAAGTAGATGAATAAATAGCTTGTCATTAAAGAAAGGTGTCGATAAAGCTTCAGAGAAATAGTCTAGCTTGTGATATAAAGACTCTAAAGCAGGATTTGGAGTAAAACTAACATTGTTATATTTTTCTATAAATTTAGGCCAGTTTTGAGTTGAGAGAGACGATTTTAGTAGTTGATATATTTCATTGCTATCGATTTCTGTGTGAGTTGCCAACTGCTTTTTGAATGTGGTTTCATCAATAGGGCTGAGGGTGCTACCTATGAAGTTATAATCTTTAAGACAGTGGAAGTTATTAGTAGTAACTAGTCCAACTAAATTTCCATTTGGAGTTAAAACGCATACAGGCTTTCTGTTAGCAAGGCCTTCAAGTACCACACGTCCCAGCCCGGCAATACCATAATATTTAGGTATTAAAGAAGCGATGTCTTCTATTTCACCAAGAAAGGTCAACTCTAAATTAAGATTTAGAGCCTTTATATGTGACTTAAGCTTTTTAATAGCAGCTTTATGGCCACCACCAGCTACATGAACTTTTGTAATCTCACATGAGTTTGTAGCCTTTAGAAACCTAAGAATAGAGGGAAACTTTTCAGGACTTAGCCTGCTTACTATTAGCCAAGAGTTATGGGGTTCATTAATAGATTGTGATTTATACTTATCAAGGTTTATTAGATTTGGGATGATAGATGCTTTGGGGGCTTGAGTATTTATTATGGAGTCAAGGTGTTTAGAGACAGTGATTGATAAGCTTACACTTTTATCAGCTAAGCTTTGGTAAATAATGCGCTCGATGGGTTTCTTATAAATATCGGGTGTGCCATGGATGGTTGAGATGACAGGTATTTTGCATATTTGAGATGCTATAATTGCTGCAAATACAAATTTATTAAACATATGGACACTTAAAACGTCGATATTTTTTTGGCGTATCGTATGAATAATACAATGTACTAGATTAATAAACTCGTTTGCCTCATCTAAGTCATCGATCTCGACAGATACCAGGTCATCAATAGATAGTAACTCTACAATATTAGAACTTATCTTTTTTGAAGGCGCGAGAAAAGTGATTTGGTAGTTACTTTTTTTTAAGTATTGAAATTCATCAACCCATCGCGTTTCAATGCCTCCAATGACATCGAGTCGATGATATACAAAAAGTATGTTTTTTTGAGAAGGGTTAGTAATAATAGAATCCATAGTACCTCGTGTTTTATGATGGCTATTTTGGCTTAACTTAAAAGTTTAACTTTCTAAGTATTAGAAGTGGATATGTTAAGTAAGAGCAAATTAAAACCCAGAAGTTTTATACTATTTTAATAACTAACCAAGCTTTAAGTCTTCATTTATTTAAAGGGAATTTCCGTAGCAAAAAGATGTTCTTTAGATTGATTAACGACTCGGTTTACCTCTCTTTTTAACTTCGCAAAGCCTTTCTTTTTTTCAGCTTTCATTCTTTTTCTACGCTCATCTTCTAAAGAACTTGTAAATACTAAATCACTCTTTCCTTCTTTTAATATCATCTCTTGCGCACAGATGGCCGGTGTCATTTGATATACTGGTTCAATGTGTTTGTTAATAAAAATATCAAAGATGATTTCATCAATAGGCTGGAGTCTACTTTTAATAAGAAAATCAAAGAATTGCTTGGCTCCTTGATTAGATAGAATATAGCCAGCTGCTCCTAAGTTTTTGCCTATTAGCTGAGTTATTTGACGTCGACCTGCCAAAATATTGGTAGCTTTCTTTGATAGCAATGCTTTCTTTGAAAAAGCTTCAATTTTAATGATGTTCCACTCAGGCTTTATCCAACTAGACTGGTTAAGTAGCTCTTTTGCATCCTCACCCAAGTAGATATCATCCTCAAAGACAGCAATATAAGGGATGTTTTCGTCAATTGTTTTTTTCCAAATAGCAATATGACTCATCATACAAGCCAACTCACCTGGAGTTAGACTAGCATCCTGAGTGTTTAGACCTAAAGATTTAGCGAAACTTGCTGCTGTGTCTGGAGTCAAAGCATCAAAGAACTCAAAATCAATATGATGTTTACCAAACTCTTCTTCAATATGAGCTCTACGGTCATTAGCAGACTGTAAGCTAATAACAAATTTCTTCATAGTAAGGATAATCCTGCATTATTTGCTAGTGACTAAGTTTTTAATGGCCGCCGCTTTATATTGCAGCATTCTTTTTTGCTTTTTTAAATTATAAGTGGCGTCGCGGCCCTCTTTTTCTTTACGGGATATCTTTTGTGAAGCCTGCGTTCCTAAAATATCGCTATCAATACCCATTGGGCTAATTACCGCAGGCCAAACTCCCAATCCTTTACCGTTTTGACTCAGCCATCTTTGAAAGAAGATATCGACTGGCATCGTAATTGGTTTACCCTGTTTGACAAACTCTTCGGCACCTTTTCGAGACCAAATCAGTCCTAATCCACGAATAGGGAAGTAGTAAGCGTGCCAAAGACTATGGTCTTGTATATCAGTAATATCCTTAGCTAATTTCTTCTTTTTAGCCGCTATATTAACCAGATACCAATCTAAGTCTTGATGATCATGGAGATACCTTAATGTGTCTTCGATAACACACTTAAAACTATCTGTCATCTTCATATCATCTTCTAGGACGATTAGCATATCAGCATCGGTCTCAAGAAATTTCTCCGCACATTGATAATGACTTAAATAGCATCCAATCTCTGAGTTCAAAAGACTTCGACCTAGATTTTCTCTTGATATTTCATCATTATAGTCTTCAAAACTTGACAGAGATTTACCACGTCCATCGTAAGCGGAAACTCTTTCAAAAGACCAGTTAATTTTATTAAGTTGTTCAGTTGATTTCTCTAACCGATCATAACTGCCATCTAAATTAATTAAATAGGTTAAGACTTTCATAATAAGAATCTTTGTTATATGAGTTTATGAAGAAAAGTTTTTAAAGGAGTAAGCAAAGTTTTTATTAATAATCAACTATGTTGCGTCAGAAAGTACACTGTCTTTAATACCATTTAAATGGATAAAAGTGAGTCGGGTAGATTTTCTATAAATTTGTTATGCATGGCATCATTAATAAGGTTTAAGTCTTTCTCATTTAGTAAATCAATGCTTTGAATGCAACCATATTTAATTGTTGGATTATCTAACCCTTCTATAAAACGATTGATACTGCGCTCATCTTTGAGATAGTTAATTTCGATATCTGGTTTTAAAACAACTTCACCCTGCATAATTTTCAAATGATTCATTAAAGAGATTGGGTTGAACTGATTAACGTCTCTAAATTTGTATTTGATTTGATTTTCTAGTAGCTCAGGGCGAGTTAATAGAAAGTCCTTCAGTATATTTTTATCGACAATATGCGGATAATGATGGATTTCAAAAAACTTATTGAAACCGGCGATTTTAGCACCCATCATTTGAGCAATCGTATGTTTAGGTTGAATGGGTTTTCCTACTAGCTTCTGCAAGGACTTTCGGTATTTTAGTTTGGCATGAATAGGCAAACTGTTTCGCCAATGGCCATAAATTACCATATTATCATCTTCTAGAAAGTCACTAACAGTAGCAGCCTGGTTGAAATAAAAGTCATCATTTAAATAAATAAAATAATCAGATAGCCCAGGAATATTCCATAACATGGTTTCTATTGAGCGGGTATTAAACGTTGGTAGAGAGTGTTCGAAATTCTTAAACAATACCTTGTGATCAATAATACGGATTTTATGTGAATCGCATTGATTCAAAGCTGAAAACTCATCAATAAATTCAGGTCTCTGATCGTCAGTAACAATATAGATATGACGACAGAAAGGAACATATTTAAGAATTGAGCCAATGTTATAGTAAATTTCGTCATTACTGGCAAACCTCGTTGAGCTAATGGCATCAGACGCAGCTTTGGCATTTTTTTGATATTGAGCTCTTTTAAACTTGAGTTTAGGATCGTCACCATCCACCCAGAGTATAACAATGTCTAACTCTTTTACTGTGTGTTGCGTCATAATGTCATCCAACAGTAACTACATGAATAGTATTTTTGAGGTGTATGTCCAAAGTTTGTGATTAAAATAGGCCATAGACAAAACTACCGCCAATACTGTTTTAGCCAAGGACTCGGCTTTACATGACGATACCATTTACCGCCACCCCCTTTAATGGCATCAGGTGGATTAATCTCACCATGAAAGATAATTATTTTAGCACCCTCAGGTAACCTTGGCGCTTTAATGAAGTTTAAGGGAGTAGGTGGTAGACATTGGTATTTAAAGCTAACACACCACGTCTTATCCCAATACTCTAAATGATGATGTTCACGTAGATAGTTAGACAAATAAGCTTGCTCATGGCGAACTTCAGCGCTGATTTTAGAGAAGTTTTGTTCAAAGTTGCTGAGAAGATTAGGATACGTGTTTTGACCAATTTTAAATCGATATACTGAGCTATTACCGACCATACGCCAAGGCTTTTTCCAGTCTCGGATAATGACCACACTATCCTCAAACTTAGCTTTATAGTCAAAAAAAGCATTAATATTATCAACAATAACAATATCGATATCTAGAAATAACGCAGTACCTTTTAAGTCATATAATTCAGGGTTAAAGGTAGTCAGCTTTTTCCAACCACGCTCAGGTAATCCATCTGGTAGATCCAGCTCGGGAATGGGGTAACATTTTATAGCGCTGTCTATACCCGTTTCATCATCCGTTAAGCATACCATTTCAAAATCGAGGGTTAAATGACGTTTGACCATGTTATATAAGCGATTAACGTATTCAGGACCATATTTGGTGCCCCATTTCATACAAATAACGTAGCGCTTATCTTCTGTTTTAGGGTTTTTAGTATTGAGAATACCAGCCTGATCAAAGCCTTCTTGATCTAAATCGTTTGTATTAGCAGAGTTGATGGACATTGGTGACTCGCATCATATAAATATTAGGGTTTAAATAATAAGATTATTCGATTTTAACAGATTATACAGCGGCGGTTAATGCTGATTTGATCATCTGACAGTATGGGGTTTGGATTGTCTGGTTGATTTTTATACTCGTTTGGCAAGTTAAATTGACGAGTTATTTGGCTTATTCTCTTGGCTTGTTGCTTAGCTGATTGTCTTGTCTAATTGTTTAGCTAGTTGTTATGACTCATTATCAAGACTAGTTATCTAGACTAATTATCTAGACTAATTATCTAGCAAATCAGCGTGATTAGGTAATACGTAAGTGTCAATAAAGAGTTGTAACTCTGTATCTGTGGCTTTGTAAGGATTTTTAATAATAGGCACATGCTTAAAGCGTCTATAGCCCCACATATAATGAGTAGGGAAGGCTCTAATCATAACCTCCATCGCTTTATTTAAAGCGGTGGTTGCCACTACCATATCTTTCGAGTATAAGTCGGGGTCATCAAGTTTGGTGCAATAAATATCAAATCGATTGTTTTGATTACGTACACAGCTAAGTCCAACCAATGAACATTTTGTTTTACTGGCAAGTTTGGGTGCTAACGTGCTACTTAAGGTTTCAATGCCAAAAAAAGGGACAATAACGCCTCCTGATGGCTGTGGAACGTGATCAGGTAGCACAATACTAAACCCACCAGATTTTAAGGTTTTGAAAAGGGCTTTAACACCTGCTGCATTGGTCGGTACGAGGGTAGCATTAAGCCGTTCACGACCTTGCAGAATAAATTCATTGCTAAGCTTTCCCTTAACAGGTTTATATAAAATTGTTGGGGAACCAAATTGATTGAGCCATGCATTCATAATCTCCCAAGTGCCGATATGCGGCACAATGGCAAGCATACCATTTGGATTTTGTAATGCGTCTTTGAGTATATTTTCATTATAGACTGTATCAATTTGATGGAGGCTCCATTCAGGAGGCATGGCCCAACTTTTTAATGCTTCAACTACACTTAGAGCTTGATGACAAATGATTTCTTGTTGGAGGGTATCACGCTCATCAGAGTTAAGCTCTGGATACGCGAGACGCAAATTGATGTCTATACTGCGTTTAATAGATAAATGGGGAATAGCCTGTGCAGCTTGAGTGGTTTGAAGTGCCACCTTCCGCATGACGGACAATGGCACATATTTAATCAGATTTAAGGGGTTCATCGTATATTTACCTGCTGGTGTGGCGATAATTTATGTCCTTTATTTATGTCCTTAATCTAGGTCTTTAAATAAGGTCCATTGAGTGACATCATAGGGATAATTATTGCCATACCACTTGTATTTACACTGCTTATAAAAATTAAACGATAAAAACAACCAGACAGTAAATACATGTTGAGGGTTAAAGTTCAAAAGCTGTATCCACAAACTAAAGTTAGACAGGTTTTAGGCAAAAACAGTCAATTGTAAGTTGTGAATACAGCTTCTAAAAGCTTTATGAAAAGTTGCTTACTCTTTGGTCTCAGTCTGCGGTTTTTCACGTAAACGAATACCAAGCTCACGTAACTGACGGCTATCCACTTCAGCAGGGGCTTGAGTTAATGGACAATCTGCGGTCTTGGTTTTAGGGAAGGCTATCACGTCACGGATAGAGCTAGCACCCACCATTAGCATAATCAGACGATCTAAGCCAAATGCTAGACCACCATGAGGGGGCGCACCAAACTTAAGAGCATCTAGCAAGAAGCTGAACTTCTCATTCGCTTCTTCTTCAGAGATACCCAGTGCATCAAATACCGCACGTTGCATATCAACTGTATTAATACGCAGACTACCACCGCCAATTTCAGTACCGTTTAAGACCATATCATAGGCGACCGAAAGAGCAGTTTCAGGATTGTTTTTAAGCTCTTCAACTGAGCCTTTAGGCATGGTGAACGGGTGGTGCATAGAGGTCCATTTGCCATCGTCCGTCTCTTCAAACATAGGGAAGTCAACGACCCATAGTGGCGCCCACTCACAAGTTTGCATGTCCATATCTAGGCCAATCTTGACACGTAACGCACCCATAGCATCATTGACAACTTTGGCCTTATCAGCACCAAAGAAGATGATATCGCCATCTTGAGCCTCTGTACGTTCAACAAGGGCTTTAAGCACCTCATCTGTCATATTTTTGATAATAGGCGACTGTAGGCCTGACTCTTTATCAACGCCATTGTTAATGTTGCTGGCATCATTGACTTTGATATAAGCCAAACCACGTGCGCCGTAAATACCAACGAATTTAGTGTATTCATCGATCTGCTTACGAGTTAGTGAGCCACCATTTGGCACACGTAGAGCTGCCACACGTCCTTTGGGATCGTTAGCAGGGCCAGCGAACACTTTAAACTCAACATCTTGCATTAGATCTGCGACATCGACTAATTTCATAGGGATTCGCAAGTCAGGCTTGTCTGACGCATAATCACGCATTGCTTCTGCATAAGTCATGCGAGGGAATTTACCAAGATCAACATCTAACATGGTTTTGAATAGGTTTTGGATTAACCCTTCATTAATATTCATGATGTCTTCTTCATTTAAAAAAGACGTCTCGATATCAATCTGGGTGAATTCTGGCTGACGATCAGCACGTAAATCTTCATCACGGAAACATTTCGCAATTTGATAATAGCGATCAAAGCCTGCGACCATGAGTAGCTGTTTGAATAACTGGGGTGACTGCGGTAAAGCAAAGAAGTTACCTGGGCGAGTACGTGACGGAACAAGATAGTCACGTGCACCCTCTGGCGTTGCCCGTGTTAGGATAGGGGTCTCAACATCTAAGAAACCATGGTCATCTAGATAGCGGCGAATGGTTGAGGTCGCTTTTGCTCTAAATACCATTCGTTCTTGCATTTCAGGACGACGCATATCAAGATAGCGATATTTTAAGCGTAGATCTTCGTTAACAGTGGTATTTTCGTCATTTAATGGGAATGGCGGTGTTTCAGACTTGGCCAATACTTCAATGTCTTTGCCCAAAAGTTCAACCTGACCACTGGTCATGTTTGGATTTTCAGTACCTTCGTAACGCTTACGCACACGGCCAGTGATTTTTAATACATATTCAGGACGTGCTGCATCAGCGGTGGCAAATGCTTCAGGGGTGTCAGGGTCAATGACCACTTGCAATAGACCTTCACGGTCACGCATGTCTAAAAAGATAACACCACCATGGTCACGTCGACGGTGTACCCATCCTGTTACAGTGATGGTTTGATCAAGTAACGCCTCGGTTACTGCCCCACAATACTCGGTACGCATCATAAATTATTCACTACCTATTATAAAATTAAAGAGTATGTTTCAATAAGAATTTTTATCAAACGTACATTATGCCTAATCTTAGCTATTGATACAACCGAACACCCTTGAAATAATACAAATGCAAACGCATATTAAGAGGTATTGAAATATAAAAATCCCTAAACCAAAACTTATAAAATTTAAATCCCAAAGTTGCCAACCCAGTGTTTATATTTAGATCTAATTTAATATCAAGTCCCAATTAACACGATATATATACGTGATCTACCCGTTCATACCCATAAGGAATCGTTATGTTGTTTCATTCTGCTAAAAACCCTGTTGAATTAAAAGTTATCCACCTAAACAAAAGCCAAGATGAACGTCGTAAGCGTTTGATTGAAGTATTAGAAGATAAGCATGGGGTTAAACAATTTCAAAAAGCGTTGGCAAAAAAGGCTAAGCAAGCTTTAAAAGATAAAAGCAAACATAAATCTAAAGAAAAACGCATTTTCGTATTAGATTTCGATGGTGATATTAAAGCGTCTGCCGTAAAACATTTACGTGAAGAAATTAGCGCGATTATCAGTACCGCCAATGAAAACGATGAAGTCGTACTTCGTCTAGAGTCAGGTGGCGGTATGGTGCACAGCTATGGTCTTGCGGCTGCGCAATTGGTTCGCCTAAAAGATGCGGGTCTGACGTTGACCGTCTGTGTTGATAAAATTGCAGCCAGTGGCGGTTATATGATGGCCTGTGTGGCGGATAAAATATTAGCCGCACCATTTGCGGTGATTGGCTCTATCGGTGTGGTCTCTCAAATGCCTAACTTTAATAAATGGCTGAAAAACCATGACATTGATTATGAGATGTTCACCGCAGGCGAGTACAAACGCACAGTCACTGTATTTGGTGAAAATGATGATGAAGATCGTGCCAAGTATAAAGAAGAGCTTGAACAAACCCACAAACTGTTTAAGCATTTTGTGACTACCTATCGACCTACGCTAGAGGTCGATAACGTAGCGAATGGTGACCATTGGTATGGTGAAGATGCGTTACATCTAAATTTAGTGGACGAGTTAAAGACTTCGGATGCTTATTTGTTAGAACAAATGAAACATCACCAAGCTTATGCGTTACAGTCTCGCAAAAAGCCCACTTTTGCAGAAAAGCTTGGCTTAGCAAATGCAGCGCACACAGCAGTATCTGGTTTGGTCAGCACGGCCACACAATCATTACTACAGGCTGCAGGTGATAAATTACCAGAAGTAATGACTCGAATAGAGCAAGACAAGCGTTTTAAGCGTTAGTGAGCACTGCATAACTCTAGACTCACTGAATAATAGCAGCCGTGTCAAAGCTGTTTTGAGTTCAAAGTAAAGTAAAGCTGGCTTAACTCAATACGTTCATCCTAATGAAAGAAAGCGACCTCATGAGTCGCTTTTTTTTGTCGCTATAATAGTAAACAGACACTAATAATGAACTCATTATAAAAGGTATGACAAAGAGCGTAACGTTTGTACTTCTGTGTTCAACATTAACGATGACCGGCTGTATCTTGAAAACTGATTTGACAGCATCACAGCTCAACAAATGGAGGCTGCCAAACAATGAGCTAGTGGTGTTTGATAATTTAGGTCATTTACCTCATGAAGAGTATAGCGTTGCGACAGTGCAGGTGGTCATGGCGTTTTTAGATAAACATCCGATTCAGCCCGTGAAAACAATTAACGTTAGCAAATGATAATGTTAGCAAATGATAATATAACTCATTAATCTATATAAGGTGTCCTATGTCAACTCTGTTTATGGTACAACTTGGTGCCCGTCCCAAAGGTCGTCTGATTGAGCAACATGATATGTTTTTTGGGGTGGCAGAAAAGGTTGGCGACTTGATTCCTGCTATCAATACCCATTGGCCAGAGGTCAAAGATAAGTGGCATATTGATTCATACCGTGCAGTAACGAATGTTGAAGGTACAGATGGCAAGCGGTATTACATTTCATGGCAGGCTGAGGATGAGAAGTTATCCAAAGCAGAGGATGAACAATCAACAGATAAAAGCCAAGCGCTAAAGCTATATTTTATATATTTAGGTGGCTATCAAAAGGGCAGTATTGAAGAGTTTCATCACAAACTGCTTGTCGTTGCGCCCACCCAAGCGGCTGCCATGAAGCATGCTCGCCAGACCGAATTTTATAAAATGTTTAGTGTGAAAGATCCAGACTCAATTATCAATGGCGCCTCGCATATCGATGACAAAATGCAGGTCGATGTTGACGAGATATATGATGTCAATGGTCTGCTTACTGCTGGCAGGACTTCTGGCAGAATTGTTATCTCACCGATTGATAGTGAGGAGAATCACGGTGGGCAAGTCAGTGAAGATAAAGACTTTGTCGGTTATTTAAACATTAAGAAGTTAAAGAGTCTTGAGCTTTAAAGGTCATGTATTATTTTAGACTAACTCAGTGCATACTTTAGCGAGATTCACTTTAAAATCTTTACAATTTGCCTTTTGAAAATAGAGCTCATATGACAGTTATCATGCACAAGACTAGCCTTCTTTCTCAAAAGTGTTTAACTCATGCAATTAAAGCTATTATTGCACTTAGCTTATCTATAGGCAATATTTCACATGCTAATGACTATGATAATCTAGAGCCTCTTTTGATTTTACCCTGCCAGTTAGACAAGGGTAATTCTCTACCTGAAAATATAGTATTTCCACCTTATCCTTACCCGTGTGGTTTTGTAGATGGTATTGCACCCGTGATGGGCTTTGACAGCCTATCATTTGAAAAAGTGAGTGTGTTTCATCATCAAAATCAAAGTAATCCAAACTCAGCTGATAATATAAAAGTTCCGCAACCCAAATTTGGCTTTGTTAATACTCAAGGCGTGGTCGTTATTCCGTTACAGTACGACAGGATTATGCCAGAATCAGTCACAATAGATAACAAAGAGCAGATCCTATATGAGGCTTCTAAAGACGGCTGGGCAGGTATACTGACAGCACAGGGTGACGTTTTAGTACCATTCGACTATATTGAGGCACAGGTGAGGAGTTATAAAGATAGTATAGAAGTAACAACGGCTAATCTACTGCCAACCAATAGTGCTATAGACAGCGAAACGGTAAAACTTGACCAAATCGAGTTAGGCGATCTTCAGACGGAAGAATTTCAACTTCTACAGGGCTTATATAGTCTAAAAGGGGAACAAATTGCCCCTGCTATTTACGAAGATATCTATATCTTTGATGATTTAAATGTCTCCTATAGCTTTAAGATTTCTAATAACAACAAATTCATTCAAGGTGCTGAGGCATTAATTGGTGCGAAAAAAGAGGGTAAATGGGGCTTTTTGAATAGACAAGGCGAGGTAGTGTACCCCTTTGTTTTAGAGTATGACCGTGTAGATCCAAGCAGCATGCCCAATGATTTATTAGAAGTTATTAAAGAAGGTAAACACGGTGTGGTGAACCGCAAAAATCAGATCATAATCCCCCTAAAATATGAAAAGATAGAGAATTTTCTAGTAGGACAAAAAGTTAGTATTGGTGATGAGCTTTTCAAAGTTGAAAAAGATAATAAAGTAGGGATTATAAATCGTAGCAATCAAGCTTTAATACCCCTTGAATATCATAGTATCAACTTGCGTAAAGACGGTTTGATTAGTGCTACAAAGTCTACTGATACTGCGTCTAAAAATACTAATGACGCTACAGACGATCACCTCAGAATAGAAAAAGCCCCCAAACTTGGGTTAATTACCTTAAACAATGACATTATTTATCCTTTCGAATTAGAAGAATTTTGGTATGAGATTGAGGGCACGCACCTTAGAATTGTCAAAAAAGATGGTAAATACGGCTTGGCTACGTTTATAGACCAACAGTATCAACAAGTTGTGCCTTTTATTTACGATAAATTATCCTTATCAGGAACTAAATCTAATGGTAGAGATAATACGCTCAATCCAGATATTAACCCATTAGATATGTATAATGAACCCTTAGCATATATGAGCTTTGATAATGCTCACAATAGACAACATCCAGACTTTGATACCTTTAAAAACAAACGGTATTTTGTTGCTGAAGTAGGTGATAAGAAAGGGCTATTATACTTGTCAGGTGAGATGATTCTACCTATCAAATTTGATGAAATCGAATACGTTAAAGGAATGAATTACCCTCTGATTGTTGGTGCTCGGTCAACGGATAAAGAGTATCAATATCAATGGCAGTTTTATAATTTAGCTACAGGTGAGCCTAGTAGTGAGGTATTTGACGATATAGACCAAAGCGTGCTGGGTTATAAGTTAAATTCTGGACTAATCGCAGTTAAGCAGGGCGATAAGTATGGCTATATCGATTCTAATGCGCAGATAGCGATAGAGCCTGAGTATCAAATAGCTCATCAGTTTGTACAAGGATTTGCTATTGTGCAAAAGGATAACAAATGGCTAGCTATTAATACGACTGGTGAAATAGTAAGGCACTTAGGAAAGTATGATTATGTTAGTGGGTTTGCAGGGTACTATAGGTCAACCGATGATGTGTTAAATAATGGGGTCATGATAGTTAAATCTGCTGATAAGAAAGGACTTATCAATATAAAGGGTAAAATAGTTATACCTTTAAAATTCGAGAATATAGAAGAGCTTAAAAGGTTTGAAATTTATGATATGTTTGTCGCTACTGACGAGAATAGCCAAGAATATTTTTTTGATAATCATGGTAAACAGTATTCATATGAAGAAATTAAAGAGCTGGCATTAGAATCACATGATAGACAAAATTCACTTATTAGTTATTGAGTTGGATTTAACTATGTCATTACGGGTAATAGAGTTTATGCTAGCCAATATTTTTATTTAAGTTGGAAAATCCTTCCCAACCCTTCCTTTGAAAAAGGAAGGTAGCTGACCTTTTTGGGTTTAAAAGTGATGCAGTCTGGATTTTAAAGGTAGGAAGCATTGTAAGGAAAAAGTACTTGTAAACTTAAATTTGATGAGTTGACTATACTGAATTCGGGTTATCTTATGACATTTAGATACACCTAAGTACAAACCTTGATTTTAAACACTTTAGCCCTCATAAATCGCTAATGACACTCATTTTATTCAACTATTTCATTAAATATCATCCAATTATAATAAATAGCCTAAGCAAATGCCTACTAGCCAGCCTAACTCAAAGAAGACACCTAACTTGAACATGCCGAATACCTCAGAAAATGATATCCCACATCCCAGTGAAAGCGCTTATGTTGAAAGCCACACAAACGAAAGCCCGTCAAGCCAACGTGATCTTGATAATGTTCAGTCTATGGAGAATGAAAAACCTCAAGATAGGCGTTCAGAACATTCAGGGTTAGAGACATCTGATACGCATAATTCAAAGCCGAATAATTTAGATTCAAAACTGAAGAATTCAAAATTGAACACTTCAAAATTGAACACTTCAAAACCAAGTACTTCAAAAGCGAATGATGAGCCATCAGAGGGGCAAAGTTTAAATGAAAACCCCCTAGTACTGGAGAAGCTACCTGTACTTGCTAAAGACCGCCACTTTCTAAGTCGTTTAGAAAGAGAGCTGAAGCGACCTAATAAAAACACCCCTGAGAAAGTATTGGCAGAGAAAAAAGCCAAGTTTCAGAGAACCAAACAGCGCTCACAGCAAGCAGTGCAAGAGCGTATGGACAGTATTCCTGACAACATGCCAGCACGACTGAATCACGAGCTTCCTGTCAGTAAGCGTGCTGAGGATATAGTGCAAGCTATTATAGACAACCAAGTAATTATCGTAGCAGGGGAGACCGGTTCGGGTAAAACCACTCAGCTCCCTAAGCTTGCGATGATGGCAGGACGGGGTATAACTGGTCAGATAGGGCACACACAGCCAAGACGATTGGCAGCACGTAGTGTGGCAAACCGTATCGCTGATGAGCTGGGTGAACCGTTGGGCGACACTGTCAGCTTTAAGATTCGCTTTAACGAGCAGGGTACTGCAAAGTCCGTGGTGAAGCTAATGACGGATGGTATCTTGCTCGCTGAGCTGGGCCATGATCGTTTCTTAACCCGCTATGACACTATTATTATCGATGAGGCTCATGAGCGTAGCCTCAATATCGACTTTATCATGGGCTATCTGAAACAGCTTTTGCCTAAGCGCCCAGATTTAAAAGTCATTATCACCTCAGCCACATTAGATACCGGCCGCTTTAGTGAATATTTCGCTCAGTATGACAACGTCAAAAAACGCATGGTGCCCGCACCGGTTATTGATGTTGAAGGTCGCGGCTATCCTGTGGAAGTAAGATACCGTCCGTTAACCGACGAACCCGTTACTAGCTCTGATGATGATAGCTATGATGACTTTGAGGATAATCTACCACGAGCGGTCGTCGCAGCAGTAGAAGAGTGCTTTGATGATGCTGTGGCAAAAGGCCATCCTGAGCACGCAGATATCCTGATATTTGCGGCCACTGAGGCCGAGATTCGTGAGTTATTAGAGGTCTTAGTAGCGCATGGACCACGCCATACCGAAGTATTGCCCTTGTTTGCAAGACAGTCCTATTCTGAGCAACAACGTATCTTTCAGCCGTCAGGGCGGGGCAGACGTATTGTGATAGCCACCAACGTTGCTGAGACGGCATTGACCGTACCCGGTATACGCTATGTGATTGATTTAGGCTTTGCCCGTATTTCACGATATTCCTATCGCTCTCGCGTGCAGCGCCTGCCTATTGAAGCCATCTCACAAGCGGCTGCAAATCAGCGCAAAGGTCGCTGTGGTCGTGTGGCGCCCGGGGTTTGTATTCGTTTGTATTCTGAGGAAGACTTTGCCAGTCGTCCAGAATATACCGAACCTGAAATCCTGCGTACCAATTTAGCTTCTGTTATTTTACAAATGGCGAGCCTTCGCTTAGGTACGGTGGAGAACTTTGACTTTATCGAGCCACCTGACGGTCGATTAATCAAAGATGGCCGTCGTTTACTCGATGAATTAGGCGCCATCACGGCTAAGAACAAAGATAGCAATAAACCTATCTCCAAACAAACCCTAAACGAGATTAAGCTGACTCGGATCGGTCAAAACATGGCACGTATGCCGATTGATCCTAGGCTGGCACGTATGTTAGTGGCTGGTAGCGACTTCGACTGTATGCTTGAGATGTTAATTATTGTCTCCGCGTTGGCTGTACAAGATCCCCGTGAGCGTCCTGCTGAGAAGCGAGCCCAAGCTGATCAAAAGCATGCCCTTTTTCGTCAAGAAGATTCAGACTTCCTGTTCTATCTAAGTCTGTGGAAGGCTTTGTATGAAGGGGGAGGCAACAAGCTGACCAATAGCCAACGTAAATCTTTTGCTAAAAAGCATTACTTAAGTTTTCCGCGCCTACGTGAATGGGAAAGAACCTATCGTCAGTTAGAACAAATGGTCAAAGAACTTAAGCTGCTCACTGACTCTGGCAGCGATATATCCCGTTCATCTAATAAGAATAACACTGGCAAAAATACACCCAACAATCGTCAGGCTATTAAAGGCTCTAAAAATACAGTTGTTAAAAATAATGTGGCTAAAAATGTTGCCGCTGATTTGATAGTGGACCATACCAGTAACGGCAATCACAACGACAACCAGATTGACGAAGAACAACGGGCTGTCAAATACGCCAATCTTCACCGTGCCTTGCTTACTGGACTGTTATCCGTGATTGCTCACAAAACCGATCAGCGGGGTGAGTATCTAGCGGCGCAACAACAAAAAGCCAAGATATTCCCAGCCAGTACCGTATTTAAGCAAGTGCCGCCTTGGGTGATGGCCTTTGAGATCGTTGAAACGTCTCAAGTATTTATGCGAACGGTGGCGAAGATTGAGCCCGAATGGATTATTTCGGCAGGCGGTGATTTGCTCAAATATCATTATTTCGAACCGCATTGGTCAAAGAAAACGGGCAGGGTACGTGCGTATGCACAAATAAGTCTATTTGGTCTTATTATAGTATCTAAACAGTTGACCAACTATGAACAAATCAATCTAGAAGAGTCTCGTGAGATCTTTATCCGTGATGGTTTGGTTACGGGCAATTTGGGTCGTCAAGCGCCATTTTTACAGCATAATATGGAGAAGATTGCTGACGTAGAACATATTGAAGATAAGCTGCGTCGTCGTGATTTATTGGTCGATGAAGAAGACCTGTATCAATTTTATGAGCGTAAAATTCCTGAACACATTGCTAGTCGTAAAGCCTTTGAGGACTGGCGTGCTGAAATCGAAAAAGAAGATCCCAGATTTTTATTCTTCACTGACGATGATGTGCTTAAAGAGACGGCTCCGACCACAGGTGAGTTCCCAGAAGTATGGCAACTTGGGGATCTAAAACTGCCGTTAAAATATGTATTCGACCCTGCCTCTGAAGATGATGGCGTTACTATTCGAGTGCCCCTTGCGGCATTACCGCAGTTGGATGCCATTGAGCTATTATGGGGCGTGCCAGGGTGGCGATATGAATTAGTATTACAGCTTCTAAAGTCGCTACCTAAAGACATTAGACGTAAGATTGTACCGATTCCAGATACCGCTGACAGTCTGTATGATGAGCTAGAGCGCAACCATCAGGCAGGACTTCTAAACCAGTTATGCCAAGCGCTGCAACGCCGTGGTGTGGTCGGTGTAAAACCAGATGATTTCAACCCCTCATCGATTGATCGCTATCTGCAGCCGCAAATTTGTGTGGTCGATGATAAAAAACGCGTCATTGAAAAAGGGCGCGACCTAAAAGCCCTACAGTTGCGACATGCGTCTCAAACCAGCCAAGCTATCAGCGTCGATAAAGATTCGCAAGGGGTCCATACCGAATTTCCTGAACATTATAAATTTAGTCAAAACCGCCATAGTGCAGGTATTGTAATGAAGCAGTTCTCAGCGCTAGTTGCTGATGAGGCTGGCGAGGCGGTGACTATCCATCAGTTTACGGACGTCAGCGCAGCACTTAAAGCCCATCGCAAAGGGGTTTTGACACTAATAAAGTTACAGCTTGGCGCCAAGCTAAAACAGCTAACTAGCCAAATTGATAAAACCTTTAAGCTTGCATTTGCCCCCTTAGGTGACATGGAGAAGCTGAAAACCATCTTAGTCGATGCCACGCTTGATGCCTCATTAGAAGCTCATGCGCCAATTTTTAAAGATCATAAAGAAGCGCTTCCGGATAATGCTGATGACACCGCTTATAAGCTTGCTAAGCAATTGCCCTTAGAGGAGAGCGAATTTGAAAAGACTGCCGAAGCTGTACTAAGTCAGTTCTTATTAGAAGGTCAAACAGTTTTAAGGTTATTAAAAGACGTCTATACCCGTTGGCAACGGATTCGCCGTAGTCTGCTAATGCTTGATCGTGAAATATTTGCTGAGTCCATTGATGATATTGAAGATCAACTTGATGACTTACATCTTTCCGATTTTGTCTATCGTATGGATTATGAAAATTGGCAACAGTATCCGCGTTATCTTGAAGCACTTGAGGTTCGTATTGAGCGTCTTGAGCATAACCTTGAAGGCGACCTTGATGCAGTATATGAGCTTGATGTGCATATGGAGCGCCTTGCGGGCCGTGCCGATGACGAGACTATTAGCGACTATCGCTGGTTGGTCGAAGAGTTCCGTATTCAGCTGTTCGCTCAGCCGATGAAGACCCGTCAAGCTGTCTCACAAAAACGATTAAATAAACTTTGGGACAAGGTGGGTGCACGAGGGTAGACGTATGCTGTCATTTTTAATTTGAATATCTTATTTGAATGCTATTGTATTGGTTTTAATTGAATAAGTGGATTGAACAAGGTAGTCTAACTTAAGTTGGGCTACCTTTTATTTTAGGTCACGTATAATTTTAATACTCAATTTAGAAATTAACCTATTTAACCTGAATTCGGGATAAGATTTTTTGTCAGCCATTGTTTTTATTTGAGTTAAAAAATCCATCCCCAACCCTTCCTTTGGAAAAGGAAGGGAGCTAACCTTTCCAAAGTGAAAAAGGGATGAAGATCATTTGTATATAAGGTAAGAAGCATTGCTTTGCAACAGAGGGGTGCCTATTACCTTAAATTTGATGAGTTGATTATCCCGAATTCAGGTTATTTAGTAAGACGAGTCCAAGTTCAACACATTAAAACGCTACAGATAGTAGATTCATGAAGCCTGACCGAGCCTTAAAAGGATAGGTTATTGTTTAGAAAAGGGTTAAGATTAAGGTCAACCATTTAGGATAAACAATTCAAACTAAGGACAGTTAAATGGGTTATATTATTTCGTTTATTAAATGGATGTTACTGACTATTATCGGTCTATTGGTAGTGGTTAGCTTAGGGCTGATAGTTACCGGTAATAGCTATATATTTCGCGGTATACAGTTGACCTATCTGAAAGGTGAAAAGACCGCCAATATTGATGACTATGTCGATTTTGACAATAGGGTCATCAATACCGAGACGCCAATACCATGGAACCAGCACCCCAATATTAATCAATTTAAATTGACTCCAGCATTGCAAAATGCCTTGGATACGGATCAAACTATTGCCTTTGCTGTCATCCAAGATGGCAAGCTGTTATATGAAAATTATTGGCAAGACTACAATGGCGACTCGCATACCAATAGTTTTTCAATGGCAAAAACGGTCACCACCATGCTTTATCTCAAAGCAGTAGAGGAAGGGATGATTAGCAGTGTTAACGAACCCATTACCACCTATCTCCCCGAATATAAAGACAATAAATACGCCGATAACTGCACCCTTGCCGATCTATCTGGTATGACCTCAGGCTATGACTGGCTAGAGGATTATTATTTACCTGTTAATCCCACAGCTAAGGCGTATTATGGCAAAGATTTAATCAAGCAAATGACCAGTCGCGACTTTGTTGAACCGTGTGGTGGCCATTTTGATTATTCCTCGGGCGATACTCAGCTACTTGGGATAGCCCTAACTCGAGCGCTTGCGCCTCATGGTTATACCGTCTCCAGTTATTTAGAGGAAAAATTTTGGAAGCCGCTTGGCATGAAAAATCAGGGGTACTGGTCTTTAGACGGCTCGGGTGACATTGAAAAAGTATACTGCTGTCTCAATGCCAATGCGTTAGATTTTGCAAAATTTGGTCAATTGTTATTAAACGGTGGGCAGTGGCAAGGGCAGCAACTATTATCTAAGGAACACGTCCAATGGATGATTACGCCTAACGCCGATGCGTTCAACGACGGAGAGCCTCAGATTTATGGTCATTCTGTATGGACTGATATGGACAGTCCCGTGCCATTTTACGCCATGCTTGGGCACCTAGGTCAGCGAGTGCTGGTGTTGCCTGAGACCAATACCATCATAGTGCGTCTTGGAAAACAAAAAGGACAAAATACTCCGGTTCCAGGCTTTCATCTAGAGCCTGATCTAGGGCTTTACGTGAGTGAGGTTGATAAGATAATTAAAGACCTAAATATCGTAACAGAATCCAGTTAATTATTTTTACTCTGTACATCCATTTATGAGTCTTAGCTTTCGCATTATTTTAGTGGAAGTAGGTAGTGAGACAATATGGCTAGGATTGTGGCGAATACTCTTGTTCTGTAAAATCGTCATATAAAACGTTACTATTTTAGATACTAGTGATCACAAGTCTCTTCATTGAGGGCGTGATTATCACTCAAACATTATTAATTTACTTGAGTTACTATATTGATTTTTTAAGGTACTAATTCTTTCATCATACAGTCTATGTTTACAGCTTAAACCTTCTGATATGGCTTCGCCGAGTGCATTTGAATCAAGAGTTTCACATTCATAAGTTACTTTATCTATCCAGATTTCATAATCATACGTACTCTTATTATTGAGACTATGTAATACCTGTGTTTTTACTTCTAAGCTATTCTCTAAGCACTCAAGTTGCTCGTATACATTTTTTTCATTACATTGAGGGATATAATGGGGTACTCTAGATTCTATCGAAGTACAAGCACCTGTAAGCAAAATACCAATTATAATTATAGATAGTTTCATTTTCTTGATCCAAAATTATGGGTAATATTTATTTAAATAATTTAATAACAATTAACCATCGAAATCACTGCATACGTCATTAATTTTCAAACTATATTTACTACCCACACCCACAGCTTCTACCATACTTTTGGTTTTTTCTTTTATTACACCTCATTTACCAAATAGCATAATACTGTAAATATGATCACCTTTAGGATCAAAACTTATTTGATATGTTGAGCCATGCTTATTTAATGCTTCAACGTTTAGTTTACCCAACTTGTCAAACTTAATATTTGTAATTTTTTCAGAGTTCAGTGGTTTAATATTAGAAGATAAACATGAAGAATTAGTCACAAGACGTTCGGACTGACTATCAACATATGGCATAGTGTAATTACAAAGACAATTTGCTTGAAAATCTACGGTATAGTTATTTGTATTTCTTTGACTTAATCCAGTAAATTCACTATCTAATAAGTCTTGAAGCATTATTCGTCTTTGAATCAAAATCTTAACTTGCTGCACATTTTTCTCTGTAAAACAATCCAATGATTTTAAGTCTTTCGGATGACTAAAGCCTTTATGATTGCAAGCTTCACCTCTTTGTTTCAACCAAGCTTGCTGATCCTTTTCGAGATTTAATTTTAGCAAATAGGGTGCTGAATTGAGCAATTTCTTATAAGCACTATTTAACGATCTGTCACTATCTTGATAGAGATTCTGAATTAGCGTTTTATCATGGCTTTTTGGGAGGTCATTCGCTTCTTTTATATTGTTGGAACACGAACATATTATTAAAGGCAATAGAATCGATAATTTATACTTCATTACCCGTACCCCTTCTATTGAAATTATTAATAAATATTTCATGTTATCAAAATGTTTTGTTCACTACATCCTAAGTCTAAAAGATGTTTAGCATCACTCAATACTTACCCGTTAAATGTACTGAATACATTAGACCATACGTACTCAATAGATTTCATGAGTGACAAGCTAGATAGCAATATTAACTTTCAAACCTATATTGTGATTAAGATTACAACCTTAAATTATTTGTCATTGGTATTGGCTGCGTTATTCACTTTGATAGTGACCCGGTATCTTAATTAATTGGCTAAGTGGCATGGCTATGCTAGGAAGGATTGTTTGGGTATAAGTAGTTAATTGATTGCTTTTAAAATAAGCTTACTTATTGGTGTATAGGGTAGTTATTTAATTAATTTAGATAATTCAATTAAACGATTATTGTTTTGGTTAACTAAACATTCTAGAACTATTAATTCAGCGCCACTACCTTGTACAGATGACGCCTCAGCACCAATGTAATCTTTACAATAACGGTCTCTATATTTAATCCATTCAATCTGAGACTGTTCAAACGCCTTTTTATACTCAGTTTTTTCATAATTTTTAAAGTAAAGTCTTTCAATCTCTTTTTTAATATTATTATTTTTCAGCTCTAGCCTTTGTATTGATTTGACTGTATCGGCTTTCGCAACCCTTTCAATAAAGATAAATAATGAAATTAGTATACCTAAAATTATAAAAATTTGCTTCATTAAACTATCCTTTGATTATTTAAAATGTTTCTAGAACTTCTAGGGAGGCTTCAACAAGACTTGAGTTTATAGCTTAGTTAGTGGGTTTAATACTTATTAGAGAAGGTTAATGCAATGCAGTAAGCAAATAAAGAGTTAAAATTCGGTGGATGATTGAGTTAAGTATTAGTTGTGACTGTTTTAGATAATGCTGAACAGTATATTCGCTACAACCTTATCTAAATGCTCCGTAGATTTGTAATTACTGCTATTACCTAGTTTAATTTAACTTACATAGGTAAATGCTTTTACCAGCAAGACACTCGAAATAGAATTGGTACCTAGCATTACAATAAAATTTACAGATGCTGTAAGTTTTATAAGCTATTAACACTGAGAAATTATTTCAAATCCTATAGCTTTTCCATTTAAAAAGAATAAATTGACTAAGTCATCACTTTCAACTTGTCTAATTTGATAGACGTTATCATACGAGGTTTCAATATCAGTTGTTTCAATTGTAAGCTTTTCATCTCGTAAATTATATTCAGGTTCTGAAATCTCAAAGTCTTTGTGATTTATATCGTAAGGTGTCAAATTATTACTAATAATAAGCCCCTTGTAATTAAATGAAGTTCCTTCTTTGATATTGACGACTTTTGAAATAACGGCTAAATCGTTCATTGTATTAACAATCATGTTTCCAAATTGATAAATATCTTCATTAACATTATCCTTCTCTGCAAGGAAACCGCCACAATCACCTACTGAAGATATTTTATTAATTTTGTAGTCTTTAGTTAAGTTATCAAAGATCGAGCTCATTTTAATAGGTTCACCGACTTTAACTAATTTTACAGTATTGTTAGAAAATTGATCTATGTCGGGATTGCTATATATATCTTCAATTTTTAAATTCGAATCATATCCATGACATGAGCAGAATAACAGTAGTGAAGAGCAAAGCATTATTAATGGTTTCATATTAAATTAATCATATCGTTAAAAAATTAAATTTTAAAGTACGTGGGTAATTCATAAAGATGCTGAGTTAATACGACTTAGGCTCATCCAATCAAGTTATAAGCAAGGGTATCCGCCTCTAAGCCATCACTACGCACGATGACTTGCTGACTACCCAGTTGTTTATGCATTGGGTGTAGCTGGCTTATGGTGTCTTGTCCTGATTGCACGGATGCTTGGGCGTAGCTGTAGTAAATGAATGGCTTGGATGATGTTTTGTTGTTGTAGCTGTTCACGCTTTTCGCTACTATCTGTCCGCCAGCATAGGGCAGTGGTAATGGCTTGCGATGTCACTTGCTTTGCGTGCCATCTCAAGCCTGACCACAGCAGCCTATGTTGTCGTTCAGTATATCCGCTGCAATCGTGGCTAAAAAGCTTAGCCATAGAGCTAAAATTAAATATTAGAATCATATTCAAAATCTTACCGCTATCAATCTCATATAACGAAATTTTATGTATTTATATTTAACAAATAATCTTAAACTTATACTCATTTAATTTTATCTTATCTTGCTTAATTATCTAATCCACACGTTCATAGTTCAAACCCAAATCGGTAACATTTAATTTATACTTAAAACCGAATTGTTCTTTGAAACTATTAATATCCTCTTTAGTGGCTTGACTATTCTGGCAAGAATAAGAACGAGTTAGTGTCCAATCTTTATTAATAATAAAATTCATCATACAAACATCGTCTATAGGGATATTTTCTTGTCCAAGAGTATTGAAGTCGATATCTGCAAACTCATTTGGGTCTATGCCTAGTTTGATCAATTCGCTGTCCTGGAAGTCATAATCTACAAGTCCTAGAGGATAAACACCTAAAGTATAAAGACTACCTTCTTCATTGTGGTTTTTTACTTTTGTAATGTGAAATGACTGATTTGGATACATATCTTCGTACTGGTCGTTGCTAAAACTAATCAGAAACGTCTCTTCATCATCGTAGGGTATGAGACCAAGCAATATTTGTTTGTAATAGTCTTGAGATTTTGGGTATTTTGTATCGCCTTCAACATCGAACATACCATTATTAAACTTTTTTATATCAAGGAAGTCTTGATTTGAAATAGGTAATTTTAAACAAGGAACTTCTGCCAGCTCTTTAATTTGCCAATCTGGTATAGTATTATGACATCCTGATGCTTTGTTATCTGAAACTTCGACTATACCATCGTCACTAGAATTATCTTTAATAGCGTCATTATTATTAATCTTTGCAGTATCATTCGCATTGATCTTAATAGCATCGTTAGTATCGATTTTAGCAGTGCTTTCATTACTCACATTACATGCCGATAACGTAATACAAAACAAAGGTAATAATAAGTATTTCATTATAAATGTCCTATTTAAATATCTTCCAGAATACCACGAGATTTTAAACTAGCTGCTGAACCTTGATTACCTAAGTGTAGATGATCGTGGTGGCCTTTCCAGTAGGTTGTTCCTTTCAATGCGGGAACACCACTTGTAGCTGAAGTACCTGTATAAAATGTTTGAAATCCGTAAGTTTTAAATATTTTTACCCATCTCTCATTTTCTAGTTTATCAAAAGTCTTATAACTCGTATGTACAGCACCCTTTCTATGAGCATTATTTTTTCCTAAGTACCGAAAATCTCCTGCACGTCCATTGTAATGAGATGAACTTCCTTTAGACTCAGCTTTGACATTACTCCAACCAGTACCCTCATATTCTTGATATCCCATTTTCATTAACGTACCAAGTGTACCAGCCATAGTTAAACCATTTAAGTAATATCTTTCCCTAAGGTTTTTACCTATGTATGCAGGAATGTGCCATTTATATCCTAACTTTTTATCAGAACTGATATAGCTGTCATGTTTTCTTTCGTCTACCAAATAAATATTACCTCCATTTGGAATGTTTCCAGCTTTAAGACTGGGAGTACGAATGTATTTCGACTTACCCAAGTTATGCTTACCCCCATTTTGATCATAGTAGATGAACTCTGCATACCCAGTAGCATTTGCGTTCTGCCTTTTAATTTTACCATTATAATAAATATGATATCTTGTCGTATCACTTGTAGGCTGTGATGTGACGACACTAGTAATAGGATTACCATGTTTTTGAGTATTAGACTCTACTTTCTGTGTTGCAACAGGTTCACTCTCTATTTTAGATGGCTTACTATTCTTGGTATCTGAATTCGTATTGGAAGTGGATCGGTCATTAGAGTTAAACCCTAATGTGCCGCGCATGATATTAATTCTAAGTGCAGTGGCTTTGGCTGATGCATTTATTTTTATAGGCTGTTCATCAATACCTTTTAAGCATCTCAATTTAAGAAGCTCTATACCGTTAGTTAGTCCAAATCCATAAACAAAGCCGACTAACATATTTAGATTAAAAAAACCTTTAGAGTTTGTTTTTTTAACAATCTGACGACCTCTATAAAAAATCATAAAATATGTATTTTTTACAACAGATCTGTCTTCATCAATAACTTTTAATTTAAAGGATTCTACAGGTAATGGAACTTTAATCGTTTTGCCTTCATGATTGCTACTGACTATAAAGTCTCCTACTGCTTGCAATTTGTCCTTACCAGCAACACATATTTCAATATCTTCTCCTACTGTTGCTGTTATATCAGACTCTATGCCTTGATTATTAGTGCGATGCTCTTTTGATTTGCCTTTATATATCAAGTAGTAGCGCATGTTGGTAATAGGCTTTTTAGTATCACCTTCAATAATTGATAGGTTAAAAGTGACATTTTTAGCTTCTTTACTAGCCGATTGTGTTAGTGATTTATTTTTTAATTCATTACGTTGATCCTGTGGTGATTTTTCTGGTAAGGGGCGCGGTTGTGGGTTACCTGGTTTATCTAGCCTACCTCTAACCTTGATACTACCTGTTATGTCAATAACATAATCTTGTGTTCTACTGGCTTCTTGGATGATGGTTTTTGATTTACCATTGATGGTAACTTTAATGACCGCACCAGGGTGACGAACGATTACAGGGATTCTGCCTTCACCATTGGTAGTATAAGAGTTCTTAATTTTACCTATTTGAGAGTAGTATTTACCTTCTTTGTACTCTGACTCAATATCTACTATAACACCTAATACTGGCTCATCATTTTCTACAACTTTTACATATATTTTACGGTTGCAGCAAGACTCCATATCGTAGTAGTTCAGCAAATCCATATAATCTTGTACGCTAGTATTATTACCATCTTTAATATTTGTCTTTCCATTAGATAAAGCGTATTTCTTTAATGATCCAAAACCGACTAAATGAGAGGCAGCAATACAACCAGATTCTGTTAATTCAACCCCGTTCATTTTTTTACCATAAAACTCATTGATATTATCGTTTCTTATATAGCCACAGTTTCTATTAACAAGAATATTAATAGCGGTTAACTGATGACGTCTCCCTCTAAGATAATCAGCTTTAGAATTTACTCCGTCTTTACCAGTCCAACTGCCAACCCAATCATTATTCTTTATTGCTAATTGAAATTGACTGTTTTTTTTAGTACTAAATGGATAAGGTACAGTGAAAAAACCAGCATCGTAAAGTGCAGCTTCACCAGTTTGAAAATATCCTATATAACCTCTATTACCTGGCTGGTTATGAACCTTTTGACGTTCAATATTGATTGGGCTGTTATCAGGCTGATTCAAATCAGAACTAGTTTCTCTACTAGACAATGCATATAAAAAACCTTGACGATCAGATGGATAAGTAACTCTATTTACTGGCTTTACAAAACTCATTCTTTCCCCACTTGTTATTCTTAATAACTTTGCTTGTCAATATATTGATTAATAATAAATTTTCCTTTAAGAAAACTATCTATATCTCCAAAATACTTACGTTTACCTTCTGAGATATGTTGAAGAGGATCGCTACGTGTTACTGTTACCAAAACGCGTTCATTTTTCTTTGTTTCGTATATATAAAAAACATGCAATGGACTGTTTCTATCATACAACTCATAGATTATTACATTATCAAAGCCTGATTTTCTTACTTGAGTACAGTAATAAGGACTCATTAGCCAGCGAATCTTGTCCCACCCCATTCCGTAATAAGCTAGATCGTCTTCAAGGTTTTGCCAAGTAAAGCCAAAGTTTTTTGGATCACATTTCTCCTCAGAATCATGAATGGTATTGAATTCAAGTTTTACCTTTTGATTTGTTTCCAAATCACCTTTGTTCTTTTGTACAATAATAGATTTTGCTGGAGCCTTTAAAGGTTCTGGCAAAGGTTTGGCACTCACACAGCTGATAGAGCTAGTAGCTAATATTAAGGGCAGAAGTATCATTTTAAATAAATCATTAATTACCAAATTCATGGTAGTCATCCTCTAGATTATCATCTATGTTGGTTTCTAAATCATATTCAACCTCATCGTTGTCCTCTTCCTCAAGAGCACAGCATTCTTCGTTCTCATGGTCCTGATTACTATTGTTAATCTCATTTTCCATCATTAGTAATTCTTCAGCATCCTCATGACCAATGATAATAACTTCAATCTCATCTTGTTCTGTGCCAAATAGTCTAGGCGTTCTGCCATCTTCAGGTATTACATCGTAAAATTCAGTACCTTTGGTAAGATTTACAACTTTATATTTTCTACCTGCTTTTAAAAGACCTGCATCTAGTAGTTGGCTAAAGTCAAAACGACGACTAAACATTCCCGAAGTCGGCAAAGCTATAACTGGAGCAAATACTTTAGCCCCAGCAACCAGACCCTTCTTCACCGCCTGAATCTTAATCGTCCCTGGGCACACAAACTTAACCCCGCTCTCATCAATCGTTAACGATGCCCCGCCGCTAGTCTGTACCTTAATACGAGTCGGAGAGGCTACATGCACCTCACCAGACTCACTACCTATCATCAACCCTTGCTGAGAGTGCAGCTGCAGCTCACCGCCTTGCGCCTGTATCGCAAGCGGCTTAGTATTAGCACTCACATTAAAGCCTGACTTAGATGCTTGTCCAGATACACCAGCAAGCGAGCTTAACGTATCGCCAAGTAGCTGATAACTACCGCCCACCATATCCGACTGAGTTAACCCAGACTGTCTCACCACACTCTTAGCCGTAAACAGCGTGTTTTGGCCTGATGCCAGCAGACTGTCTTTGCTCACCAGCATCACATCAGGCGCACCAAGCGTCTCCACACCGAGCGTCTCATCAATAACTTGAGCCGTCTCTTTAAACGCTTTTATCTGCGCATCTACATCTTGAGACGACTGCAAATGGCCTTGCTTCGCCTCACTATAACTATCAGATAGCGTATAGCCTAGATCCAACTGACGAGCGCCCGCATCATTGACCCAAGCTGACTCATGACGGCTTTGAGAATGGCGTATCCCAAACGTCGATAACAAAACACCATTATCCCCTGACACCTGTAAACCTTTATCACTTGCCACCTCAAACCCAGCACCACGAAGCGTAGACTGATGATTACCAAAGCGGTGACGTAGTACACCCAGCTCTATCACATGCTCACTTGGAGAGAACACACCCTTATCACTTGATGTCGGGGTACTGGCATTGGCTTTGTCCTGCGTATTGACTGACCACTGAAGCCCAAGCTTATGTGGCGTATCATCAAACAGCAGATTGGTTTCAGAATCACTATCCAGCCCAAACTGACTGATACCTGATATCCATCCACTGTGTGCATCATCCTCATTAATTTGAGAATGACCCAACGCCCCGCCATGCCAACGAGGGGAGGCGCCTTGCATCAGATTATAACGATGCGCCGCGCCGCTATCTTGATAGGTCACATCCCGCTCATCCACATCTCCCATGCCAATACCCTCATAAAGGCTACGGGTAATCACCGGACTGTCGATATCACCATACCAATGTGATAACAGCACCGCTTGCCCAAGCCTTGGGGCAAACTGCCAACCGTGCGATGCCCCTGTCGACAGCTGTAGGGATCGAAGTGGCGGGGTATGTTTGTCATCATGATCACTGATACCAGCCCACACAGGGGTGGTGATGACTTTATGTTGTCCGTCATCACTAATCTGTGAGTCATAGCTTGGGGCACTAGCATCGCCACTACGTGCTTGAGTAAGGCCGCTATAGGTATAGGCGGCAAAAGATAGTGGGCTTGGGTAGCGGGTATAAGGGATGTCAGCTGCAATCAGCTTAGCCTCTACCCATACGCCAGAGTCAGCAGCAAGCTGACATTGATCAGCGGATACCGATTGACGCATCAGCCAAGTATGTATTGAGTGTTGGTTATGATAAGAGACACTGTCACTAGCAGGCTCTATGCCAATTAAGGTTGAGGCAAGGCAGTAAGCGGATAAAGAGTGAATAGTAGGCAAGCGGGTGATATCTACTACGTTTGCAACATGCAGTCCACGAATCGCACCTGCGGCAAGATAGTACTCACGGTGGGCGTTGTTCGCAGCAACCCACTGTTTGGCTAATCTCGTCGCAGTATCACTACTGCCCACACGGGAGGGGGTAGC